>JBOHCG010000522.1:0-5781 GCA_050698735.1 Streptosporangiaceae bacterium | reverse complement strand
GCGGCGATGACGTCGTCGAAGCGGTGATCGAGCGACCCGTTCCGGATCGCCGCGCAGAGCCCGGCGTCGTCGGCGCAGCCGAGAACGGCGAGCCTGGTCCGGTGGCGGAGCTGGTGCCCGGCGGCCAGCATGGCCTCGCGCTCGGCGATCCGCAGCGCGTTCGCCGCGACCCGGGCGTGAAACCTCAGCCGCGGATCTGCGGCGTCCCCGGAACCGACCTCGGTGATGAGGAACTCGCGGGCGGCCCGGAGCAATTCGGGTCCGGTCGGCCGGTCATGGGGTGCGGCGGGCGGGGCGGCCTGGTCCTCGAGATCCTCCAGCGGATCGGTCACGGTCAGCGGCGCGGCGTAGCCCAGCGCGAGCAGGATGTCGTATTCCTGCTCGCAGACACGGCGGCCGAGCACCGCGAGCTCGATCGACGGCTCGGCGTCGGCGAGGTACCGCTCGGCCTGTCGGCGGCAGAGCAGCGCCCATCGTACGGTGCCGTACAGCTCCCACCACCGCTGAGTTTCCTCGTCCGGAGGGGCGCCGCCGCCGGCGGCGTAGCCCGACATCAGGTCGGCGCGCGTGCCGAACCCGCCGACGGGGCTGACCGAGCCGAACCGCCAGGCCTTGGTGCACAGCCAGCCCAGGTCTTGCCGTGGGTCACCACGGTGAGTGAGTTCCCAGTCGAGCACCCCGCGCAGCCCGTCACGGGCGACCATGAGGTTGCCGGTCCGGAAATCGCCGTGGACCAGCGCGTCCGCGGCGGGCGGAGGCCGGTGCTCGGCGAGCCAGCGCAGGCCGATCTCGAGCGCGGGCCGGGGCTCGGCGAAGGCCTCGTACAGCTCGGTCACCTGGCCGAGCGCGTCAACCCGGGGTAGGCCCGGAATCGAATCGGGATCTACCTGATGGATCCGCGCCAGGACCTCCCCGAGGCGGTACGCGAGCCCGGGGCGCGCGGCGGCGTATACGTCGTCGCGCAGCAGCCGGCGCGGGATCGTCTCCCCGTCCAGGTGCTCCATCAGCAGATAGGCCTGGCCGAGGGCGCCCGCTCCGTAGTCATACAGCTTGGCCACGGACACGCCGGCCGCTCTCGCCGCCACCATCGCCGCCGCCTCGACGGCCACGTTCCGGTCCGGGCGGGCCCGGCCGCCAGCATCGCGGAGCAGGATGAGGCGCTGCTGATTGGCGCCGGGCTGGTTGCCGCCGGGCTGGTTGCCGCCGGGCTGATTGCCGCCGGGCTGATTGCCGCCGGGCTGATTGTCGCTGGCCGTCTGCACCTGAACGTCCCAGCTCTCCCGGCTCGCGCCGCCGGGCAACGGCCGGACGCCGGTGACCTCGACAGCGGTCCCCCACAATGCCTGCAGGCGCGACGTCAGCACGCGGGCCAGCCCGGAAGCCTCGGTCATGACCTGCCCGCAGACACGGTTGCAGCGCCTCCTGTCCTCTCCTGGACACACGATCCACGGCCCGGACCTCGATCGTCAAGCGAAGCACGGGCTCAGCCGGGGACGGTCATGCGGTGCGACGGCGGAACAGCCACATCGACAGGACCACCGACACGGCTAGCAGGCCGACGGACCAGGCCAGTGCGGTCCCCAGCGGCACCGCGCCGTTGCGGACCGGGCCGGGCTGGCCGAGCAGCAGGCCGCGGATGGTCTCGGTGACCGGCGTGGCCGGCTGGTGCTTGGCGAAGCCGCGCAGCCACCACGGCATGGTCCGGACCGGCACGAACGCGCTGCTGGCGTACGTGAAGAACATCAGGAAGAACATGGCCGAGTTGGCTGCCTCCGGCGCCCTCACCAACAGCCCGAACGCGGCGGCCAGCCAGGAGACCGCGGCCACGAACAGCAGCAGGACGCCGAGCGCGGCGGCGAAGTAGGCCACCGAGGTACGCGGCCGGAACCCGATGCCGAACGCGACCGCGGTGACCAGCACGGTCGAGACGATGTTCCGCAGCAGGCTCGCGGTCACGTGCCCGGCCAGCACCGCCGTGCCGGGCACGTCCAGGGACCGGAACCGGTCGATGATGCCGTCGGCCATGTCCTGGCAGACGGTCACCGCGGTGGTCGACGCCCCGGTCACCGCGCACAGCAGCAGGACGCCGGGCACCACGTAGTCGACGTAGCGGGTGCCGATGTCCACCGCCCCGCCGAAGAGGTAGACGAACACCACCATCAGCAAGACGGGCAGCAGCAGCGCGGTCAGCAGCGCCTCGGGACTGCGGGCAGACAGGCGCAGGCTCCGCCCCGCCATGATCAGCGCGTTAGACATGAACGGTCTCCTTGGCGTGTCCGGTCAGGGTAAGGAAAACGTCGTCCAGGGTGGCGCCGCGCTCGGCGAAGCTCGCGATCAGGACCTGGCCCGGGTCGGCCGCATCCAGCAGCGCGCGTACCTGGGCGGCGCTGCCGTCGGTCGGCACGCCCACCGTCAGGCTCATCGGGTCCAGGTGCACCGCCTGGTCGCCGAAGTAGCGGCTGACCTCGTCGAAGGCGGCTGCGTTCGGGCAGGTAAGGTCGAGCCGCCGGGCGGCCACCCGCTGCTTGAGCTCGTCGGCCGTGCCCTCCGCGATCAGCCGACCCGCGTCCAGGACCGCGACCCGGTCGGCGAGCCGGTCGGCCTCCTCCAGGTACTGCGTGGTGAGGAAGACGGTCACCCCCGAGGTGGCCAGGCCCGCGATGACCTGCCACATGGTCAGGCGGCTCTGCGGGTCAAGGCCGGTCGACGGCTCGTCGAGGAAGATCACTGACGGACGGCCGACCAGGCTGGCGGCGAGATCGAGCCGGCGGCGCATCCCTCCCGAGTAGCTGCCCACCCGCCGCCGGCTGGCCGCGGTCAGCTCGAACTGCTCGATCAGCTCGACCGCGCGCTGCCGGGCCTCCGCCCGGGACAGCCGGGCCAGCCTGCCCATCATCCGCAGGTTCTCCTCGCCGGTCTGCGCCACGTCCAGAGCGGCGAACTGGCCGGTCAGGCTGATCCGCCGGCGGACCGCGGACCGGTCGCGGCACACGTCGAAACCGGCCACCCGGGCCTGCCCGGCGTCCGCCTGGGTCAGCGTGGCCAGGATGCGCACGGTCGTGGTCTTGCCCGCCCCGTTCGGGCCGAGCAGTGCGAACACGCTGCCGCGCGGGACCCGCAGATCAAGGCCGGACAGCACCGGCACGTCGCGATAGGCCTTGACAAGTCCGTTGGCCTCGATGGCCGGTTCATCATCCTTCAGCCTGGCCCCGTTGATCGTCATGCTGCTCCTCGCCTTAGCTCTTCTGCGTATGCATTACGCTTATTTACGTAAGCTATACGCAGTACTAAGATGATGTCAACCGCGATCCGGGAGGGAGATGAAATGGCAGGCCCTAGCGCAACGGAGGCCGAGCCCCCGGCCGCCGGTGAGATCCCGGCCAGCGAGATTCCTTATAGCGTCGCCGCGGCCTGGGGGGTCCGCGAGCGGCCGCACAAGGGGCCGAAACCGGCCCTGAGCCTGCCGCGGATCGTGGACGCCGCCGTCCGGGTCGCCGACACCGAGGGCCTCGACGCGGTGTCCATGGGCCGGGTGGCCGCCGAGCTCGGCGCGGCCCCGATGTCCCTCTACCGTCACGTGTCGGCCAAGGAGGAGCTGCTCAGGCTGATGGTCGACGCCGCCTGGGGCGACTCCCCCCGGCCGCTGGCGCCCGGCGAGAACTGGCGGGCCGGGCTGTCCCGCTGGGCCTGGGCGCTGCGGGACGGCGCTAGGCGTCACCCGTGGGTGGTGCGCATCCCGATCAGCGGGCTGCCGATCATGCCGCGCGAGATCGCCTGGTTCGAGGACGCCCTGGCCTGCATGCACGGCATCGAGCTGACCGAGGCGCGGAAGGCCTCGGTGATCATGCTGCTGGCCGGCTACGTCAGGAACACGGCCACGACAGAGGCGGATATCGCATCCGCGGTCCAGGCCTCGGGTCTGACCCCGGCCGAGTGGATGTCCTCCTACCCGCGCATGCTCAGGCAGCTGACCGACCCGCAGCGGTTCCCCGCGCTCACCGCGTTCATCGCGGCCGGCGTCTTCGAGGCCGAGGACGGCCCGGACGACGAGTTCATCTTCGGCCTGGACCGCATCCTGGACGGCATCGAGGCGCTCATCCAGCCGGGGCCGGCGTCCTAGCTAACCTTGGCCCACCTCCGCTTTCTCACCAGCCCGTCAGGCATCACCATCTGGCCGCGGAATCACCCGGCCCGCCGGCGCGATGGAACATAGAGCCGGCAATAGCCGGCTCGCTGGGCCATCGAGCCGACTGGATCCGATGGCTCGTGCGATCGCGATCACGCCCTGACCCTGGGGACGACGTGGACGCGCTCATCACGGTACGTGGCGCTGGGGTTTGCGTCCGCCTACGCTGGTCATGCCCGGCGGCCGTTGGCGATTGCAGGCAGACCGGCCGGGCACCGGAGCCGCCGACCGAGCAGGAGGGCCGATGAGTGATCCGGCAGACGTGTTGCTGTCGGTCCGCGGTGAGGCGCGGCAGATGGTGTCTCCCGACTACGCCACCGTGGCGGCCACGATCGCGGCCACACGGAGATCGAAGGCGGAGGCGGTGCGGGCGGTCGCCGCGAGTTTGGACAGCCTCACCGCCGATCTTAGGGCCCACGGCGGCGTGGCGCTCGATGCCGACACCGAGCGGCGCCCGCTGACTTGGTCGGCGCAGTCGGCGACGACGTACCCGGAGCACGCTCACGACGACGAGACCGGGCGTTACCAGCCGACCGGGCGGGTCACCGCGGCGGTGGAGGTGGTGATCGCCGTGCGGGCCTTCGAACGGCTGGACCCGCTCGGCGCCGTCCTGGCCGCCCACGAAGCGGTCAGCGTGCACCAGGTCGCCTGGCACGTCGACTGGGACAATCCCGCCTGGCCAGACGTGCGGGCGGCCGCGATCCAGGCGGCCATCCGGAAGGGACGCGACTACGCCGCCGCGCTCGGGGGGTCGCTGCGCAGCGTGCAGCACATAGCCGACGCCGGGCTCCTGGAAGGCGACAACGCTCAGCACCACGTCGTCGGCGCCGCTGGGTACGCGAGCAGGGCTGGCCGGGGCGGCGAGGATCCCGAAGCGCCCTCGCTCGATCCGGTTCCCCAGGAACTGGCGGCCACCATCGAAGCTCGCTTCACCGCCGGCGGCGTGTCCTTGACCGCGCACTGACCCGCCGGCGCAAGCCGGGCAGGCATCGAGGCTCCCGCCCGGGCCAGGAGCGAATCGAGGCTCCCGCCCGGGCTAGGAGCGAACGGTAAGGCTGGGACTACCGGGTTTGGCTCAGGCGTAGATCGACTTGAGCTGCTGGTAGGAGCTGATCGCGCCGGGGCCGAGCTCACGGCCGATGCCGCTGGCCTTGATCCCGCCGAACGGCGCGGCGGGGTCGGGCAGGTACTTGTTGATCCCGATGGTGCCGGTCCGGACCCGCCGCGCGACGTCCTTGCCGCGCTCGGCGTCGGTGGTCCGGGACGGGTGCCGGTCGTGCGAGTACAAGTCCGCCGCAAGTCCCATCGATATCGTGGACGGACTCGCAGTTGGGCCGTGAGCTACTTGACGATCTGGAGCAACGCTCTCGGCGCTATCACCGGCGACCCTAGCGATTGATCCGGTCCGCGACGGCCGGATCTGGCGGGCGCTGCGGCTGGAGGCAGTGGTCATCTTGTCCGGCGGCGGTCTCTATGGGCCGGAGCAGGAAAAACGCCATGACCGCGTGATTCCTGTCCGGGTGGTCATGATCCGCTCTGCGGCGTGGCCCGGATCCCGGCGTGGCCGCGCGGCCGGTGCGGTTCCCAGCGGAAGG
>JBOHCG010000521.1:0-5786 GCA_050698735.1 Streptosporangiaceae bacterium | reverse complement strand
ACCACCCCCGGTACGGCGAACAGCGCAGCCGCCACCACCCCCGGTACGGCGAACAGCGCAGCCGCCACCACCCCCGGTACGGCGAACAGCGCAGCCGCGACCGCGGCTGCCATCGCGCGGTCCGCGAGGGGCCTTGGCCCCTCCGGCCGCGTGATACTACGGCGGGCACCGCAGCGGGGCGCGAAGCGCAGCGGGGGGCTCCGGGGGGTCGTCCCCCCGGGAATTACTGCACGATTTTGGAGATGGGGATCTCCAGGATGTCCTGGGCGCCGGCCGCCTTCAGGGCGGGGATCAGCGTGTTGACGTCGCGCTTGGGGACCACGGTCTCCACCGCGTTCATGTTGCCGCGGGCGAGCGCGGTGATCGTCGGCGAGGACAGGGCGGGCAGCATGTCGGTGACAGCGGCCAGGTTGTCCGCGGACACGTTGAGCTTCAGTAGGACGTTGCCGCGGGCCTGGATCGAGCCGCGCAGCAGCAGCGCGATGTCCTCCATGGCCGCCCGCTTGGCCGGGTCCGCGAACGCCTGCGCGGACGCGATCAGCTCGGTGTAGCTGGTCAGCAGCGTGTCGAGTATCCGAAGGCCGTTCTTGCGCAGCGACGAGCCGGTCTCGGTGAGGTCCACGATCGCGTCCACGATGTCGGGCACCTTGGCTTCGGTCGCGCCGTAGGACGGTATCACCATCGCCTTGACCCCGTGGGAGTCGAGGAACCGCCTGGTGAGCGACGGGAACTCGGTGGAGATCCGGACCCCCTCCGGCAGGTCGGCGGCGGACTGCCAGGACGCCGAACTCGGCACCGCGAGGACCACCCGGACCGGCTGCGACGTGGCCTTTGAATACTGCAGTTCGCCGAGCGAGACGACGTCGGCCTCGGTCTCCGCGATCCAGTCGCGCCCGGTAATGCCGAGGTCGAACAGCCCGCGCTCGATATAGGAAGGGATCTCCTGCGGGCGCAGGAAGCGGACCTTGTCGATCCGCGGATCGTCGATCGACGCGTGGTAGTCCCGGTCGGAGGACCGCCGCACGGTGAGGTCGGCCGCGTCGAACAGGTCGAGGGTCGCCCGCTCGAGCGAGCCCTTGGGCAGCACCACTGAAAGCATGAACGTCCCTACGGGGTCTTGACGGGGTTGGCCTCGCGGATGGAACGCAGCAGCAGCGCGGTTTCCAGGGCCGCCACGACCGCCTCCCATCCCTTGTCCTCGTGACTGTCGGGCAGTCCGCACCTGTCGCGGGCAGACTCTATTGTGTCGCACGTAAGCACGCCGTTTCCTATCGGCGTGCGGGCATCGAGCGCGACCCGGGTGAGGCCGGCGGTCACCGAGTCGCACACATGGTCGAAGTGCGGGGTGCCGCCGCGGATCACCGCGCCGAGGCAGGCCACCGCGTCGTAGCGGCACGCGAGCTCGGCGGCCACCACGGGCAGTTCGATCGCGCCCGGCACCCGGACCACGAGCGGGTCCGACACGCCGCAGGCCGCCGCGGCGGCGATGCCGCGGGTCACGAGGGAGTCGGTGATTTCCCCGTGCCAGCGGGTCGCCGCGATGGCCAGGCTCAGCCCGGACGCCTCGACGGCTGCCGGGCCGGTCCCGTGCGGGCTCCCCTCGCCGCTCACGCTGACTCGGCCTGAGGTACCACGGCCCGTTCTGGATAATTTAGATCTTGAATTTGATGGCCGAGCTTGTCGCGCTTCGTGGTCAGGTACCGCAGGTTGTACGGGGTGACTGCGGCGGGCAGCGCGATCCTGGCGGTGACGTCGACGCCGCCGTCGGTCAGGCCGCTGACCTTGGCCGGGTTGTTCGTCAGCAGGCGCACCGAGTGCACGCCGAGGTCGGCGAGCATCTGGGCGCCCGCCGAGTACTCGCGGGCATCCGCGGGCAGGCCGAGCACCAGGTTCGCGTCCACGGTGTCCGCCCCCGCGTCCTGCAGCTCGTAGGCCCGCAGCTTGCTCAGCAGGCCGACCCCGCGGCCCTCGTGCCCGCGCAAGTAGAGCACCACCCCGCGGCCCTCGGCCGCGATCGCCGCCATGGCCGACTCCAGCTGCGCGCCGCAGTCGCAGCGCAGCGAGCCGAACACGTCCCCGGTCAGGCATTCGGAGTGCAGCCGGGTCAGCACGTCCGCGCCGTCGGCCACGTCGCCGAGCACCAGGGCCAGGTACTCGGTGCCGTCGATATCGTGCCGGTAACCGAACGCCTGCCACAGGCCGTACGCGTTCGGCAGCCGGGTCTGCGCCTGGCGGCTGAGCTGGCGCTCGGTGCGGCGGCGGTACTCGATGAGCTGCTCGATGGAGACCAGCGCCAGGCCATGGGCGGTCGCGAAGTCGCGGAGCTGGGGCAGCCGGGCCATCGTGCCGTCGTCGTTGACCACCTCGGCGAGAATGCCCGCCTCCGGCAGGCCAGCCAGCCGGGCCAGGTCGACGGCGGCCTCGGTATGGCCGGGCCGGCGCAGCACGCCGCCCTCGGCGTAGCGGAGCGGGAAGACGTGACCCGGGCGCACCAGGTCCGCCGCCGCCGCGCCCGGGTCGACGAGGCGCAGCACGGTGGTGGCCCGGTCGGCGGCCGAGATGCCGGTGGTCACGCCGTCGCGGGCGTCGACGCTGACGGTGAAGGCGGTGCGCATGTGTTCGGTGTTCTGCGATGTCATCAGCGGCAGCTGGAGCCGGTCGAGCTCGGCGCCGCGCATCGGGGCGCAGATCACGCCGCTGGTGTAGCGGATCATGAAGGCGAGCAGTTCGGGGGTCGCCAGGCTGGCGGCGGCGATGATGTCGCCCTCGTTCTCCCGGTTCGCGTCGTCGACGACGACCACCGGGCGGCCCGCCGCGATGTCCTTGATCGCGCGGTCGATGTCGTCAAGCACCTGGTTCATTCCTGTCCCTCCGCTCCGAGCAGCTTCTCCACGTACTTAGCGAGCACGTCCACCTCGAGGTTCACGCCGTCACCCTGCTCCTTGGTGCCGAGGGTGGTGCGGGCGAGCGTCTCGGGGATGAGGCAGACCTCGAACCACGCCTCGCCGAGCGCGGACACGGTGAGGCTGATGCCGTCCACCGCGATCGATCCCTTCTCCACCACGTAGCGGGATATCGCCGCCGGGATGCCGATCCTTACCTGGTCCCAGTGGGCGGACGGGGTGCGGGAGAGGATCGTGGCCGTGGCGTCCACATGGCCCTGCACGAGATGGCCGCCGAGGCGGTCGGCGAGGCGGACCGAGCGCTCCAGGTTGACCCGGGCACCCGGGGTCAGCGCGCCGAGGCCGGACCTGTCCAGCGTCTCGCCCATCACGTCCGCAGAGAACGTCCCGCCGGAGATGTCGGTGACCGTCAGGCATACGCCGTTGACCGAGATCGACTCGCCGGGAGAGGTGTCCTTGGTGCTGCCGCGGATGGTCAGCCTGGCCGCGTCGCCGCGATGCTCGATGCCGGCGACCTCGCCGAGTTCCTCAACAATCCCGGTAAACATCAGCGCTTCCCTCCTCGAAAGCCCAGCCATGCTGCGGGCTCCGGGGGCGCGCGGGTTACCGCGCGTAAGCGCTTCACGCGACCGCGCCGATGCGCGGCCGCGCGCGTGCTGCCTCCCATCCGGACTTTTACCGTCGGTCCCGGAATTTCACCGGGTCAACCGGCCGCTGGATGCGGACGGGTCGCGGACTTTCACCGCCGGTTCGGAGTTTCACCGACCCCGGAGCACGCTTGCTCGTACCTCTAGTGTGCCACACCGGGACGGATGGGACGCAGGGCGGGCCGGTGGCCTGCGCAGGATCGCTGCGTAGGATCGGGGACATGGCGGTCAGGGCGGTGATCTTCGACTGGGGCGGGACGCTTACCCCGTGGCATTCCATCGACCCTTCCGAACTCTGGCAAGCGGTATGCGCACGGCACTATCCGGCCGCGGAGGTGGCCGCGATGGCGGCCGCGGCATGGGCTGCCGAGGCCGAGCTGTGGCGGCTGTCGGAGTCCTCACAGCGCAGTTCGACGCTGGAGGGCGTGTTCGCGCGAGCCGGGATAACGGCGTCGGCCGGCCTGCTGGCCAGCTACTTCGAGGTGTGGGATCCGCACACGATCACCGACCCCGACGCGGCGCCGCTGCTGCGCGAGCTGCGGCGGCGGGACATCAAGGTGGGCGTGCTCTCCAACACCATGTGGCCGCGCAGCGCCCACGAGCAGATCTTCGTCAGGGACGGGGTGTTCGACCTGATCGACGGCGCCGTTTACACCAGCGAGATCCCCTGGGTCAAGCCGCATCCGGAGGCGTTCCGCGCCGCGATGGCGGCCGTCGGGATCGCCGATCCCGCCGCCTGCGTCTTCGTCGGCGACCGGCCCTATGACGACATTCACGGCGCCAAGACGGCGGGCATGCGCGCGGTGCTGGTGCCGAATTCCGCCGTGCCCGGTTACGACCGCGCCGAGCCCGATGCGGTCATCGCCCGCCTGGCCGAATTGTCCGCCCATCTCGACCGTTGGTGAGCGCGGAAAAAACTTTGCGGGAAAAGTGTTGGCGGACCCGGCTGCCCTGACTCATGTACGCGGGGAGCGGATGGGGCTGTCGGGACGTCGGGAGCTTGTACCGAGGGGGGCGAGTTCCCGGCGTTCCGTCGGATCCAGCGGGCCCAGCGGAGAGTTACTTGCCCGTATGTAGGGCGGTATGTGCATAAGGCAGGACAGCGTGGTTATGTTAGCCATATGCGCGACAGCGAGCTAGTCGCGGCCATTGTGGCGGGCGACCCCGAAGGACTTGCCGAGGCATACGACAAGTACGCGTCGCCGCTGCACACCTACTGCCGGTCCCTGCTGCGCGAGCCGGCGGATGCCGCCGACGCCGTGCAGGACACATTTGTCATCGCGGCGAGCAGGTTGGCGGGACTGCGTGATCGTGACCGGCTCCGGCCGTGGCTTTATGCCGTGGCCCGTAACGAGTGCCGCCGCCGCATGCGCGAAAGCGCCGCCGAGGTCATTTCGGCACCCGACGAGGTGCCGGAGGTGACCGACGAGGCGGCAGAAGTAGGTACCGATGCTGAGCGCGAGGAACTGCGCACGCTGCTGCGCTCCGCGGTACGAGGGCTGAACTCAGGCGAGCAGGACCTGATCGAGCTGCAGCTCAGGCAGGGACTCGAGGCCGGCGAAATCGCGGACGTGCTCGGGGTCTCCCGCAATCACGCGCACGCGCTGCTCTCCCGCGCCCGAGATCAGCTGGAGACCTCGCTCGGCGCGCTGCTTGTCGCCCGGACCGGGCGGGAGGATTGCGCCGCGCTGATGACCATGCTGGCGGACTGGGACGGGCAGCTTACCGTCCTGATGCGCAAGCGGCTCAACAGGCATATCGCGCAATGCCCGGTCTGCGACGAACGCAGGCGCCGCGAGCTGGCCCCCGCGATGCTGCTCGGGCTGGCCCCGCTGGCCGCGGTCCCGGTCATCGCCGCCCCCGCAGGCCTGCGGGAGCAGGTGCTCAGGCTGGTCGGCAGCGGCACCCCGGCGGCGGTCGCCCACCGGGCCGCCGTGCTGCAGCGGACGCCGCCGTTCGGGCACCACGGGTTCCCCAATCCGCTGGATCCGCCGAAGCTGATGCGCTGGCGCACCAGGCAGGTGCAGGCCGCGGCGGCGGGAGCGGTCGTGGCGGCGATCGCTGCCACGGTGCTGATCGTCCTGGCGGTCACTGGCGGCTCCGGGCACCACGGCGGCCTGCAGGCCGCGGCCGGCCAGACGTCGCTCGCGCCGGGCGGCGCCGGAAGCACGGCGACCGGGACTGTCGGGGCGCCGTCCAGCGCCCCCGCGGGCGTTCCCGGCGGTCCGGGGCAGTC
>JBOHCG010000520.1:0-5793 GCA_050698735.1 Streptosporangiaceae bacterium | reverse complement strand
GGTGTCGGCGACGGCGACCACCTTGCCGCTTGGGCTGAACGCCACGTCGGAGTAGGAGCCGCCGGCCGGAGTCTGCAGTGTCGCGGCGAGCTTGCCGGTGCTCACGTTCCACAGGTAGACCACGCCGCTGTCGGTGCCTGAGACGTCGGAGACGGCCAGCAGGCCTCCGTCCGGGCTGAACGCGACGTCGTACAGGCCCTTGCTACTCGGGTCGTGGAAGGTGGAGACGAGCTTGCCGGTGGCGAAGTTCCACAGGTAGGTGTCGCCGTTGGTGTCGCCGGTGGCGAGCAGGCCGCCCTGCGGGCTGAACGCGATCCCGTACACGCTCTTGCCGCTCGGGTCGCGCAGGCTGGACGTCGGAGTGGAACTGAGCTTGCCTGCAGCCACATCCCACAGGTACGTGCTGCCGTCGGAGTTGCCCGCGGCGACGAACCCGCCGTCTGGGCTGAACGCCACGCTGTCGTTGGCCCCGCCATTCGGGTTCGTCAGGGTGGCGGTGAGCCCGCCGCTGGACGCGTTCCACAGGTAGATGTCGCCGCTCGCGTCGGCCGCGGCGAACACGCCGCTGTTCGGGTCGTACGCGGTGCCGTTGACGCTGAAGCTGGCCTTCTTGCGAAGCGTGGCGGTGATTGACTTCTTAGTCAGATTCCACAGATACGTACTGCCGTTGCTGTCGCCGGTGGCGAGCACGGAGTTCGAACTGAACGCCAGGCCGAAGACGTCCTTGCCGGCCGGATCGTGCAGGGTGGCCTCGGGCTGCGCGGGCGCCGGGACGGTCGGCGACACGGTGGGGTGCGGCGTCGCCCGTCCCGAGGAGAGATGGGCAGCCTTGGGGTGGCCGCTGCTGAGCAGCACGCCGAGAACCGCCGCGACCACGGCGATGACCGCGACCCCGGAGCCGATGAGCGCTCCGCGACGCCGCCGCCCGCCGCCAGCCGGTGCGGGCGAGCCCGGATACAGCGGCTGCGGGGCGGGGAACTGCGGCTGCGGGGCGGGGGACTGCGGCTGCGGGGCGGGGGACTGCGGCGGGTGGTTCGTGACGGCGTTCTGCCCGCTGCCCGTCGTCGAGGTCGGAGCTGAGTCCCACCAGTTGCCAGACGCTGCCGCGGCCGGGGCCTCGGCCTCGCCCAGCCGGGTAATGATGGCGCTCAGGCTGGGTCGCTCACCCGGCGATTTTGCCAGGCATTCGCTGATCAGCCGGCGGAGCCCGTGCGCCTCGGGCACGCTGCCCAGGTTGGGCGGCTCGCTGGCGATCCGGTGCACCACCATGGCGATCGAATCGTCGCCGAACGGCGAGCGGGCGGTCGCGGCATAGGCCAGCGTGCAGCCCAGCGCGAACACGTCGCTCTCGGGCCCGGCGACGTGGCCCTCGACCTGCTCGGGGGACATGTAGGAGTAGGTGCCCACGACGACCCCGGCGGTGGTCATCGAACTGGCCCCGGCCGCTCTGGCGATCCCGAAGTCGATGATCCTGGGCCCGTCCTCGGCCAGGATCACGTTGCTCGGCTTCAGGTCGCGGTGGACCAGGCCGCAGGCGTGGATCGCGGCCAGTCCCTCCGCGAGCCCGGCGCCAATCGCGGCGACCTGGTCCGCAGGCAGCGGCCCGCCCTCGCGGACCGTGTCCTGCAGCGAACGGCCGTGAATATAGGCGGTGACCATCCAGGGCGGATCGGCGTTGGGATCGGCGTCCACCACGGACGCGGTGTGGAAGCCCCCGACCCGCCGGGCCGCCTCGATCTCGCGCGCGAACCGCTCGCGGAACTGCTTGTCGCTGGCGTGAGCGGGATGGATGATCTTGACCGCGACCTGGCGGCCGCCGGGGGAGAGGCCAACGTATACCCGCCCCATCCCGCCTTCGCCCTGCCTGCCGATCAGCCGGTAGACCCCGACACTGGCAGGATCACCTGGCCTGAGAGGATCCATGACGCCCCCGACTCCACCCCATCCGTCAGCGAACGGACAAAGCCCGCCAAACACTGGAAGATATTAGTGTCCAACTTGGCCCAGGCCCTGGCAACCGCCTCATTGGCTTTCCTCTCCGCCGCTGAGCGTGACCGCCGGCACACCGGGCGGAGTGAATCCCATGATCTGGCCGTAGAAGGACAGCTCGGCCTCCAGGCTGGCGATGATGTTCTCCGCCTTCCTGAATCCGTGCGACTCGCCCGCGAAGGGCAGGTAGGCGTACCTGATGCCGTGCGCCGCGAGGTCCGCGGCCAGGGTCTCGGCCTGGACGGGCGGCACGATCGGGTCGTCGAGCCCTTGCAGCAGCAAGATCGGGCAGGTGGCGTCGCTGACGTGCCCGAGCGGAGCCCGCTCGACGTAGACCCCGTCGGATTCGGGCAGCGGCCCGACCAGGCCGTCCAGGTACCGCGACTCGAAGTCATGGGTCAGCGCCGCGAAGCCCCGCAGGTCCGTCACCCCGAAGTACGAGGCTGCCGCGGCGAACACGCCGCCGCCGAGGCCGCGGGATTCCACGGCGGTCGTCACCGCGGCCAGGGCCGTCCAGCCGCCCGCCGACCCGCCGCGGATGCCGAGCCGTTTCGCGTCCGCCTCGCCGTCGGCGGCCAGGGCGAGCGCGGCCGATATCACGTCGGCCACGTCCACGATGCCCCACTGGCCGCGCAGCCGCTCCCGGTACTCGCGGCCGTATCCGCTCGAGCCGCCGTAGTTCACGTCGACGATCCCGATGCCGCGGCTGGTGAAGTAGGCCTTGTCGAGCTCGAGCCGGGGGAAGACGTGCGCCGTCGGGCCGCCGTGCACCCAGACGATGTACGGCGGCAGTTCCCCGTCCGGCGCGGTGACCTTGGGGTTCGTCGGCGGGTAGACGAGCGCGTACACCACAGAGCCTGACGGCCCCGCCAGCCGCGCCGCCCGCGGCACGGGTAGGTACCCGGTGTCAGGCAGCGAATCGGTGCTGCGGCGCAACTCGCGCACCATCGGCCCCCCCGACGCGCCCAGGTCCACGCCGATCACGCTGGTCGACATCGTCGGGCCGCTCGCGAGCGCGGCGACGACCAGGCCGCTGGCCGACAGCCCGGGCAGCACCTCATGCGGCAGGTCGAAATCGGCGAGCAGCCCGGTCTGCGGGTCCAGCACGCCGAGCCTGGACTCACCCGTCCCGTGGCTGACGGCGATCCTCCCGTCATCGAGTACCGCGTACGGGTATACGCCGAGCTGCCACAGCGGCCAGGCGAACTCCTCCTCCCGCGGGCAGAGCGACAGCAGCGCCGCCGGGCCGGCGACGTCGGCCAGGTAGAGATTCCACCAGCCGGAGCGGTCCGAGATCAGGTACAGGCTGTGGTCGTCGCGCCAGACCGGCGCGAGCACAGACTCCAGGTCGCCGCCCGCGACGACCCGGTGGCCTGCCGTATCGCCGATCGCGGCCACCCGGAGCTCGGTGCCGTCCCACGGCATCCGCGGATGATCCCAGCAGATCCAGGCCAGCCAGGTGCCGTCCGGCGAGGGGGCAGGGAAGGCGAAGAAGTCCGAACCGCTCACCAGCACCCGGATGGCGTCGGCGTCGGCCGCGGCAGAACCGTCCAGCGGCACGGCCACGATCGCGCGGGTGATCTGGCCGCCGCGGTGCCGTTCCCGCACGCACCACACCTCGGTGCCGTCCGGCGACAGCACGAAGTCGGCGAACCGGTCGGCGGCGTGATCGTCAGGCGCCGTCGTCAGCGGGCTCGGCTCTCCGGCTTCTGCTCCGCCCCCGGCACGATAAAGCCGCTGGTCGGAGAAGTTCGCGAAGACAAAGCCGCCCGGCAGCGGGAAGAAGGACTGGCCGCCGTATTCATGCACGCGGGTCCTGGCGTTCCACGGCATGGGAAGCAGGTCCCGACGTGTCCCGTCAGGATCCAGGCAGACGACAGCCTGCCGGCCGCCCTCGGATGGCCGCGCCTCCTGCCACCAGACGCTGGTGCCCACCATGGTCGGGAACGCGAGGCCGACCTGCTTGCGCGCGACATCGGCGCCGCTGATGGGGGAGGGCCACTCGCCATAGGGGGCCGTCTCCGCCGAGGTCATTTGCATACCGAATATCATGCCGGAAGTTCCCTCCATGATCGTTGCGCACGTGCGGCATCATCCGCGCCTATCCTGATCGTGTGGCAGGCGGCAGGACGTACCAGATTCGCACCTACGGGTGCCAGATGAACGCGCACGACTCCGAACGCCTGGCCGGGCTGCTTGACGAGGCCGGCTACCGGCCCGCGCATGACGGCGAGACTCCGGACGTCGTCGTGTTCAATACCTGCGCGGTCAGGGAGAACGCCGCCGACCGGCTGTACGGGAACCTCGGCCATCTGCTGCCGCACAAGCGCAAGGGCATGCAGATCGCGGTAGGCGGCTGCCTGGCCCAGATGGAACGCACCAGGATCACGCAGCGCGCGCCGTGGGTGGACGTGGTCTACGGCACCCACAACATGAGCTCGCTGCCCGCGCTGCTGGAACGGGCCAGGGTCAGGAACGAGGCCCAGGCCGAGTTCGCCGAGACGCTGGAGACCTTCCCGTCTCTGCTGCCCGCGCGGCGCGAGTCCAGCTATTCCGCCTGGGTCGCGATCTCCGTGGGCTGCAACAACACCTGCACGTTCTGCATCGTGCCGAGCCTGCGCGGCAAGGAGCGGGACCGCCGCCCGGGCGACATCCTGGCCGAGATCCGCGCGCTGGTAGCCGACGGCGTCCTCGAGGTCACGCTGCTCGGCCAGAACGTGAACTCCTACGGCGCCGAGTTCGGCGACAGGACCGCGTTCGGCAAGCTGCTGCGCGGCTGCGGCCAGATCGAGGGCCTGGAGCGCGTCCGGTTCACCTCCCCGCACCCGAGGGACTTCACCGACGACGTCATCGACGCGATGGCGCAGACCCCGAACGTGATGCCCAGCCTGCACATGCCGCTGCAGTCCGGCTCGGACGCCGTGCTCAAGGCTATGCGCCGGGCCTACCGCAGGGACCGGTACCTGGCCATCCTTGACCGGGTCCGGGCCAGCATCCCCGACGCCGCCATCACCACCGACATCATCGTCGGCTTCCCCGGCGAGACCGACCAGGACTTCGCCGAGACCCTGGACCTGGTCCGGACGGCCAGGTTCGCCGGCGCGTTCACCTTCCGCTACTCCATCCGCCCCGGTACCCCGGCCGCGACCATGGACGCCCAGGTCCCCGCGGCCGTCGTGCAGGAGCGCTACGAGCGCCTCACCGCCCTGGTCGAGGAGACCACTTACACGGAGAACCAGAAGCAGGCCGGCGCGAGCGTGGAAGTGCTCGTGGCCGAGGGCGAGGGCCGCAAGGACGCCGCCACCCACCGCATGTCCGGCCGTGCCCGCGACAACCGCCTGGTGCACTTCGCGCCCGCCGGTGCCCCACGGTTGCCCCGCCCCGGCGACGTCGTCACGGTGACCGTTACCCGCGCCGCGCCGCACTACCTGCTGTCCGATGCGCTCCCGCTGTCCGTCCGCCGGACACGCGCCGGCGATGCCTGGCAGGCCGCCGCTGCCTCTGCCGCTGCCTCTGCCCAGCAGCCGGCTCCGGCCGCGAGCGCCCCGGCCCCCGTCCTGCTCGGCATGCCCGGTCGCCAGCCCGCCGGTTAACCCCTGCCCGGGCACAGGCAGCCAGAACTCCGTCTCGATCACGTAGACCCTCTGACCACGCGTAAAGCCCCCCGGGCCGGTTCTGACCCGATTCCGCGAGTAAGCCGGTGACACGACCCTGTAGATACCGATAGGTGCCGCTCTGTCCTGGGATGATGATCGCTGCCAAGTGATAACCAGCCCAGCGGAGAGGACACCTATCTGGTGAGCA
>JBOHCG010000519.1:0-5816 GCA_050698735.1 Streptosporangiaceae bacterium | reverse complement strand
GCGCCGGGCAGCGGCGGCGGGCACCTGTCGCCGTCGCCCACTGCCGGCGGTGGCGGGAGCGATGGCCCCACGCCCGGTACTTCCCCGGCGCCCACCGTCGGCCCGTCGCCCGGATCCACCGCGCCCGGATCCACCGCGCCCGCACCTTCGAGCAGCGCGCCGGGCAGGAGCCCGTCGCCCACCGCGCCCGCGCCGTCGGCCAGCAGCTCCAAGGCCAGCCCGACGCCGACTCCACCGCCGCCTAAGCAGGGCACGCTGACCGTGTCGCCCACGACGGTCCTGCTCAGCCCGCTGCTCGGCGGCTCCATCACCATCAGTGCCTCGGGCGGACCTGTGAACTGGTCAGTCGCGGAGTCCGGGAGCCTGGTCGGGAAGCTCACCATCGCCCCGAGTTCTGGCTCGCTGGCCTCCGGCGGGAGCACCAGCGTCTCGGTCAGCGCCAGCGGCCTGGCATCCCTGGACAGCCAGATCACCGTGAACCCGGGCGGCCACCAGGTCACGGTCCTGCTCGGCGTGAACCTGGGCGCCGCGCAGGTGGTCGGCCTGCTGACCGTGAACCCCGGCGGGCACGCGGTCACAATCGCGCTCGTCACCCGGGCTAGCCCCAGCCCCAGCCCGAGTGGCTGCCCGAGCCCGGGATATTCGGCGTCATCTGCCGGCCGCCAGGACGGAGGTGGCGGCGGCGGCTGCTGCGGCGGGGACGGCAACGGCTGCGACGGTGGTGCGACGGCTAGCGCCGGGCCAGGAAGCTTCCCGCCGCGGCACGAGGGCCGGCTAGTGGACTGAGCCCGTGCGCTTGAGCGTCCTGATGATCGGGGCGGTCTCCACCGATCTCACCCCGGGCAGGCCCGCCAGCTCACCGGTCAGGTACTGGTACAGATGGTCGGTGCCGGTGAACAGGGCCGTGCTGATCAGGTTGGCCGGTCCGGTGGTCGCGGCGGCGAACGCGACCTCGGGGTGCCCGGCCAGGGCATGCCCTGCCTCATCCAGCCGGGCCGGCTCGACCGAGAGCCAGAGCATGACGTGGACGTTCATGCCGAGCGCACGGCTGTCCAGGTCTACTTCGAAGCGCAGCAGGCCGGACTGGCGAAGCTCGTCGATCCGGCGTCGCACTGTCGATTCGTGCCATCCGATCGCGGCCGCCAGCGCGGCATTGGCTGTCCGCCCGTCCCTGGCCAGCTCGGCAAGCAGCGGCTCGTCTTCGGGCTGCAGATCCGGGGGGGTATGGGGGGGCCGGGGGGGTATGGGGGGGCGGGCAGCCCCCCCATGAGCGGGGGGGTCTTGGGGGGTCGTCCCCCCGGCTAGCATCTCCAGTTGCCCTGGCGATAGCGCGGTGCGGATTCCCTTCCATGCCCTGAGCGTGTAGTTGTGCAGGATCGAGTGTGCGGAGATCTGAACGACCCGGCGGCTACCGGGCAGCCCGCGCAGGAAGAGGGCGTCACGCTGTTCCGGCGTGCGGGCCTCGACCACGCATATGACCTCGGTCCCGCCGGACGCGAGGTGAACCCACTGGGTATCCGGCCGGCGGGCCAGGGCGGCCGCGATCGAGTCAGCGTCGCCCGGGGTGGTCTGCAGCCGGACGAACCAGTTAACCCAGCCAAGCCGGGAGCCGTCAGGAATACCGAGGACGCGGAGCCCGGCCGACTCGGTGAGCCTGCGGTATCGCCGGGCGGCGGTCTGGTCGGAGATGCCCGCCACTTCGGCGATGGTTCGGAATGACGCTCTCGGTTCGACGGTTAGCATGTGCGTGATCTGCCGGTCAACGTCATCCATCACGTGGATTTCCACGCTGTCTAGCGTAGTTGATGTCGAGATCCGGCACAATTAAGCGAAATTGTGGTCTACTCCTGTTAGCTTGCGGCAGCATGGTGAGCCTGAGAGCAGGCAGATGCCGGGGGACGGCGCCCGCCGACGGAGGGAATCCGATGGACAAGAAGTGGTGGACCCTGCTGGCGGTCTGCATGGGGACGTTCATGCTGCTGCTGGACATCACGATCGTCATCGTGGCCCAACCCGCGATCCAGGGCGGGCTGCACGCCGGGTTCAGCGACGTGCAGTGGGTGCTGGACGCCTATGCCCTGACGCTCGCCTCGCTGCTGCTGACCTCGGGCGTGCTCGCCGACCGGTACGGCAGGAAGCGGCTGTTCCAGATCGGCCTCGCCATCTTCACGCTCGGCTCGCTGCTGTGCGGCGTGGCCCGGGATCCGCTGATGCTGATCCTGTCGCGGAGCGGCCAGGGCATCGGCGGGGCGATCATGTTCGCCACGTCGCTGGCCTTGCTCGGGCACAGCTTCCGCGGCAAGGACCGGGGCGTGGCGTTCGGGGTGTGGGGCGCGATAACCGGCGTGGCCACGGCGCTCGGCCCGGTGGTCGGCGGCGTGATCGTCACCAACTGGAGCTGGCGGGGCATCTTCCTGGTCAACGTGCCGATCGGCGTGATAGCGGTCGTGCTGACCGCCTGGCAGGTGGAGGAGTCGAAGTCGCCGCACCCAGCGCCGCCGGACTGGACCGGGTTCGCGCTGCTGACGAGCGGGCTGGTGACCCTGATCTACGGGCTGATCCGGGCCGGCGAGAACAGCTGGTCAGACACGGGAGTCATCGTCTGCCTCGCGGTCGGCTTCGTGCTGCTCGCCGGGTTCATCGCGGCCGAGCGGCGCGTCGCGCATCCGATGTTCGACCTGTCGCTACTGCGCACGCCGACCTTCGCCGGCGGCTCAATCGCCGCGTTCGCGATGAACGGCTCGCTCTACGCGGTGCTGCTATGGCTCGTCCTCTACCTGCAGGACATCCTCGGCTACTCGGCGCAGGACGCCGGCCTGCGGCTGGCCATCATCAGCGGCGCCCAGTTCGTCACCGCGACGATCGCCGGGCGGTTCAGCGAGCACGTGCCCGCACGCTGGCTCATCGGTCCCGGTCTGGCGCTCGTCGGCATCGGGCTTGTCGTCATGGCCGGGCTGTCCGGTGACAGTTCCTGGACGCACCTGACCCCGGGTTTCATCGTGGCCGGCCTAGGTAGCGGCCTGGTCAACCCGCCGCTGGCCTCGACGGCGATCGGCGTCGTACCGCCGCACAAGGCGGGGATGGCCTCCGGGATCAACGCGACGTTCCGCCAGATCGGCATCGCGGCGGGCATCGCCGCGCTCGGCTCGATCTTCACCTCCGCGGTGCAGCACAACCTCGCCGCCTCGCCGGTAGGCGCGTCGGCCTCGCACATCGTGACCATGGTCAGGCAGGGCCAGGTCGGACAGCTGATCGGCAGCCTGCCGCCGGCCCGCCGGGGCGAGGTCGGGGCGGCCATCAGGGCCGCGTTCGCGGCCGGCCTGAACGATCTGCTCTACGTGACCGCCGGGCTCGCGCTGATCGGGGCGCTGTGCGCGCTGCTGCTCATCCGCGGCAAGGACTTCGTGCGGCGGACCGACCCGCAGGCGACGCCGACCGCGGGCGAGCAGGCGGACCCGACGGCGCCCGCGCCCGTTCGTTCGGCATGAGAATCTAAGGACATCAGCCCGGAGCGGTGCCAGGCGGCGTGGGCGGTGGCCCGCTCGGCCTGGGCGCGCAGTGCCCTTACGGCACCGGCAGGGTCGCCGGAGCCGAAGACCGCCGAGCCGGCCACGAACACGTCCGCGCCGGCCTCCGCGCACCGCTCGATGGTCTCCTCGTGCACGCCGCCGTCGACCTGGAGCCAGATCGCGGCGCCGTGCTCGGCCACCAGGGAGCGAGCCCGCCGCAGTTTCGGCAGCACGATGTCGAGGAAGTGCTGGCCGCCGAACCCGGGCTCCACCGTCATCAGCAGCAGCATGTCGATCTCGGGCAGCAGGTCCTCGTACGGCTCCACCGCCGTGCCCGGGTTGACGGCGAGCCCGGCGCGGGCGCCCGCGGCGCGGATGGCGCGCAGCGTCCGGACCGGGGCGTGCACCGCCTCCGCGTGGATCGTCACGTTGCGCGCGCCGGCCTGGGCGTACTCCGGTGCCCATCGGTCCGGGTCGGTGATCATCAGGTGGCAGTCGACCGGCATCGTGGTGTGCTTGAGCAGCGACTCGACGACGGGCAGGCCGAGGGTGAGGTTCGGCACGAAGTGGTTGTCCATGACATCCACGTGCAGCCAGTCCGCGACGCCGGCGATCGCGGCGGCCTCATCGGCGAGCCGGGCAAAGTCCGCGGACAGGATGCTCGGCGAGATCTGAACGGCCATGGTAAGCCTGAGTGTAGATTGCCCGGATGGCGGCAACGTAGGCGGGCGTGTGCTGGAGAAGGCTGCGGGGAATTGCCGGCGTGGCGTGGCGAGGAGTGGCGGGCGGGGAGGTACTGTAGGGCTCGATAGTTAGTTCGATCAGGGGGGATCGGGAGGGTGCATATGCCCGGCGAACCACCCAGCGCCTTGCTGGACCGGGTACGCAAGCTGCTGGCGAAGGCCGAAGCCGAAGGGGTTACCCCGCCGGAGGCCGAGGCGCTGACAGCGAAGGCCGCGGAGCTGATGGCCCGCTACGGGATCGACCGGGCGCGGCTGGCCGCGTCCCGGCCGGACACCGACCGGCCTGGCAACCGGATCATCGACATCGACAACCCGTGGGCGCAAATCCGCGCCCACCTGCTGGCCGGGCTGGCCGGGGCGATGCGCTGCCAGTGCGTCTTGCTCAGCACGTCGCGGCCCGGCGCGCGCATCCACGTGTTCGGCTACGCCTCGGATCTGGAGCGGGCCGACATCTTGTACACCTCGCTGCTGCTGCAGATGGCCCGCGGCCTGTCCACGACCGTCATCCCCGTCGGGGTGCGCAGCCCGAGGGCCTGGCGCCGCAGCTGGCTGCTCGGCTTCGTCAGCGCCGTCATCAGCCGGGTCCGTGCGGCCGAGGATCGCGCGGCGGCCGGCGCGGAGGGAGAGGTACAGACCGGGCCGAGCACCGCGCTTGTTCTGGCGGACCGGGCGCTGGTCGTCCGCCGTCAGCTGGAGGAGGCGTATCCGGTGACCCGCAAGACCAGGATCACCTACAGCGGCCGGGGTTACAGCGCGGGCTACGCCGAGGGTCAGCAGGCCGACATCGGCAATGCCCGGCTGCGCTCTGCCAAGGCGCTTACTCGCGCCTGAGCAGGGCGAGGAAGATCGCGTCGGTGCCGTGCCGGTGCGGCCAGAACTGGGCGAAGCGGGACGGCCGGGGGCCAGCGGGGGAATCGGGGTGTCCGGCGGTATCGGGGTCGCCGGGACGGTCGGGGCGCAGGCCGGGGACCTCGGCGAGGACGGCCGGGGCGTCGAGGACGGAGACGTCATCCCGGCTGGCGGCTACGGCGGTGACGACCTCGCTGGTCTCCGCGACGTGCGGGGAGCAGGTCACGTAGGCCACGACGCCACCGGGTCGGACGGAATCCAGGGCAGCTCCGAGGAGCCGGCGCTGCAGGTCGGCCAGGGCCTGCACGTCCGCCGGGGTCTTGCGCCACCTGGCCTCGGGGCGTCGCCGCAGCGATCCCAGGTTGGAGCAGGGGACGTCGGCAAGCACGCGGTCGAAGGTCCCCGGTTGCCACGGTACGTGCAGGCCGTCGGCCGCGATCACGGCGGTGTCGGAGGCCTGTGCCGGGGCGTCGGGGGTCTGTGGCGAGGCGTCGGGGGCCTGGCGGGCGCGGCGGAGGGCGGCCAGGACCTTGCGGGCGCGGTTCGGGCGGACGTCGGAGGCAACCAGGCGGGCACCCCTCGCGGCGGCCAGCTTGCTCAGCAGCCTGGCCTTGCCGCCGGGGCCCGCGCACAGATCAAGCCAGAGGCCGTCGCGGCCGGCCAGCCCGACGCGGGCGAGCGCGAGGGCGGCCAGCTGGCTGGCCTCGTCCTGGAC
>JBOHCG010000518.1:0-5821 GCA_050698735.1 Streptosporangiaceae bacterium | reverse complement strand
CTGATGCCGGTGCTGCATGCCGACGTCGGCGGGCAGGGCTTCGGCACGGCCGTCAGCGGGGTCAGGAAGTTGGGGCGGAAGACGAACTCGACGACGAGCCTGATGGCCAGCCACGGGATGAACGCGGCGACCATGGCCGGGATGCTGCGCCGGATCAGCAGCCCGGCCAGCACGGCGAAGCCGAACGCGCACAGGATGTAGGCGGAGGGGACCAGGCGCGCGATGGGCGGCCGCCGCGGCTCACGCTCCCGCCGGGATCTTCTGGCGCGGTCCGCGACGTACCGGTCATGGGTGAGCTCCTCGATACTTCGACTGCGTTACCCACCAGACGCCGGGCCACGCCGTCTTGTGACACCCACGTTGTCACAGCAGCCCGGTCAGCGGCGACGGCCTGTTCGGCCGCTTCGGCCTGCCCAGGACCTTTTCTTAGGGGCAGCCCGGCTGCGCGGCGGGCCGGGGCGAGCGGTCCGGCGCGCCGGCCGCGGGCTATCGGTCCGTTTGTATAGGTTTGTTATATGGCGACGGGAAGGTACCGGCTGGCCGCCGTTCTGGCCCTGCTGCTGGTCGCGGGGACCACCGCGATCGGCTGGCGGGGTAGCCACTCGCCGGGTCATCCGGCGCCACGGATGACGCCGCTGGCCCTCGCCGGGCAGGCAGCGGCGATGGCCGTGCCGTCGCCGAGCCCGCGGACGACGCCGGAGGTCGCCGCCGCCGCGACCGGGAGCCCGAAGCTCAGCGCCAGGGCGCTACGGTCCTGCCCGGCCGCCGCGGCCGCCTGCGTGGACCTCACCGACCACATCACCTGGCTGCAAACCGACGGCCGGATCAGCTACGGGCCGGTGCCGATGGAACCGGGGCCGCCAGGCACGGCGCACAAGACCCCGCGCGGCACCTTCCACGTCCAGTGGAAGGCAGGCCCGAACTACGTCAGCACCGAGTACAACGAGCCGATGCCGTACGCCGTGTTCTTCGCCCCCGGCGGGATCGCCTTCCACGGCGGCAGCCTCACCAAGACCTCGCATGGCTGCGTCCACCTCGACATCGGCAACGCCCGCTATTACCACGACCACCTGCCGATCGGAGCCGAGGTCGTCGTCTTCTGACCGCTGCCGCCCTGGCGAGGGCTGCCCAGTGTGTTGACCAGTGACGCCGACTGGTGCGGCGGTTCAGCCGGGGCGGCAGGCTGATGTCACTACCACATCGACCGGCGGAGGTCACCATGACCGACACCGACACCAGCCCTGCCGCCTCGACGCAGGCGCCCGAGCCGGGGACCGGGAGTGGGCCGAACTGCCCGGGTAGCCGCTAAGTGGGAATGCCACGGGTGAGAGGTCCAGGACCCGTGGCCGGGAACCGCGGCCCGTTCGGTGGCGGGCGTGCGCACGGGTCGTTACTCTGCCTGCAGTGGGCGCTACCGCACGGCGCAATATCCCGGGGCTGGTTGCCGGGCTGTGCCTCGGCCTGCTCGCGCTCGGGCCCGGGCTGCGGCGGGGGTTCCTGCTCAGCTACGACATGGTGTTCGTGCCGCGCGAGCCGTTCGCCGCGGCGCTGCCCGGGCTCTCCCCGCCGCGGGCGGTGCCAAGCGGCCTTTTTGTCGCCGCTGTGTCGCGGGCCATCCCGGCCGACGTGGTGCAGAAACTGGTGCTGCTGGCCATCTTCGTCCTCGGCTGCGCGGGGGTGGCCGCGCTGCTGGACCGGGAGCCGCTGCTTGCCCGGCTGGCCGGCGGGGTGTTCTACGCCTGGAACCCGTACGTGGGCGAGCGGCTGATCATCGGCCAGTGGGCCCTGCTGCTCGGCTACGCCGGCCTGCCGTGGGTACTTCGGGCGGTGCTGTATGCGGGCCAGGCGCGATGGCGCTGGGCCGGGCGGCTGTGTCTGTCGCTGGTGCCCGCGGTGATCGGCGGGTTCGCCGCCATGGCGATTACGGCCCTGGTCGTGGTCCCGGTGGCGCTGCTTACGTATAGCGCTCGCCGGGTGGCCATCGCGCTCGCCGCCCTGGCCGTCGGAAGCCTGCCGTGGCTGATCCCGTCGCTGCAGCACGCGGTGTACGCGGACCCCGCGGGCGTGGCGGCGTTCGCGGCGCGGGCAGACACGCCGTTCGGCACCATCGGCAGCCTGCTGATGCTGGGCGGCGGGTGGAATGCGCAGACGGTGCCGAAGGCCTACGGCGGGGGGTGGTCGGCGCTGTGGCTGGTCATCGTGATCGCCGCGGTCGGCGGTTACCTGGGCGGCGCGCTGCGTGCCCGCGCGGGGTGGCCTGGGGAGGCGAGGTGGCCCGGGGAGGCGAGGTGGCCCGGGGAGGCGGGGTGGCCCGGGGAGGCGGGGCGGCGCCGCTGGCCGGGACTGGGCGTTGCGGCGGCCGTGGGGCTGCTGATCGCCTGCATCGGGGTGACCGCGGCCGGACGGGATCTGCTGCGCGCGGTGACGGGCGCTTTCCCGGGAGCCGCCGTGCTGCGCGACGGGCAGCAGTTCGTGGCGCCGCTTGCCCTCCTCGAGGCCACCGGCTTCGGGGTCGCGGTTGCCTGGGCGATGAACCCAGGTTCGTTCGGGATAAGGAAGGGAGAACGGGAGCGGGAGCGGGAGCGGTTGGCTGGTGCGGCGGTGACGGGAGCGGCGGTCGGGCGGAAGCTGGGGCCGGAGGGAGGCACGAACGCGACCGGAGCGGTGACAGGACAGCAACTCGGCCGGCCGGGCGGTGCGGGCGCGGCAGGAGTGGTGACCGGGACCTTCGCGCTGCTCGCGCCGGTACTGCTGTTGCCCGGGCTGGCCTGGGGTGCTGCCGGGCGGCTCCAGCCGGCCTGGTACCCGGCGGGATGGCTGGCAGCGGCGCGGATGGTCGACGCCAGCCCGGCGGGGGGTGATGTGCTGCTGCTGCCGTGGCAGACATACCGCACGCCGTCCTGGAACCGCGGCGAGGCGATGTTCGATCCGTGGTCCCTGCTGCTATCACGGCCGGTGATCTGGAACGACGGGACCCGGGTCGGCGACGTCGAACTGGCGCCCGACGACCCGCGGGCGCGGCGTCTTGACGGCGTCATCCGGGGCGGCGGGCCGCTGACCGCGAGCCTGCGTGCGGCCGGGGTGCGGTTCGTGCTTGACGACCAGGACGGGCCCGGCCAGGTCGGCGCGCGGCTGCCGGGAGCGGTCGTGCTGGTGAGCCAGCCGGGGCTTATCGTGTACCGGCTGCCCGGCTAGTCGGCCAGGACGTCGGGTTGGCCGGCGGTGATCGCGGTGACCTCGCCGCGGCGGGCGCATTTCATCAGGCGGTCGTGCTCCTCGTCGGGGACGGGCACCGCGCGGGCGGGCAGCAGGAGGGGGATGTCGTTCTCGACCCGGTACAGGCGGCGCAGCCGCGGGTTGTACAGGACCGCGTCGTCGGCGAAGTAGAGCAGGCCGCGCTTGTCGATGGGACACACGAGGATGTCGAGCAGTGCGGGCTCGAGCGCCATCACGGTCTCCTCACGCCGGCCAGATCGCCCGGCGCCGTCCCGGCGCCCTCGGCGGCCTGGCTGAGGCCCGGGTCGGGCGCCTGCCTGGATAGCGCGATGAGGCCGAGCAAGGCCAGCGCGATCCCGGCCAGCCGCAGGGCTAGCCCGTCCGCGCTGGCCGGCAGGTGCTCATCGAACAGCCAGATTGCGGCGATGACGACGTACCCGCTGCCGGTAACCGCGGAGACCGGGACGACGATGGACGCGCGGCATGCCTGCAGCGCGGCCTGGAAGGCCAGCATGCCCGCTGCCAGACAGCCGGCCAGCGCGTAGAGGTAGGGCGAGGACAGCAGCGCGACCGCCAGGCCCGCCGCCGTGTGATGACCGACCAGGATGCCGGAGAGCGCCTTGATCGCCAGCACCGCGACGCCGTACAGCAGGCCGGTGCCGACGCCGCAGCCGACCGCGACGGCCGAGGCGCCGTGCTCGCTGGTGCGACGGCGCAGCGAGACGGCCGCGACGGCGGCACCGACGATCACCGAGCAGACCATGACCGCCGCCATCCGGGCCGCGTCGGCGTGGTGGCCGACCTGCGTGCTCGCGCCGGACGTCGACAGGGCCAGCATGACCATGGCGACGATGATCACCGCAACGCACCAGATCTCGGCGGTACGCAGCCGCTCCCGCAGCACCAGCCTGGACAGCACGGGCACCAGCGCGACGCCGCAGGCGAGCACCGGCTGCACGACGCTGACCGGCTCGAAGGTGAGCACGATCGCCTGGCAGGCCAGGCCGGTGAGCATCAGCGCGAATCCGCTCAGCCAGGTCCGGCTGGCCAGCAGGCCGGCGATCACGTGCGGCACCCGGCGCAGGTCGAGGGCCGGCATCTGGCCAAGGGCTCGTTTCTCCACGATCAGCCCCGCGTTGTACGCCGTGGCGGCGAGCAGCGCCAGCGGGATCCCGGCGTAGGACGAGGCGCTCATCGGGCTGCCTGACCGGCGGGTGCGGCGGGGTCGGAGCGGGGGCCGGGGCCGGGGCCGGGCGCTGGCGTCAGCGCGGCGGCCAGCGCGATGAGCGCGCACACCTGCGCCGGCCAGCCGAAGGGACCGAGCAGGCCGTCGCCGAACGGCTGGGCCGCGGAGAGCAGTCCGGAGGCGATCATGCCTGCCGCCGCCAGCACGGGCAGCGGCGCCGCGGCGAAGCGGCCGAGCGCGCGCGGCCGCTTACGTGACCGCCGCAGCAGCCAGGCCAGCCAGGCGAGCGCGGGGACGACCAGCGCCACGGGGCCGCCGGCCAGGAAGATCAGCGCGGTGACGGCGAGCACGCCCGGCCAGATTCGGCTGGGCCGCCGGGCGTTGGCGGGCTCTTGGTCGCTCGCGGGCTCTTGACCGTTGGCGGGCTCTTGACCGTTGGCGGGCTCTTGACCGTTGGCGGGCGCGGGGGCGTCGGTGGGCGCGGGGGCGTCGGTGGGCGCGGGGGCGTCGGTGGGCGCGGGGGTGGCTGGGGGGGTGCGGCGGCGGATGAGGGACCAGGCGGCTATGGCTAGCAGGATGGCTACGGCGATCATGGAGGCGATCAGGGCGAGGTGATAGGACGCGGCCGGGCGGAAGGTGAGCGTGATGGCGCCGCCGGAGCCGGCCGGGACGACGAAGCCCTGTTGCCAGCCGTCGAGGCGGACCGGGGTCAGCGTGTGGCCGTTCAGCATGGCGGCCCAGCCGGTGTTGTAGTTCTGATGCACCTCAAGGTAGGAGGCTACTCCCGGGCCGATGCGCAGCTGGCGGCTGTCCGGCTGCCAGCTGCCGATGATCACGTCGCGGGGCGCGGTTGCCGCCGGGCCGGTGTCCGCAGGGCTGGTTGCGCTTGCGGGGGTGGCGCTTGTCGGGCTGGCGGCGGTGGCCAGGCTGAGGTCGGTGACCGCGAACGTGCCGGGCGCGACGGTGAGGGTATGACGGCCGGCGCCGAGGGTCAGCGTGCCGTCCGCATCGCAGGGCCGGACCTGCAGCGGGAGGAACTCGCTGAGCTCGCCGAGCGTGCCGCTGACCGACGTGCGGTAGGCCCTGCCGTCGATGCTCAGCGCCGGGCCCTGGCCGCACGCCAGGGTGAACGGCGCCTGCTGGTCCGGTGTGGCCGGGCGGAGGTTCGCCAGGGCCGGCACCGACAGCTGCCACAGCGCGACCGGCAGCGTGATCTGCTGGCCGGTCAGGGATACCACGTCGTTCTGCTGGACGCTGGGGAAGGAGAGGTCGATGCGTTCGGTGGTTAGGGATGGGTTCAGCGTTACCAGGCCGCCGGGGCCGATGCTCGCCTGCCGGGTGCCGTCCGGGCTGGTGATCCTGACGGTGCGCGGGATGGACGCGCCGCTTGTAACCGGGCGCACCACCAGCCAGCTGATG
>JBOHCG010000517.1:0-5828 GCA_050698735.1 Streptosporangiaceae bacterium | reverse complement strand
GCATTCGAGGCCCGGCACCTGCAGCGCCACGAGTTTCACGGCAACTGGAACTACACCATCCCAGCAGACCCGCCCGGCGACACGACACGCCCGAATGAAGGGAACTAATTATTGCGCGCGAGCTAACCGCCACTGTTAGCCAGGTCCGCCGACTCAGGCGGGACCTTCATGATCAGGTAGGCCGTCCCGCCAAGGGGCGTACCGTTGGAGACAGACGGGGCCGGTGGGAGCGGTTACGCCGCCCGCCCGCCTTCTTTGCTCTGACCTGCATTTCAGGATGCCTAGGCTCTATCGTCGCCTCCCTCGTCAGCGGACTCGGGCTGGGCGCCACAGCGACACCACCGCGTGCCGCAGGTCTGAGGACCTCCTTGCGGGCCTCAATCCACACCGCGCCATAGGCCGAGTCCCGCAGGATGCTGCACCGAGCGGCCTGGAAGATCCGCCCGTCCGGAGGTGGTGCCGTACCGCTTGATGTGGGCGCGCAGCAGTTCACCAGCCCAGGCCGGATGGGGATGGTCCGTGTCTCATGGTCAGCGCCGTGCTTCAGTCCGCGCTCCCTCCGAGAGGTGCCGTGGGCGGTCCAGGACTTGCCCGCGGGAGGCGGGGCGGTCAGGACGATCCTCTCTTTCATCCGCTGCATGAAACATTCGGAACGGCGCCATCGAGGGCCTCAGCCGGAACTGGCGCGCTCCGTCCTACCTTTGCGCCGGTAGCGTGTCCCTTGTGGCTGAGGATCCGGTGGCGGTTGAGGCTGAGCTGGTCCGGTCGCGGGCGGAGAACGCCCGGCTGCTCAAGCTGCTGAGGCTGTCCCCGCAGCAGGCCGCCCCGCCGGTGCCGGGTCAGGCCGTTTTCTTCCAGGCATCGCCGAGAGTAGTGCATCACCGTTCGCCGCAGGAGGCGAAGGTGGCGTTCTTCGGGGCGCTGTTCGCTGCGCGGACCGATGTGTACGCGATCCGGTACGACAACCAGCGGACCGGGAAATCGGGGTGGGTCCCGGCGGTGCGCGGCGGCTGGCAGAAAGAGTCCGGCACGAGGACCGGAGCTACCTGCCGCTGACGGCGGCCGTGCTGGCCGCGCACCTGAAGGGCGAGGTCCACATCGGGCTGTACCCGCTGCTTGATGGCGATAAATGCTGGTGGCTGGCTGCTGACTTCGACGGGCCGGAGGCGATATTCGACGCCCTGATGTACGTCAAGGCCGGCCGTGCCCTGCAGATCCCGGTGGCCTTGGAGGTCTGCCGGTCGGGGGTCTGTGCGCATGCCTGGGTGTTCTTCACCTCACCGGTCCCGGCCGAGATGGCCCGCCGCCTGGGTACCGGGCTGCTGCGCGAGGCGATGGCGCTGCGCGGCCGGATGAGCCTGGCCAGCTACGACCGGCTGTTCCCGTCCCAGGACCTGCTGCCCGTCGGCGGGATCGGGAACCTGATCGCGGCACCGCTGTTCAAGCCCGCGCGGGACAACGGCACGACCGTGTTCCTGGACTTGGTTATCCGCGCAGATGGGTGTCTCAGCGGTTAGGTGCGTCTGGCGATGAACACGAACTCTCGGCCGGGCCTGTCAGGGGCGTCGCGCACATCCACCACGCGGTAGCCGTGGGCAGCGAGACTCGACTCCCACTCATCGTCGGTGAGGAAGACCTGGGCCACATTTCCGGTCATCACCGCGAGGTCGGCGTTGAGCGGCGGCAGCCCTGTCGCGTCACCGTGGATCCATCTGACCTTCGCGGCCCCGTATTTCGCCTTCGCGATCGTGAGTGACGCTTCAGCGGGGTCGACGGCCACGACGGTGCGGCCGCCGGCGGCGAGCAGGACCGCGAGACTGCCGGTTCCGCAGCCGATGTCCAGCACGGTGTCCGCCGCCAGCTCCTCGGCGAGGGCCAGGTAGGAATTCAGGTCGTCGCGGTGCCCGTCGAATGTGTCGTAAACGGCCGCCAGGCGCGGATAGGCGAAGATCGCATCGGGCACCCGCCAACGCTATACCGCATGCCTGCGCGGAACCGGGCCTGATCGCGTTACCCGGCCGCAGGCCTGCGGCCCAGCTCGCAGACGAAGCCCACGGCCTGGTGGACCGTGCCGTCGTCCGCGAACGGCCCGAGGGTGCCAGCGAGGTCGGCGTCGAATGCGGTGCCCTGGTCGGCGAGGACCGGGGCCGGGAGAAACGATGTCGACCGGATCCAGCCGGCCAGTTCCGGCAGACTCCACCGGTGCTCGACGGTAAGGTCCCAGCGTCCGGCCAGCTCGAAGCCGGCCTCGGACAGTACCTGATGATCGGGCCGCCGACGCTGCGGCTCTTCCCAGTTCGCGGGAATCCTGTGCTCGGCCCCCAGCATCCTTCGCCATTTCCCGAGAAGGTCCGCGAACGCCCGCTGCCACTCCTCGTTTCCCGACTGGGGCGCGTCCGACCAGCACAGCGCCACGCACCCGCCCGGGCTCAGCCAGCCCAGGACCCTCCCGGCGACCAGGTCACGGCGGAGCCGGTGGAAGGCGTTGCCGATGACGGCCAGCTCGAAGTACTCAGGAGGTGCATCGAGAGTCTCCGCATCCGCCGTGACTGTGCGGATGTTTCCCGCCTCCAGGGCATCCGCCTTGGCCTGGACCGCTTCCACCATGTCCGGTTCCCGGTCCACGGCCCAGACTTCGGAGAACCGCCGGCGCAGCGGGAAGGTGAGCTGCCCGGTCCCGCAGGCCAGGTCCAGCAGCCGGCCCTGACCAGAAACAGCAGCCTGATCGGTCACGTACTCGATCATCGCGTCCAGGTAGGGCAGCCGGTAACTGTCGTAGTAGCCGGCGGCCCCGTGGTAGAGGTCTGCCGCGAACTGCAGCTCGTTGTCCATCAGGCTCAGCCCTTCGTGAGGCGACGCCGAGGACGTTACCGCCCCGGCCCGCCGGCCGGGGCCGGCGGCGACTCCATGATGCCGATGTGCTGCTGCAGCGCCGTGCGCTGGGGGCCGGAGAGCTTCTGGATGGACAGCAGCTCCCGGCTTCCGCTGATCACGCTCTTGATCGCCGGGACGTGCTTGCCGGTGACGCAAGAGTTCCGGCAGAGCGCGGGCTGGTAGTGGTTCATGACCGGCTCGGTACCGTCCACGTCAGGCACGGGGTCGTGCGGGCGGACCTGGCTGATGCGGTCGCGCAGCGCGTTAAGGCCGTCGTTGATGTCGCTGGCGAACATCGCCTCCTTCGCCCAGGCATGCGGCTGGGCGAACAGGTGCTCGCTTTCGGTGAGCTGCTCCAGGATGTCGACCACGGTGGCGACGGGCTCGATTACCACCCAGGTGGCTGACTCGCCTGTTGGCTTCCTGCCCTTGAACACGGTTCCGCGGACCTTGTGGCGTGTTATGGCGCCATCTGCCGAGCTCTCGCGGAAGTAGCAGCCCTTGCGCAGGGACTGCACTACTGGTGGAAGGCACTTATTCCGAGCGTGCACTATTCCCCGGTCCGCCGGACGCACGATGACCAAGATCACCGCTGCGCATTCGATGTCTCTGGACGGATTCATTGACAGCCCCCTGCTTCATGACTGGCTACGCGCTGGCGACACGCCCAGCCAGGTGAACCCTGCCTTCACGATGTCAGCCCCCAGCGCCCAGTTCTTCGATGAGGGCGTCAGCCGCTGCGGCGCGGTCATTGCCGGCCGCCGAACCTACGACGTGTCCGGCGCTTGGGGCGGCAGCGGACCGATGCCGCCCCTCCCGCTGTTCGTGGTGACCCATCGCGTCCCCGGCACGGTGCCGCCTGGCCAGCCGCCGTACACGTTCGTCACTACAGGGATTGAGCACGCCGTCGCACAAGCGCGAACCGCCGCGGCTGGCCGGGATGTGGTTCTCATGGGAGCCAGCATCGTCCAGCAGTGCCTCACTGCCGGACTGCTCGACGAACTCATCATCAGCCTGGTCCCCATGGTGCTTGGCCGCGGCGTCCGCCTGCTGGGCAACCTCGCACCCGCGAGCGCCGAGTTCAGCCTGGCCGGCGTCGTCGACGCCCCAGGAGTCACCCACCTGACCTACCAAATCGTCTATTAGCACACCAGGCGCTACGTTGGCCGCACTTCTGCGCCCCGGCCGGCGCTCGCGGGCCATGGGGGCATGCCACGGCGCTCGGCGAAAGGTTCCCGGTAACGTCCGAAGAGCCTTTGCTCTGCATACCAGGAGAATCACTTCGGTGACTTTCCCATAGCGCCATAAACCCGGCATGCCTCGCGAGATGGGCAGTGGCAGCCCCGTGCGTGGCGGCGATCGATTAGCCTGCGCGCGGCGGCCAAGACCACCCCGTCCACCCACGACGGCTCCAGAGCCTCGGCTTGCCGCTGGAGCACGGCCACCTGATGCCGCAATATCGGGATCTCCGCGTCTTCGGCCCGGTCTGACCGGGCCGAAGGGCAGCCAGCCAAACACGCGCAGCACGGTCGGTGGCCTGATCTCAGCGTCCGGGGCGGCATGCGGATCAGAATTGGCTGATCTGCGCGCACCATCTCACCGGAGTCCAATCGCGGGCGGCAGCAAATATTCGGCTCGCCGACCCAGCCGCCGCAGGGCCGGAAGCCGGTCACTCATCGTGGCAGCGGACGACATGCACCTAGCCGCCGCGGAAGTCCTGGTGCAGCCACCAGGCTTGGCAGACGAGGACCTCCACGGCAACTTCCGCCGGGTAGAGGCCGTCGACGCAGGCGCGGAGGGCAGCGGCGAGGGGCTCAGTCATCAGGCAGGGGCGTCATCTTCATCGGGCTCCTTCGGGCTTGCGGGGGCCGAGGCGAGGTCAGCGGCACGTGCGGCCAGGTAGCCGGCCCAGTCGCGGCGGGCGTAGGTGACCCAGCGGACGGCGGTGTTGACGTGCAGGCCGAGCAGGTCAGCGAGGATGGCAGCTGGCAGGTCAGTGGCGAGCGCGGCGAGCGCGGCGTTCCGTGCGGCGCGGACCGTGATGCCGTGGCGGCCGAGTTTCTGCGTCATGCCGTGCGTCGAGATCGGCCTGCCCGGGACCATACCCGGGAAGAGCCATCGAGGTCCTGGGCTGCTCCGGGAAAGCTGCGGGCGCGGCCGGGGCTGTTCGGCGAGGTGCCGGAGGAGAGCGGCCAGGCGCGGGGGAAGCAGTACGGGATGACGCCGGGGCTGGCGGCGACGCTGCGGCACGCGGCGTCGATGCACAACCCGGAGTTCTACGAGCGGCAGCGGATGCGCGCCTCCACCTACAACATCCCGCGGTTCCTGCACTGCTACCAGGAAACCATCGACGGCGGCCTGATCCTGCCGCGCGGCCGTCAGCGGGGACCCGTCCGTCCTCGACGTCTGGGGCTCCAGCGTCCGCGTGCGGTGGTAGCGGGTACCACGGGCGTGGTAGCCGGGCCGCGAGCCCTGCCGCGGCCGTGGCAGCAAGCCAGCCGCTCCGCGGTTGATGACAGCCGCTCGATTCACGCCTACCGTTCGGTCATGTGACCAGCGCCGGACATGAAAGGCGAGGGCACATCGCCATCCCCGTTCCCGGCGTCGCTCTGGCACTGGCCGTCGGCCTCCACAGGTCGCCGGCACCGCGATGGTCGCCGCGCACTCCGGACCCCGCGCTCATCACCTGAACGCCTGGGCTTTGCGCTGCCGGCGGTGACACCGCTCGCCCTTGTCGTGCGCCGCCCTTAACCCGCGTCTCCGACGCGGGTTAAGGGCGTTGGGTAGTGGTTCATGCGTCCCGGGTCAGGACAAGACGCCAGGTGAGGGCGATGAGCGCGGCGGCGAGCACCACGAAGATGCCGGCCTCGATGCCCTGGAAGGCCCAGAACCTGGTCGCGGGCTGGTAAATGGCCTGGGAGTGGAACCCGCGGGCGGCCATGCACGGGATGATG
>JBOHCG010000516.1:0-5836 GCA_050698735.1 Streptosporangiaceae bacterium | reverse complement strand
TGAAACATCACGTCACGAAACCCGCGCCGCAGCCCGCCCCGCGTCGCTCACGTCACCCACGTCACCCATCCACGGAAACCAGCTCTGACCTGGCACTTCTCGAAATTGAGTACAGATAACCACCGCGACGCACAACTACGAGCGCGGGATGTCGCTCTGGGAGGTCCAGAAGATGCTCGGCCACGACCGCCCGACCACTACTGTCTCCTACCTGGCAACCGCCCACGCCGATCCGGAGGCAGCCAGCCTCGCAGCGGCCGGGCGGGCGGTGCAGCGGCTGACGATGGACAAGGGGAACCTGCGGTGAAGTGGAACCTGCGCTGGGCAGCGGCCAAGAGAGACATCTGGCGGCCCAGCGACCTGCTGAAGGCCTTCGAGGAGGTCGGGTTCGAGCCCTCCCTCAGCAAGGTCGCCGCCCTCTGGAGCGGCAAGCCGATCTCCGTCCGCCTTGACGACCTCGACAAGATGTGCGCGGCCCTGGGCTGCACGGTCGCCGACCTGCTCGAGGCCGAGCCGCTCGCCGCAGCCGACGGCGGGCAGGAGCAGGGCAGGCGGGCGGTCGGCGTCGGCGACGAGACTGCCGGGCCATCCCGGCCAGTGCCGAGACGGGGCGGCCCCCGCCGGTCGCTGCCACCGAACTAGCGTGACGCGATCATGGCCAGTCGGGCAGTGCCGGGTCTGCCTGGGCTGGGGCGAGAAGACCCAGTTCGCCGACTGCACCGCCTGCTCGACCTGGCGGCACCTGCACCCTGGTGTGGCACCGTGTCGGCGGTGCGGGCACGACAGCCACGTCAATACCGACGGGCTGTGTCGGCTCTGCCTGCTGAATATCCGGCTTCACGACCCTGAGTGGGTCGCCTACCAGTCCGGCGGCCAGTCGTCGCAGCTCATGCTGATCCTGTCCGGCGACCGCCTCCCCAGGTCGCAGCCCCTGGACAGGCCACAGCGCGGCCGGCCCCCCGACCGCACCCGGCCACGGTCCCTGCTTGACCAGCTCCGCATCGCCTCGGCCGGGCCGGCTGACGACCAGCGGATCTGCCCTCCCTCCGGCTCTGGGCAGCTCCTGCTTTTCCGCGTGCGCCGCCAGCTCACCATCGCCCACGCGCGCCGGATCAAGGACCGGGAGCTGATCGGCTACGAGCACCTGCGAGAGATCGCGATCGCCTTGTCCGCCGAGCGTGGCCTGACCACGGCGTGGTGGAGGGGAGCCTGCCTCATGGTGCGGCTGGCCCTGGCCGTCGGCGAGGCCGATGGCGGGGAGATCACGAGGGAAGCACTCGATGACCTGCCCCAGTTCCGCAACGCCACCGCCGACGTGCTGCGCCTCGCGGGGCTGGCCCGCACCGGGACGCTGCCTCCCCGGCCGCGGGGCGCGCTGGCCGTCGTCCCGGTCAGCCCGCAGCGGAGCTGCGAGCACTGCGGCTCCTGGGGCACCCGGCGGCTCTGCGAGGGCTGCGGCAACTGGCGCCACCCAGGTCATCCAGCTGGGGACTGCGCCCGGTGCGGGCGCAAGGGCGTTCCCCTGCTGGACAGCCTCTGCCGGGCATGCTGCCTGCACATCGACCAGCACGGCCCGGAGGCGCGGGAGCAGTCATGGGTCCAGCTGTGGTTCGGCGGTGAGCTCGCTCCCCGCCTCGCACTGCGGTCCGGGACGCTCGGCTACGTCGCCCCGCACCAGAAGGGCAGGGCCAGGGCCGCTGCCCGGCGGCCGCCGGCGCATCCGGTCTCGCCGCACTTGGCCGTCCCCGGCCAGGGGACGCTGTTCGATGCCCGCCGCGACTGGAGCTGCATCGCTGTCGGGTCCCTGGACCGCCTGCCGTCGCTGACCCCGGCCGCGAAGGCCCTGCTGGCAGAGTTCCAGGAGCACGCCCGGGCTGAGAAGTGGGACGAGCAGGTCCGCCGGCTTGCCGCGCGCAGTCTCCGGATCGTGCTGGCCTGGGTCGGCGCCGACACGCCGGTCCCGGAGGCCGACATCCGCAGCCTCCCCGCTCACCGGCCGGGCACCAACGCCCGGCGCATGGTCCAGTTCCTGGCCAGCCGGGGCCTGCTCATCCCCGACCCCGCGCGCGATGCCGACATCCACGAGCAGGCCATCGAACGCCGGCTCCGCGGTCTTCCCTCCGGGATCGCCGGCGAGCTCCGCCGCTGGATCCTGGTCCTGCGGGGCGAGGGGCGGCGCCCGCACCAGCCGATGGCCTTCGAGACGATCCGCAAGTACCTCGGCTACCTCTACCCTGTCCTGACAGACTGGTCAGGACAGGTCGCGACCCTGCGGGAGATCACCTCCGACGACGTCCGGCACGCGCTCAGGCAGCGCCCAGGCCAGCCCGCGCAAGACCTGGCCGCCGCGCTGCGCAGCCTGTTCCGCGCGCTCAGGCAGGAACGGCTCGTCTTCCGCGACCCCACCCGCGGGATCTCCGTGACGGCAGTCGTCCGGCTGCCCGTCCCGATCGCCACCGACCGGCTCCGCGGGCTAATTGACCGCGCCGACGGCCCGATGGCCCGGCTCACCATCGCGCTGATCGCCATCCACGGCCTCGGAAAAGGCGAGGTCCTCCGGCTCCTCCTGGACGATCTCGACCTGCCCAGCGGGCGCCTTCTCGTCCGCCGGAACCTTGCCCTGCACACCGTCTACCTTGACGACCTCACCCGCACCCTGGCTGTCGCGTGGCTCCGGGAACGGCACCGGCGCTGGCCCGTCACCGCCAACCCGCACCTGCTGGTCAGCCAGCAGACCGCAGCCATGGACACGCTCCCGCACGTCTCCGACATGGTCATGACCGAGATCTTCCGGCCGCTCGGCCTCACCCCGTCCGGGCTCCGCCAGGACCGGATCCTGAACGAGGCCCAGCACACCGCCGACCCCGTCCACCTCATGCGCGTGTTCGGCATCTCCGACGCCACCGCCATGAAGTACGTCTACGCCGCCCACCCCGAGCGCCGCTCCACCCTGCCGAGATAGCCCCCCCGAGGAGAGTCATGACCGCACCGTCGCTGCCGACTGCGCTCCGGGCCGGAGCGCAAGGGATCTACGCGCTCGAGGCCGCCGCCGACCTCGTCATCACCCACGGGGCATGGCTCGCCCGCGACGATTTCAGGGACCACGTCCACAGCGGCACCGGCACGGCGGCAATCGACTGGGAAGCCGTGACCCGGTCACTCGCCATCGGCGCTCTTCCCTGCTCGGCCGGGGAACGCCGACTGCTGCAACTCGCTGCCAGCCTCGCCGGGCAGGCGCCAGTCATCCTGGGCGACGCCGTCACCGGACTCGACGACCGTAACATCCAGGTGCTCGTTAGAGCAGTCCGCCATGCATCCGGACGACGCCAGTTTCCCCGGTCAGGGGGATGAGCCCCTGGAAGGGCCGCAGTATTGTCATCTGCGGACGGGAGTGATCACTACGACTGGAGCGGCCGCGGGCCATTGTTCCGATCCGCTGGCTGGTCACCTTCTAGCTCGGTAATTCCTTCAACCATGTTGAAGAGGACTGTTCTGACTGACGGGTCGATCACTGGATGGGGGGCCGCTACAACCATGGATCGTGTCAGTGATGACATGAACTCCTCTAGCGCAGCAACAGGCGATGCCGCTTCACGTGCGAAGAAGCCCTTGAAGGTCGCGATCCGCCGGATGGTGCTCTCTGAAACGTCGCCCAGGCCGAACGCAAGGACGTGCGGATGGAATCCCCACGAGGCGTCGGTCAGCGCGTGATGCGCATCTTCCCATTTATCGACTGGTTCACCGTCGGTGATGAAGAAGACGACCGGCCGATACAGTTGGTATCCATCTGCTTTGAGCTGCACTCCATCCCGTTCAATCACTTCCCGGAGCAGCCCGAAGGCCGTGCCGTAACAAGTACTGCCCTGCGCACTCATCGCCGGGAGGTCTTCGATGGCGGTGACGTCCGTCAGTGGCAGCAGTTCGGTCGCATGGTCTGAGAACGTGATCAAGCAAAAGCGGATCAGGTCGGCAAGCAGGGGATTGGCTGAGACTCGTGTGACGAGGACGGCGACGGCATGGTTTAGTCCGTCGATCTGCCCACCGCCCATGGACCCTGAGACATCACACACCAGATAGATCGGCATGACCACCTGGCCATGCCCCAGCGGACGGTATGACGTCGGGACGTGGTGCGCCTGTTCCAGGGCAGTATCGGTCTCCAGCCACAGGCTGCGGAGACGCTCAGGATCGTCCCCGCATGCAGTGATCAGTGCCGCAGTGTGCTGCCAAGAGGGAAAACGATCTCCGTTGAGGACGTGGGAGACAGTCGCGTGCGAGCAGTTCATCCTGGTCCCCAGCCATGCGCGGGTCGGCTTCCCCGCGCGCCTGTGCACTTCTCGCAGTTCCTGCGCGAACCGATGCACAGGGTTGTGCTCCGGATCGAGCGGTCGAGCCCTGCGCGGCATGGGGCCACCCTGAGACGATGGAAGCGTTGTGCGTCATTGTCCGCCGTAGTGCGAGACAGTGCAACTGATTCGAAGTGTTGTCCCCGGTCACACTGTCTAGTCCATCCACTCGCAGGCCTTGTCACCAGGGACTTCAGCTCTCCTGCCTTGGGTGATCCTGCTTACGGCGGAGCGGTAACGGACACCGTTCTTGAGTGAGATAAGGAGACCGGCCGCTATGGAACTCGCAAGCCTCTTGGCCGTAATCGGTACCGTGGCCACCGTCATCTACGCAGCCGAGCGCGTCCTAGCTGCGATGTCTCGACTGATTCGCGCCTGCGTGCCTGTGGTAGCTGCTCTACAAGAGCTCCTCGAGGCAACGAAGCGCATGCGATATGGGGAACACGCAATGAAGAAGGGGAATCCTGATCATCTCCCCCTTCCATCCAGCCCCGTCCAAGCTGGCCAGCCTGTGACCGAACCTCTTCCGGCCCCAGCTAGTCAGGTTCGTGCTCGACGAACCCAGCCATCTTTGGACTGATGTCGCGTGACCACGAGCAAGTTCCGTTCAATGGACGGCCAGGAATCAGCGAACTTGCGCGCTTCCGGCTACGGCGTCATGATCTACTGGCACGTCGACCAAGGCCGGCTGTGCGTCTACTCCCAGCTGAAGTCCTGTTCGTCGTCTGAGGTCGCGGCGATGATCGAGGGCCTGCTGCGGCACGGGACCGACGCGGAGATCGAGGCCAACTACACCGACACCCACGGCGCCAGCCTCGTGGGGTTCGCGTTCACCGAGCTGCTCGGCTTCAAGCTGCTGCCCCGGCTGAAGAACATCGGCGCGATCCAGCTCTACGCCCCCGGCCCCGACCTGGCCGCGTGGCCCAAGCTGGAGAAGATCCTCAAGAAAAGGCCCATCGACTGGGAGCTGATAGCGCGGAATTACGACCAGATGGTCAAGTACGCCACCGCCCTGCGGCTGCGGACCGCCGAAACCGACCAGGTGCTGCGCCGGTTCACCAAGGGCGGCGGCCCCAAGCACCCCGTTTACCTCGCCCTGGAGGAACTAGGCCGCGCGGTAAGGACGATCTTCGCCTGCGACTACCTAGCTGACGAGGGGCTGCGCCGGGAGATCAACAGCGGCCTGCAGGTCGTCGAGAACTGGAACTCGGCCAACGACAAGATCTACTACGGCCGCGAAGGCGTCATCACCGGCGACGATCGCGAGCACGCCGAGGTCTCCATGCTCACGCTCCACCTATTGCAGTCGAGCCTGGTCTTCATTAATACGCAGCTCCTCCAGGCGGTCCTCCGCGACCCGGCCTGGGCCGGCAAGCTCACCGAGGAAGACCGCCGCGGGCTGTCCCCGCTGTTCTGGTCGCACGTCAACCCCTACGGTTCTCTCGCCGGTCTGTCCCTGTTGCTGATCATGCCCGAGGATGCCCGCGACG
>JBOHCG010000515.1:0-5837 GCA_050698735.1 Streptosporangiaceae bacterium | reverse complement strand
CACGTGCGGGATGCCGTAATCATCCCGGACGATGACGACGGGGCCCGCCTCGCCGGCCAGACGCAGGCGGTCCGCCATACCGGCCATTATGCCGGTCAGCCGACTGCGCGTGCCGGCCCGGCCCAGCCCCGCAGGGCCGGGCCGATCGTCAGCTGGCGGGTTCGCCTTCGGCGTCGCGATGTACTGCGGCTTCGGCCGCCAGCCCGGCGCCGACGGCACCCAGACCATGCGCGAGCACGCTGAGGTAGTCCGCAGCCTCCGCGTCGGCCCTACCGGGTCTTAAGCCCCGCCCCGCCCCACATGGCGCCAGGCGACTTGGCCTCCAGTTCGCTCTCCGGCCGCCACTCGGTGATCTTGACCACCCCAGGCGGCACCAGCTCCGTGCCGTCGAAGAACCCGGAGACCTCCTCGAAGGTCCGCGCTCTGACCTGCGCGGGCATCAGCTCGTTCAGCCGCCGGTACATCTCGCCCTGGTTGGCGCCGCCGAGATCCCGCCCCGGGTGCGAAAGCGCCACATAGCTGCCCGCCGGTACCGCGGCGAGCAGCCTGCGCACGATGGCGTGCGGATCGTCGTCGTCCGGGATGCAGTGCAGCACCGCGATCAGCATGATCGCCACCGGCTGGCCGAAATCCAGCGTCTTCGCCGCCTGCTCCAGGATGCGGTCCGTGTCGCGCAGGTCGGCGTCGATGTAGTCACAGGTGCCCTGCGGCCCGCTGGCCATCAGCGCCCGTGCGTGGGACAGCACCACGGGGTCGTTGTCGGTGTAGACGATCCGCGCCTCGGGCGCGACCGACTGCGCGACCTGGTGGGTGTTGTTCGCCGACGGGATGCCGGTGCCGATGTCGAGGAACTGCCGGATCCCCGCCTCGCCGGCCAGGAACCGCACCATCCGCGCAAGGAACGCACGATTCGCCCGGACGCCTAGCGCGATCTGCGGGTACGCCTCGCGGGCACAGTCCCCGGCCTTCCTGTCGGCGGAGAAATTGTCCTTGCCGCCCAGCCAGTAGTCATACACCCGGGCAATATGCGGAACGCTGGTATCGAAAGCAAGCCCAGGATCCGTGCTCTCTGTGATGACCGACCCCTTCGTTTCCGGTTTCGTCACAGCCTAACGGCCCTCAGCGCCGGCGCCGCCGCTACCTTGACGCGCCCGTCACCGTCACCGTCAGACCACTCCAGCATCATAGGTATCCATGACCCACGACCCGCTGCCGAGCCTCAGGCGTAGACGGTCTTGAGCTGCTGGTAGGCGGATTCCCGTCTGTGGTCGCTGCGATTTCTGGCAGTGTTCCACGCCCATCCCGCACGGATGCGAACGCTAAGTGTTCGCATCCGCGCGCTGCACGCCGCCGTCGCCGCCCTAGCATCCAGCCGAAGGGAGACGCATGACCGTCATCAGTTGAAGCGCTCGTTAGCGTCTGGCCTTGCGCACGCTCCGGCAAGATAGATAGAGGTCGGGCGCGCCCCGGTCTCGGCGGTGGACAGGTCGGCGTCGGGGTCGGATTGGTCGTCGCGCCAGGCTTGGCATGCCTGCGGGACGGTCTAGACCGCAGCTTCTCCGGTGGACGAGCCGGGCTTTGGAGATTAAGTTAGGTGGTAGGAGCCCAACGTTAAGCTCTTCAGTGTTGCAGATTGGCCACCTTAGGAGTATCATGGCTGTCACGAGGACACCGGTCGCGGTTGCCAATGCCCAGCGCCGCATAGGCGAGTACCTGGCGACCTGGCGGAAGCTTCGGCAGCTTACGGCCGCTCAGGTCGCTGACAGAGCCGGAATCTCTCGCTATACCGTTATGCGGCTTGAGGGTGGTGAGGGAGCCAGCACGGAGAATCTGCTTCGGGTGGCTCGGGCGCTGGGCGTGCTGGACATGCTGACAGCGGCACTCGACCCCTATGCGACCGATTTGGGGAAGCTCCGGGCTCAGGAATCCCTGCCCGAGCGGGTACGCACGCCTCGGACCAAGAGAACTCCGTGACTAGCCTTATTGAAGTTTATGTCGCCGTCGGCACACGGGACCTGTTTGCTGGCCGCCTCTATCCTCACCACCGCGGGGGCGCGGAGTCGGCGAGCTTCATTTACAACGACGGCTATCTGGCCGATCCGAATGCTTATGCTCTGGATCCTTCGCTGCCCCTGGTTACTGGCTCGCTGCAGACTCCGGTGGGCCGTGCTCTGTTCGGGGCGTTTAGCGACTGTGCGCCGGACCGTTGGGGGCGCATGCTGCTGGCCCGCAGGGAAGTGGCGCGGGCGAAGGACGCTGGAACGGCCCCGCGTTCCCTGAGAGAGGCCGATGTGCTGCTCGGCGTGCGGGATGACCTACGTCAGGGTGCACTGCGTTTCCGGCTCAGCGAAGACGGACCTTACCTCGCGCAGGATTCCGGAGTGCCCGTTCTGACCGATCTCCCTGCTTTGCTTGACATCGCCGGACGAGTCGAATCAGACACCGCTGACTACGGTGACCTCAACCGCCTGTTTCGCGCGGGCAGTTCCCTTGGCGGCGCGCGGCCGAAGGCGCACGTCATAGATAGCGATGGACGCATTGCCATCGCCAAATTCCCGAATGCAAGCTCAGATACGTGGAATGTGATGGCGTGGGAGAAGGTAGCGCTTGACCTGGCCCGCAGGGCGGAGATCATTGTCCCGGACTCCCGCTTGATCCGGATAGGAGACAGAACAGTCCTGATAGTCGACCGCTTCGACCGCCAGGGCACTGATCGCATTGGGTACGCCAGCGCGATGACTATGCTCGAAGGCAGTGACGGCGACCAGCGCAGCTACCTTGAGATCGCTCAAGTGATCGAGGAGCGGTCACCGGCAGCGACAGACGAACTCCGCCAGCTCTGGCGGCGGATATGCTTCACGATCTTGATATCGAATACCGATGACCACCTCCGTAATCACGGATTCCTGCATGAGCGAGCAGAATCCTGGAGACTGTCGCCGGCATTTGACATGAATCCCAATCCGGCGCCCGGCCCGAAGGAACTTAGTACCGCCGTTGATTTTGACGACTTTTACGCAAGCATCGACACTCTCATGGGAGTCGCCGAGTACTTCCGCATGGACGCCCAGGAAGCAGCCGATGTGCTAGCGCAAGTCGCTAGCACAGTCAGGCAATGGCGCACTACTGCGGCCTCACACGGATTGTCGCAGGCAGAGATCGAGAAGATGGAGCCAGCATTCGAACATGCCGAACGAGGCCGAGCCGACTCTATCGTACGGAACCGCCGAAACTAACTTGGTTAGCTATTCGGCTGCGGTCTCCTTGACGAAGCGGCGGTCGGCGTCGTTGAACAGGTCCGGGGTCTCCCAGTACATCGAGTGCGGCGCGCGGGGCACGACCTCCACCCGGGCATTGGTAAGTAGTTCGCCGGCGCGGCGGACGGTCACCGGGCTGAGCACGCTGTCCCGCTCGCCGGCCGGCAGCAGCACGGGGCGAGCTTCGCGCCGAGCGCGACACCGAGGCCCCGCCCGAGCCCGCCCTGCACGTACCGGTAGCGGCCGGGCGTCTCGGCCATCAGGTGCCGCGCGATCGTCCGGCTGTGCGTGATGGTCTCGTCGATCACCGCCGCGTCGGCGCCGATGAGGTCGCGCCACGCGGCGGCCACCGCGACGGGATCGACAGGTACGCCTGCGCCCCCGGGCGAACCGAGCGCCTGAAGCTCGGCCTCGCGGCGCCTGCCGTCCGCCGCCGCGAAGGCATTCGGCGTAGCTGAAGGCCTCCTCGCGGTGCCCGTTGAGCCGCATCCGCTCTCTGGCCCCCGGGATCCAGGGCCGGTCGGGAGTTTCCTCGCGCCAGATGTGGACCGGTGAGTCGACGATGAACACGGACGTGTCTACCTTTCTGGGCGGGGCTGTATACCAAGCGGGAGGTCTAGCTCGGCGACGATGTGCTCGGCGATCGCCATCGAAGCCGTCGCCGCCGGGGACGGCGCGTTCCGCACCGACGTCACGTCCCCGACCCGGTTGATGCGAAAGTCGTCGACGAGCGAGCCGTCGGGGTCCACCGCCTGCGCCCGCACCCCGGAGGGGGCGGGCATCACGTCGCCGGGTTCCAGCCAGGGCAGGTACGTCCTGGCCTCGGCGAGGAAGGCGCGCCGGGACAGCGACCCGCGGATCTCGCGAACGCCGGTGCGCCAGTTCTTCCCGGCCAGCCGCCAGAACGCACCAGACCGACCGAGCCGCGACAGCTCAGCCGCGGACACGTCCCGGCGCCGGTATCCCTCCCTGGCCAGGGCGAGCACCGCGTTCGGGCCGAGATCGGACTCGCCGTCGATCCGCGGCGTCAGGTGCACGCCGAGGAACGGGTACTTGGGGTCGGGCACCGGGTAGATGAGGTGCCGCACCCGGTCCCTGGCGTGCGGCCGCAGCCGCAGGTACTCGCCCCGGAACGGGATGATCTCAGGCGCCGCCTCGTCCCCGGCCGCGGCGGCGAGCAGGTCGGCCTGCAGCCCGGCGCAGCTTGACCGTCTCGGCCTCGTCCCTGGCGACCACGAGCTTGCCCCGCGCGTCCCAGCGCAGGCCACGGTCCGCGCAGTACTCCCGCAGCAGGTCAACGCCGCGGCGGCACATCCTCGCCTTGGCCGAGCCAGGCTTGTAGTAGATCCCGGCGTGCACCACGCCGGAGTTGTGGCCGGTCTGGTGCGCGGCCACGTGCCTCGAGCAGGGACGGCGGCCGGAGCAGGCTGCCCACGTGGTCGGCGCGGAACTCCACTTGCGTCAGCCGCCTGCCCGTCTGCCTGTGTAGAGGCTACGTTAGCGGTCGCCCGGTCACCTGCCGCGAAACATAAGATTGCGGCTGTCCGCCCGCCTCGCGCCTAGCCTGGAAGCGCGTACGAAAGGAAAAGCTTCGTGACCACCCCCGCCAGTCCCCCCGGGCCGCGAGACCCGCAGACATCGCCCGCCGTCCAGCCGGGCGCGCCAGGTCCCCGGCGCCGCAAGCCCCCGCGCCGGGTCGAGGTGGTCTCCGTCTCCCGGATCGGGCCCAGGCTGGTCTCTGTGTGGGTCGGCGGCGAGGCGCTGGACGGCTTCGCCATCAACGCGCCGACCTCGCACATCAAGGTCTACCTGCCCGTCGCGGGCCAGCAGGCCCCCACCCTGCCAGCGGACGGCCCCAACGGCCCGGTCTGGCCACAGGACGCCCCGCGCCCGTTCGTGCGCACCTACACCCCGCGCCGCTTCGACGAGGAGAGCCGCACCCTCGAGGTGCAGTTCGTCGTGCACGGAGAGGGCCCGGCCTCGGACTGGGCGGAGCGCGCCGCACCCGGCGATCAGCTCGCCGTGGCAGGCCCCGGCGGCCGCTTCTCCCTCGACCCGTCGATAGAGCGCTGGTGGATCGCCGGCGACGAGAGCGCCCTGCCCGCCGTGGGCACGCTGCTCGAGGCGCTCCCGCCGTCCGCGTCCGCCGAGGTCCACCTCGAGGTCGCCGACGCTGACGACGAGATCGAGCTGACCAGCCCGGCCAAGTTCGACCTCACCTGGCACCACCGCCGCGCCCCCGACGCCTGGGGCGTCGAGCTGGAGCAAGCCGCCCACGACGCGGAGGTCGCGGACGACACCGAGGTCTGGCTGGCCTGCGAGGCCACCACGGTCCGCGACCTGCGCCGCTACTTCCTTGCCGACCGCAACCACCCGCGCGACTCCATCGTCACCCGCGGCTACTGGCGCCGGGGCTTCGCCAACCACCCCGACCACGACTACGGCGACGACGACCTAGTGCCCTGCGCTGAACCGCCGGCCGTCCCGCCCCGCAGCTGTACGTAGCTTTTTATCCAGAACGAACGGTGGTGCGCGGCTCCCAAACGTCCCTCGCATCGGTCGCAAAGGTAATGGGTACCA
>JBOHCG010000514.1:0-5837 GCA_050698735.1 Streptosporangiaceae bacterium | reverse complement strand
CCGGGGCGCGCGGCATGAGCGGCCCGCTGCGCACCACCTATGACGCGATGCCCGATCCGAAGGTGGTTATCGCCGTCGGCACCGACGCGGTCAGCGGCGGCCTGCTGGCCGGCAGCGAGACCGTCACCGGCGGCGTCGGCGCCACGGTCCCTGTCGACATCTGGCTGGCCGGCTCCCCGCCCAGCCCGTTCGGCATTCTGAGCGCCCTGTTGATCGCGGTCGGCTACCTGACCCCCGACGGGAGGCGATCCCGATGAGCGCCCCGTTCGGGGCAGGCCTGATCCTGCTTATCCCGGTCGGGTGCCTGACCCCCGACGGGAGGCGGTCACGGTGAACTGGGTATTCGGCGCCGGTCTGATCCTGCTGGCGCTGGCCGCGGCGGCGGACTTCCTCGGCGGCCGCGTCATGCGCTCCGGGCCGCTGTACCTGCTCGGCGCGGCCGGGTCCGGCTGCCTGGCCGTGGCCGGCGGGTTCGCGCTGACCGGCCGGTCCGTCACGCTGGACGTGGCCGGCTGGCTCGGTGACCCCATCCCTGGCCAGCGGGCGGCCGGCCTGGCCGCCGACCGGCTGTCCGGCCTGTTCCTGGCCATGGCATTCGGCGCGGCGCTGCCCATCTCGGTGGCCTTCGCGAGCTGGGCCTGGCGGCAGGGTCCCCGCCCGGGCCGGCTGGGTGCGAGCTACGCGCTGGCCCTCGGCTCGGTCGCGGTGATCGTGACCGCCCGGGACGCGTTCACCGCGCTGTTCGGCTGGGAGTCGCTGACCGCCGCCTTCTACCTGCTGGCCGGGGGCGAACGGCACCGCAGGGACCGGGCAGGCGCGGCGCAGATCACGTTCGCGTTCGGCAAGGTCAGCGGGGCGGCGCTGCTCATCGGGCTGCTGCTGCTCGCGGCCAGGTCGCACTCGATCCTGCTGGCCTCGTTCGCGCACGTGCCAGGCGGCGCGGCGCGGACGGCCGCGCAGGTGCTGCTGCTGGCCGGGTTCGCGGTCAAGGCCGGCCTGGTGCCGTTCCAGATCTGGATGCCGCGCGGCTACGCCGCCGCGCCCGGCCCGGCCCGGGCGATCATGGCCGGGGTCTGCGTCAACGTGGCCTTCTACGGCATGTGGCGCACGCTGGCGCTGCTCGGCCGGGCTCCCGGCTGGCTGGTCGGCGCGGTGCTCGTGCTCGGCGCGGTGACCGCCCTGCTTGGCATCGCGCACGCCGCGGTGCAGAACCGGCTGTCCCGGGTCATCGCCTACTCAAGCATCGAGAACACCGGGCTGATCGTGACCGGCTTCGGCGTCGCGCTGACCGGCGCCGCTGTCGGCAATCGCCTGCTGGTGGCCACCGGCCTGCTGGCCGCGACTCTGCAGATGGTCGCGCACACCGCGGCAAAGTCGCTGCTGTTCACCGCGGCCGCAGGGCTCGAGGCGGGAGCGGGCGGGGACGACCTGGAACAGCTGCGCGCGCGGGAAAGGCGCACCCCGTGGAGCGGGTTCGGCCTGGCCGTGGGGTCGGTGACGCTGGCCGGGCTGCCGCCAACGGTCGGCTTCGTGTCCGAGTGGTTCCTGCTGGAGTCGCTGATGCAGCAGTTCCGCGTACCCGGCATCGGCTACCGGCTGGTCCTCGCCCTGGCAGGCGCCGCGGTCGCGCTGACCGCCGGCTTCGCCGGCGTCACCTTCGTCCGCCTGGTCGCCCTGGTGGTGAAGCGCGACGGCCCGGAGCCCGTCCGCGGCGCGCCGCTCACGTACGGCTGGTCCGGCCGGGGCGCCGTAGTCGTGCTCTCCGTATGCTGCCTGGCCATCTCCGCGGTGACGCCGCTGGAGATCCGTGTCATCGCCGCCGGCCTGTCGCCGGCGGTGCCCAGCGGGCTGGTCATGGGCGCGCTGAAGTCGCCGTGGGTCCTGCAGCCGCCCTTCGCCGGGTTCTCGATCCTGTCGCCGTCCTGGCTGTGGCTCGAGATGCCGGTGCTGCTGCTGCTGGTCGTGCTGTTGACCTGGGCCGTGTCCGGCAGGCGGCTGCTGCGGGTGCGGCGGGTCCCGGCCTGGCGTTCTGCCACGATCGGGGTCGACGGCCCGGACTCCTACACCGCCTTCGGTTACGCCAACCCCACCCGCCGGGTACTGGCCGGCGTGCTGCACACCCACGCCGAGGTGCAGGAGGTCATGCTCGAAGACAGCGATCCCGACGAGGGCTCGGGCCCGCCCGACCGGGACGACGAGGCCGAGCGGGAGCAGGTCGCGCACCTCAGGTACGCCTCCGACGTCCTGGAGGTGGTCGAGACCTACCTCTACCGGCCCGTAGCGAGGTCCTTCCTGGCCGTCGTGGCCGTGGCCAAGCGCCTGCAGTCCGGGCGGCTCGACGCATACCTGCTGTACATGCTCATCGCCTTGGTCGCCGTCATCGCGGTGGCCACCGCCATGGCATAAGACCGCCCTAGCCTAGTATTGCGCTGACCCCGCGACTACCGACGGAGGCGCTGGCCGAAGGCACCCGGCTGGCCACCGCCCGGCTCTGGTGACTCTCGTCACCCGCACCGCAACCGCGCTACCCTTCGTTGCGTCGGATCACGCTCACGGGAGGTGCCGATGCCGGGACACGAGGGGAACGAGAAGGGCGCGCGTGCCCGCCTGAGGGCTTCCTACGCCGACCGTGACCAGGCCATCGATCGTTTCAAGGCTGCCTTCGTCCAGGGCCGCCTGACCAAGGACGAACTAGTGGCGCGGACGGCCAAGGCCTTCTCCGCCCGGACCTACGCCGACCTGGCCGCGCTCACCGCCGACCTTCCCGCCGAGCCCCCAGCCGCAAAGTCGCCCAGCCAGCCTGTCGCGGTGCAGCCCCGGCGGCCGGTGCACCCCAGCATCAAGGTGGGCGCAGGCGTGCTCGTCCTGATGATGGCGGTGTGGACGATACTGGCCATCCTGTTGGGCTTGTCCGGTGCGGCCTTCGTCGTCGCGCCGCTGATCGTCCTAGTCCTCGGCGTCCCCGCCGCCACCGCCGTCGCCATCCCCATACTCGTAGTCCTCAAGCTAGAGGCCCGCCGCCACCGAGCCCCGGCATAAGCTGGCCGCGAAAGGTGAGCCCATGCGCATTCGGGTGGCCACGGTCGCCGTCCTGCTCGCGCTGGCGGCCGCCGGGCTGCGGGCGCACGGGACGTTCTCCCGCGAGGTCAGCGCCGCTGGCGCGGCGACCAGTGGAGCCGTGCTCGCCGTCGCACTGGCGGTCGTCGAGGGCGTGGGGCTGGTCGCCTTCATCATCGTGCTCGCGATGGCGCGGCCGGTGCGGCCGAAGAAGGAAGACGAAGACGAACCCCCGAGGCCGCCCTTCCCGTGGTGGGCCAAGACGGTGGGGGTCCTGCTCGCCCTGGCCGCGCTGCTCACGCCGCCCGTCGTCCTGTTGGAGAAGGAAGGACACAAACAGATCACCCCGCCGGTCGCGGTGCACCCCGGTGTGCCGGCCGGGCGGACGGGCCACCTGGCGAACCCGGGCGCCACCGACCCATGGCCGGTCATCGTGGGCATGCTCCTCGCGATCGCCGCAGTGGTCGCGCTTGCCCTGGCGACCCGGGTCAGGCGAACCCCGGCACAGCCGCGGACACGGTCCGCAGGCGCGCTGCTCGACGCCCTGGCAGCCGGCCACGACGCGCTGATCAGCGGCGGTGACCCCCGGCGGGCCATCATCGCGTGCTACGCGGCGCTGGAGCGCGGCTTCGCCGCCGTCGGCTCGGCGCCCGCCGCCGCCGACACCCCGGCCGAGGTGCTGACCCGCGCCACGGAGGCCGGGATAGTCAGGTCGGATTCCGCCGGAGTGCTCACGGGTATCTTCCGCCGCGCCCGTTACGGCACACAGCCGATGACCGATGCCGACTCCACCCAGGCCGCGACCGCGCTCGCCCAGATGCGCGCCGAACTCGCCGGGCTCAAGTCATGAGGCACCCCCGCCTGGTCCTGGCCGCCGCCGCGATCGTCATCGCCGCGGTGCTGGCCGCCGGCTACCTGACGGCAGGGGCAACCGGCCTGGTCGACGCGGCCGCGGTGGCCGCCCTCGGCGTCCTGCTCGTGGCCAGGAGCACGGTGCGGGGCGAGAAACCACGGTCCGTTCGGCCTAAAAAATCCTGGCCTAACCCACGGCGGCGGCCGGCGGTCCGTGTGGCGGACTTCCCCGCCTACAGCCGGATCTTCTCCGACCTTGAGTGGGCGCAGATGTCCCGGCGGCACTACGAGCACGCCCTACGCCCGATGCTCGCCCGGCTGGCCGCGACCCTCGACCACGGCCGGCCAGTCCCGGCCGAGCTGACCCGCTCGCCGTCCGGCGAGGTAGACGGCCCCGGCGTGGACCCCGCGACCCTGGAGCGCGTCGTGGCCACCCTGGAGAACCGTTCCCGCTAGCCAAGGCGGCGAGTCCCGTGGCGCACAACACCCGCAATGCCAGGAACTTTGAGAGGCTGGTGAGACTGAAGTTTTAGGCTTCGTTGCTGTCAGGCGGTCACGGAGGCCCACGAGACCCCTTCGCGCTGCCGGGGAACGAGTGCCGGGGGCACATGGGGATCCTTCACGCGAGCGAGAAACGGACACCGGGACCCTCATACCGCCGGGGAACGGGGCACCAGGGCACACAGGCCCTTCGCGCGGTCATAGATCGAGCACGGGGAGCACGCGCGACCTGAGCAACGCGGAAGCGCGTTCAACAACCTTTCAGCTTTTCGCCAGGTTCGCCCAATCCAGGCCCGAGATGCTATGGCGGTGAAAATCTGGCGGCGTAAGAGCCTGCTGATCAACGGGGCTCTGGCTGTGGTCCTGGTGGCGGTCGGCGTCACGTCCTACCTGGTGCTGCGGCCGACGAGCAGCAGCGCGGCCCCGGTCACGTCGGCGGTGGAAAAAGGCACGGTGCTGGCCACGGTGTCCTCTTCCGGCACGTTGGAGGCGGCGCAGAACCTCGGCCTCAACTTCACCACCGGCGGCACGGTGACCCATGTCTACGTCAAGGTCGGGCAGCGGGTGACCGCGGGTCAGGTGCTCGCCAAGGTCGATCCCACCTCCAGCAAGGACACCCTCGACCAGGCGCAGTCGCAGTTGGCGGCGGCCGAGGCGCAGCTCGACATGGCGGAGCAGGGCGAGACCCCCCAGGCGAGGCAGGTGCAGACCGATCAGGCGGCACAGGCGCAGCAGCAGATCACTACGGCGGAATCGAACCTGTCCGCCGAGGAGACGGCGGCCGATGACGACGCGGCCTCCGCGCAGGAGTCTGTCACCGCGGCGCAAGACACTCTCAACTACGCGCAGCAGACCCTGTCCACCGACGAGTCGAAGCTCGACAGCGCCGAGTCCACCCTGACCACCGACGAGAACCAGCTGTCCACCGACGAGGCGAACGAACAGGCCGGTAAGCCGTGCGACGGCGGCAGCACCACGTGCGCCGACGCGGTCACCGCGGACCAGACGGCCGTCTCCAGCGACGAGTCGGCCGTGTCTTCCGCCGAGTCGACCGTCACGGCACAGGAGGAGACGGTGACGCAGGCAGGGAACAGCGTCACCGCCGCCGAGGACAGCGAGAAGACCGCCGAGGATCATGACAAGGCCTCGATCAAGTCCGACCAGGAGGCCGTGACAAGCGCGGAGAAGTCATACCAGACCACGCTGGCGTCGAACACCGAGTCCGCCACGCCGAACTCGACGACGGTCGCGCAGGACGAGGCCTCGGTGACCAACGACAACGTGGTGATCACGGAGGATAAGCAGGCGCTGGCGGGCACGGCGCTGACCGCGCCGTTCTCCGGCACGGTCGCCTCCATCAGCTCCGACGTCGGCGAGGTCGTATCGAGCAGCGGCGCCGGCAGCTCAGGTTCGGGAAGCTCGGGCTC
>JBOHCG010000513.1:0-5845 GCA_050698735.1 Streptosporangiaceae bacterium | reverse complement strand
GGACTGGCGCGAGGCCCGGCTGGAGGACGTCGGCGAGTTCGTGGCCTGGCTGCAGCTGCCGCCGGCGGGCCGGGCGGGCGAGGTCGCGGTGCTGCCGTCGGTGACGGCCGCGGTGACGGCATCGACGGTGAACCGCAAGCTCGCCGCGGTGAGCGCGTTCTATGCGCACCAGGCCCGCAGCGGGGCCGGGGCCGGCGACCTGCTGGCCGTCTGGCGGACCGGCGGGCGGGGCGGCTGGAAGCCTTTTCTCCATCACGTCAGCAAGGGCGATTCGTATCGCGGGCGGGCGATCGCGCTGAAGGAAGAGAGGAAGCTGCCGCGGATCCTGCCGGCCGCCGAGATGCAGGCGATCCTGGATGCCTGCACGAGGCTGCGGGACCGCTTCTTCCTCGCTGTTCTTCACGAGACCGGCTGCCGGGCAGGCGAAGTACTGGGCCTGCGTCATGAGGACATCGCGGCCGCCGGGTGCGAGGTCAGCATCGTGGCGCGGGAGAACGCGAACGGGGCCAGGGCCAAGTCCGGCGGCCGGACCGTCCCCGTCGGCCCGGAGCTGATCCGGCTGTATGCCGACTACCTGCACGAAGAGTACGGCGGCATCGACAGCGACATGGTCTTCGTCAGCATCTGGGCCGAGCCGAAGGGACATGCGTGGACGTATCAGGCGGCCTATGACCTGGTCCTGCGGCTGCGGGCCAGGACCGGGATCGACTTCGACCTCCACTGGACCCGGCACTCGGCGGCCACCAGATGGCTGCGCGACGGCGTCCCGGTCGAGATCGTGTCCACGCTCCTGGGGCATTCCTCGGTAGCAGTCACGTCCTCGGTTTACGGGCACCTCACGGCCGGGGACGCGCGGGCGGCGCTGGAGAAGGCCGGCTGGTTCACCGGGAAGGAAGTGCAGTGGTGACCGGCGGCTGGATCACGCAGGCCGACCGGTCCCGCTGGCAGCAGCGGGCCGCCGCCGAACTGGCCGCCATCCTGGCCGCGCACCCGGGCATCCCGGTGATCGCGTGGACGGTCACCGCGTCCGGCGGGGCACTGTCCGGCCAGGTCCTCGTTCCTTCCCCTGGCCGGCGCGGGCTGTTCGCGCAGTGGCAGCAGGCACTGAGCCTGGACGAGGTCACCGAGATCCCGTCCGCAGACGGGACGCCTGCCCGCCTGCATGCCCGCGGTGTCCGCGGCGGCGTCGCGGTCAGCGTCGCCGCGACCGTCTTCGAGGAGAAGGGGGACAGCCGGTGAGCGGCCCGGACGCCGCCGGAGCCGGCGAGTACCGGGATCCGGCCGGCCTGCTGGAGAAGCTGATGGCCGCGGTCCGCACGGAGTTCCGGGCCGGCGAGCTGGTCTTCGACCCGCGGGACCCGGTGTTCGGCGGGAAGCCCTGCCTGGTCTCCGGCTGCGAGCGCGCCGCGGTCGGCCACGGTCTCTGCCATGGCCACCGGCAGCGGTGGGCAGCCGCGGGCAGGCCGGGCATCGCGGAGTTCGCGCAGTCGACCGCCTCCCGGTGGCGGAAGAATGCCCCGCTGTCCCGCTGCCGGGCACCGGGATGCGGCTATGGCGTCGGCCACCGCAAGGACTTGTGCGAGCGGCACGCGACTGCCTGGGAGAAGACAGGGATGCCGGACCTGCAGGACTGGCTGGACTCGGTTCCGGGCACGGCACCCGGGGTCCTCCCGGCGGACTGCCTGATCAGTAGCTGCGGTCTGTGGGCCGAGCCCGCAAGTGACTGGTGCCGCTCGCATACCGCGACCTGGAAGCGGCGCGGGCGGCCGGCCGCCGGGGTGCTCGCCGCGCAGTGGGAGGCTGACGAGCCCGGCACCGGCCGCGAACAGGTCCATCTGGGCAGCCTGCCCGGGCACCTGAAGCTGGAGGTGCAGTACGCGCTGCAGCGCCGCCATGATGACCGGGAGGGCAACGCACCGCCCTACGTCGTAATGATCATGATCCGGTTCCTGGCAGGCAGCGGGGCGTCCTCGCTGCTGGAGCGGACCGAGCAGGAATGGCGGGACGCGTTCGGCAAGCGCGGCAACGCGATCGCCCTGCTGGCCTGGTGCCGCCGTCAGGTCGCCGACCTGGCGGAAGGGGGCGGCTGGGACGCCGAGTATCCCCGCGGCGCCTGGCAGATGCACCGTCTCGGCTTCGAGGGCCGGTGGGTGCTGGATTTCACCCGGATCCCCGAGCAGGAGCTGAAAGACCTGGCCAAACGCTGGATCCGGTGGCGGCTCAGCACCGGCCTCGGCCTGGACGCGGGCGGCACCCGGCCGCTGCGCGTCCTGACCCGGCTTGCCGCATTCCTGCACGGCCGCGGCATCACCGGAACCGGCGGGATCAGCCGGGCCGTGCTCGAGGCCTACCTCGCCGACCTGCACGCCGCCATGGCCGGCAAGGCGGAGCACGCGGCCCACGTCAGCATCATCGGACTGTTCCTGACCGCGGTCCGGCAGCACGGCTGGGCCCCGGACCTGCCGCCGGACGCGTTGATCTTCCCCGGCGACCAGCCGCCCCGCCTCGAGATGCTGCCCCGGGCGCTGGCCGGGCACGTGATGGCCCAGGTCGAGCAGCCCGGCAACCTGGAAAGACAGCGGAACCCGGCCTACCGGCTGGTCACGCTCATCCTGATCCGCTGCGGGCTGCGCATCTCCGACGCCCTCAAGCTGCCCTTCGACTGCATCGTCAGCGACGACGCCGGGGCACCTTACCTGCGCTACCGCAACAACAAGATGAAACGCGAGGCGCTCGTGCCCCTCGACGATGAACTGCTGGAACTGATCCGCGGCCAGCAGCAGCGCGTCCTGGGCCGCTATCCGTCCGGGATCGTGCTGTTCCCCCGGCCGGCCAAGAACCCGGACGGGAAGAAACCGGTCAGCAGTTCCACCTACCGGCTGGCGCTCTACCGCTGGCTGGAACGCTGCGACGTCCGCGACGAGCACGGCCGGCCCGTCCGCCTGACCCCCCATCAGTGGCGCCACACGCTGGGAACCGTCCTGATTAACCGGGACGTTCCACAGCATGTCGTGCAGAAGATACTCGAACACGACTCGCCCCTCATGACAGCGCATTACGCCCGGCTGTCCGATAAGACCGTCCGCGAGCACTGGGAAAAGGCCCGCAAGGTCAACGCCCAGGGCCAGCCCGTCCAGGTCAGCCCCGACGGCCCGCTCGGCGATGCCGCCTGGTCCAAACAGCGGCTGTCGAGGGCCACCCAGGCGCTGCCGAACGGCTACTGCGAGCTGCCGATGGTCCGGGTCTGCCCGCATGCAAACAGTTGTCTGACCTGTCCGATGTTCGTGACCACGGCGGAGTTCCTTCCGGAGCATCGTGCCCAGCGGCAGCATACGCTGCAGATCATCTCCGCCGCGGAGGCGAACGGGCAGGACCGCGTCGCCGAGATGAACAAGCAGGTCGCCGGCAACCTCGACAAGATCATCGCCACCCTCGAGGACGGCAAAGACGACAGCGGGAAGGCCGCCGCCGATGCGCCCTGACCCGCTCTCCGAGGCCGCCGCCCGGCGGCACGAGCTGACCAGGTCCAGGGCTGTCCAGGCCCTGCGCGAACTCGACCGGGCCGGCTCCCCCGTCACATTCGCCGGCGTCGCGAAGACGGCGGGGATCTCGCGGTCGTGGCTCTACACCCAGCCCGACATCAGCAGCCAGATCCGCAGACTGCGGCAGGAGACAAACGCCGCCGGCTCCGCCGGCGGCGTCCCGGCCGCCCAGCGGGCTACCGATGCGTCGTTGCGGGCCCGGCTCGCCGCCGCCCTCGACCGCAACAGGCAGCTCTCCGACGACAACGCCCGGCTCCGCCGGCAGCTCGCCCATGCGCTCGGCGACCAGCGCTCGGCACGGACCCGAACAGGTAACGATCCAGAAGGGTGAAACAGCCGGAATCAGGCCGCGAGCGTCCCGTCGGCGACACTGTCCACGACGGGACGCCGCAGGTCACGGCCACGGCTGACGCGAAAGCTCAAGATAAGGATCGTCGTGCGGCTGCGGTTCATGTCCCGGCCGGTCGCGGTGCCGGTGATGGCGAAGCTGGTGGTCAAGGGAACGAACTCGAGATCACGGCTGTGGCTGGCCCGCCGGATGGCCGAAAGGCTGGCCGCCGCCCTGCCCGGCCGGGAGATCCGGGTCGTCGCGGACTCCGCCTACGCCGGCGGCGAGCTGAAGACCCTGCCCGCGGGGATCTCCTGGACGACCCGGCTGCGGAAGGACGCCGCCCTGCACGGCCTCCCGCCGGAGCGGACCGGCCGCCGCGGAAGGCCCCGGGTGAAGGGCGACCGGCTCCCGTCCCTGGCGGGGCTGGCTGCCGCCGTGGAGTTCTCGCAGGTCACCGTCACCCGCTACGGCAGGACCGAGACCGTCGGCGCGGCCGTGGTCACCTGCCTGTGGTACTCCGTGTTCGGCTCCCGCCCGGTCACCGTCGTCATCGTCCGCGACCGGCCCGGCAGCGGCTTCGGCGTCGCCTTCGTCACCACCGACCGCACCGCCACCGCAGAACAGGTAATCGAGCAGTACGCTTCTCGCTGGTCCATTGAAATCGCGATCGAGGACTCGAAGCAGATCTTCGGCACCGGGCAGGCCCGCAACCGCACCGCGGCCGCCGTCGAGCGCACCGTCCCTTTCGAGCTCGCCTGCCAGGCCGTCGCCGTCACCTGGTACGCCACCGCCGGCCACGACCCCGCCGACCTGCACGAACGCCGGACACTCGCCCCGTGGTACACCAGCAAGGCCGAGCCCGCCACCGCCGACATGGCCGCCAAGCTCCGCCGCGTCATCATCGCCGCCAGATTTAAGGCATCTCGCCCTGACCAGCTGACATCAGCAGAAATCAGCCTCCTCCGGCTGGCCTGGGAAGACGCCACACCCCTCGCCGCTTAAAACCGCGAAAGTCGAGTGATGCGGGGGTGCTGGTAATTGATGATTCGGGGGATCGCAAGGACGGCGCGAAGACCGCGCAGGTGGGCCATCAGTGGCTGGGCCGGTACGGCAAGACCGGCAACGGGGTGGTCACGGTCACCACGGTGCGGGCTGGCGAGCGGCTATATTACCCGGTGGATGCGGTGCCGTACACCCCGGCGAGGCACTTCGCGAAGGGGAAGAGCGATCCGGGGTTCCGGACCAGGCTGGCGATCGGCGCGGACCTTGCCGTGCGGGCCCGGCCGGCGGGTTTCGTGTTCCGGGCGGTGGCCGCGGACAGCGCCTACGGGGATCAGGACGGGTTCCGCGGCGAGCTCGCGGAGGCCGGGCTGCCCTTCGTGATGGCCCTCAAACCCCGCCACGAGACCTGGGCCTACGGCCCGGACGCGCACACCCCGGCGGACGCGGCCCGCGCCCTGGCCTGGCACGGGCCGGAGGATCCCGGCGACTGGCGGCCGGTGCCCCGGGCCTTCCGCGACGGGCACACCGAGACCTGGCGGGCCGTCGGCGCCAGGCTGGGCTGGTGGGGACCGGACGGGTTCACCCGCCTGGTGGCGGCGACCGCCGGCCCGGGCACCCTGCCGGACAAGGCGACCTGGTACCTGGCCACCAACCTGCCCCGGCCGGGCGGCCCGCGCGAGGCCGACAGCGTTCACCCGGCGGCGGACCTGGCCGGGATCACCCGGATCTACGGCATCCGGCACTGGACCGGGCAAAGCTGCAAACAGGTCAAAGACGAGCTGGGCCGGGCCGACTTCCAGGTCCGCTCCGATACCGCGATCCGCCGCCACCAGGCCCTGGTCAACTGCGCCTTCAGTTTTTGCTGGGCCGCCTGGTTCGCTGATCACCCGCCGCAGCACGACGCGGCGCCGCAGGCCGAGCCCGGCGGCGGAGAGAGGGGGGCCGCGCGCCGCCGTGCCGCCGCCGGCAC
>JBOHCG010000512.1:0-5846 GCA_050698735.1 Streptosporangiaceae bacterium | reverse complement strand
GGCGGTGAGCTGCTGCCCAAGCTGGTCCGCGAGATGAACGGGCTGCTGGAGGAGTCGCGGCGGATCACGCTCGGCCTGACCGGACAGCCGCTCCGCTCGGCCCAGCAGCACCAGGCCATCGCCGACGCGATCCTGGCCGGGGACGCCGTCGCCGCCAGGCGCGCGGCAAACCTGCATGTGGCCGCTGTCCGGCTGTGGCTGCAGCGGGTTACCGCCGCGGACACGACGGCCTCCTGACGCGCCGGCCCGCCAGCTAGAAGGCCAGCTAGAAGGCCAGCTAGAAGGCCAGCGCGGGTCAGTCGTAGAGGGTGGTGGTGACGGGGACGTGCTCGCCTAGGCCGGCCCGGCGGACGATGCGGGCGGCCCGGTCGCGGGCTTCGGCGCGCAGGCTCGGCTCGTCCAGGGTGACGACGCGGCCGCCGCTGAACAGCGCCTGGCCGGCCACCCAGGTCTCGGCGATGCTCGCCGGGCTTGCCGACCAGACCAGGGCCTGGAGCGGGTCCCCGTAGGGCGTCCACTCGTGGTGGTTCAGGTCGAACAGCACGAAGTCGGCCTGCTTGCCCACCTCGAGGGAGCCGATCTGGTCGGCCCAGCCGAGGGCGCGCGCTCCCTCGATGGTGGCCATCCGGAGCGCCTTGCGCGCGCCTATCAATACCGGGTCGAGGCGGGAGTCCTTGAACAGGCCGGCCATCAGGTGCACCTGACGGTGCAGGTTCAGGTTGCCGGCGGCCGAGACGCCGTCGGTGCCCAGGCCTACGCTGACACCCGCCGCCAGCAGTTCGGGGTACTTCCCGATCGCGGTGGCGCCCTTGGCCAGCTTGAGCGAACTCGACGGGCAGAACGCCACCGACGTGCCCGCCTGGGCCAGCAACCCCACCTCGGAGTCGGTCAGCGCGGCCGCGTGCGCGAGCACCAGGTTGTCGCCGAGGCCGCCGTGCGAAGCGATCCGCGTCACCGGCCAGCAGCCGTAACGCTGCTCGCTGACCCGTGCCTCCTCGATGCTGGTGGCCAGGTGGTACGTCGTCCCCACGCCGAGGTCGGCGGCCAGTTCCCTGGCGCCGATGTGCAGTTCGAGGCTGCACGGCTCCTTGCCCTCGATGTTGACCCAGCAGCGGATCCTGCCATCGGCGTAGCCGTTCCACTCCTTCACCTGCGCCGCGAGCACCTCAAGGGCCGTGGTGTGGTCGGCGAAGAAGTGGTGCCTGAGCATCTCGGCTGACCAGCCGGGCGGGATCTCGGCAGGCATCCGGTCCGCGGCGTGCCGCCCGACGATGCCGCGCATCCCTACCGAGGCAGCGGCCCGGGCGGTGAGGCCGGCGTCGTTCTGCGCGCCCATGTCGAGGAAGCAGGTGGTGCCGGAGCGGAGCATCTCGGCGGTGCCGAGCAGCACGCTGACCCGCTCGTCTTCGTCATCCACGTGCGCGTAGAAGGGCTTGGCCCAGTGGAACACCCAGGCCCTGGTGCCAAGCACGTCGGGGAAGACCGCGCGGCTGAGGGTCTCCGACAGGTGTACGTGGGCGTCGACAAGGCCGGGAATGACGCCGCGGCCGCGGCCGGACAGCACCCGGTCCGGCGCGGCGGCAAGCCGCCGCCGCACCGCGGAGGACGGCCCGATGTCGGCGATCCGGCCGTCCCGGACCAGCAGGCTCGCGTCGGTGAGCACCGTGTCGGCCGCGTCCACGGTGAGCGCGAAATCCAGGTGCTCGATGAGCATTTCCATCCGGGCGGGACCCCCTCACGCGTTGACAAGGCGGTAATATCCGAAAAGATATCAGTTGTATTACCACCTGGGAGGGTCCATGCCGCAGGATGCCACCAGCCGGCTCGGCGACGCGATGCGCAGCGCCGGGCTGGATGCGCTCCTGTGCCTGTCCCCGGAGAACGTCGCCTACACGGCCGGCTTCGTGGTGCCGTCGCAGCCGCTGATGCGGTGGCGGCACGCCGCCACCGTGCTCGGCGCCGACGGCGCCCAGGCGATGGTGTGCGTCGACATGGAGGAGACCACGGTCCGTGGCGCCAGGCCCGGCCTGGACGTCCGGGTGTGGGCCGAGTTCGGGGGCAGCGCGATGGCCGTCCTGGCGGGGCTGATCAGCGACCTGGGCCTGGCCGGAGGGCGACTCGGCATCGAACTCGGCTACCTCCCTGTGCGCGATCACGCCGAACTCCTCAGGCTGCTCCCCGGCGCGCGACTGGTCGCCGCCGACGACCTGCTGGCCCGGTGCCGCCAGGTCAAGACGCCCGGCGAGATCGAACTTCTCACCCGGCTGTCCCGGATCTCGGACCAGGCGATCCGCAGCGCGTGTGATTCTGTCGCCGCAGGCTCGTCGGAGATGGACCTGGCCGCCGCGCTGACCCGCAGCGTGTACGCCCAGGGCGCACAGCAGTTCAAGCTGATGATCGTCGCGACCGGCGAGCGCAGCGAACTGCCGAACGTGAACCCGTCCGAGCGGATCCTGCGGGACGGCGACGTCTGCCGCATCGAGATCTTCTCCGTCATCGACGGCTACCACGCCGGCGTCTGCCGCACCGCGATCGTCGGCGATCCGCCGCCGCGGGCCGGCCAGATCTACCAGAACCTGGCCGCCTGCAAGAAGATCCTGCTCGACACCATCGGGCCCGGTGTCCAGGCGTCCGCCGTCTACCGGTGCTTCCGCGCCAAGTTCGACGAGCTCGGCATGACCCCGATCGCGTTCGTCGGGCACGGCATCGGCGTCGACCTGCACGAGGCGCCCTACCTGAAGGCGGACGCCACGGACCGGCTCGAAGCCGGGATGGTGTTCGGCGTGGAGCCGCTGGTCTACCGCACCGGCCATGGCTTCGGCATGCAGATCAAGGACATGGTGGCGGTGACAGGCGGCGGCTGCCGGCTGCTTTCCGACGTGACCAGCACCGACGAGCCGCTGCGAATCGCGGCCTAAGGGGCCTGGGAGGCCTGAGAGGAGCGTCATGCCGTTCGTGACCGTGCACATGTGGGAAGGCCGCAGCGTGGAGGACAAGCGCAAGCTGGCCGCGGCGATAACCGCCGCGATGGTCGAGCACGCCCACGCCGACCCGTCCGGGCTGCACGTGGTGATCCAGGAGTACCCACCGGAGAACTGGGCGCGGGCCGGCGTCCTCGGCCCAGATCGGGCGGACACCGACAGGACGGACACGTGAGCGCCATCGACGTCATCGACCCCGGCCGGAGCGCGCTGCTGCTTATCGACATGCAGAACGCGTTCTGTCATCCGGAAGGGACGCTGGGCATCTCGGGTGTCGACGTGGTCCCTGCGCGGGCCACCTACGGGCCGGTGCGTACGCTCGCCGAGGCGTTCCGCGCCCGCGGCCTGCCGGTCATCTGGACCCGCCAGGTGCACCTGGCCAAGGACGCCGCCCGCGACGCGAAGTCGCTCGCCTCGCACACCGCCAAGCGCAAGCAGGTCTCCGCCGTGTCAGGCAGCTGGGACGCCCAGCTGGTGGACGAACTCGCGGACCTTGCTGACGACCCGACCTTCGTCATCACCAAGCACAGGTTCGGGGCGTTCTACCAGACCCGGCTGCAGGCGCTGCTGGACATGCTCGGGGTCAAGGCGCTGTTCGTGGCCGGGGTGACCGCCAACGCCTGCGTGGAGACCACGCTGCGCGAGGCCTACCTGCGGGACTACGACGTGGTGGCGGTGACGGACGCGATCGCCGCGGTTCGCCCGCAGTGGTTGCCGACCGCGCAGGCCGTCTGGGCGCAGTACCTGGGCGTCCTTGCCAGCACGCAGGAGGTGACCGGCTGGCTGGCCGCCGCGGCAAGGCCGCGGGCCACCCGGCTGCACCACCTGCTGCTCGAGGTGGCCGACCTGGACCGCAGCCTCGATTTTTATCAGAACGTACTGGGGTTCACCATCCGCAAACGCGAGCCGTTCCGGGATGGACGCGACCTGGTGGTCACCGACCAGGGCCTCGGCCTTGTCGCCCGAGTCGGCGCCGCCCCGGCCAGCGGCGGGCTTGAGCACCTCTGCTTCGGCGCCCGCGGCGTGGATGAGCTGGCCGAACGGGCCCGGACGGCCGGCCATCCGATCGTGCGCGGACCCGGCCCCGGGCCGTACGGCCACACCGTCTACATCGAGGACCCGGACGGGAACCACATCGAGCTAGCCGAGCTGGAGACGCCATGAAGATCACCGGCATCGCGGTCCACCTGGTGCGACTGCCGACCCGCCGGGACCACAACTGGGCCTCGAAGATGAAAAGCCCGATCGGCCAGCACGCGATCGTGGAACTGAGCACCGACGAGGGCGTGACCGGCTGGGGCGAGGCGCCAGCGGGCGCGACCTGGGGCGGCGCGGCCATGCGCTACTACGGCGAGACGCCGCAGACCGTGCGGCACCTCATCGGCGACTACCTGGCGCCGGCGCTCGAAGGCTGCGACCCTGGCCAGCTCGGCGTGCTGCACGGCCGGATGGACCAGGCGGTCAAGGGGCACCCGTACGCGAAGGCGGCCATCGACATGGCCTGCTACGACGCGGCGGGCAAGGCGCTCGGCGTGTCCGTGGCCGACCTGCTCGGCGGCCGGCACCGCCCGGGCATCGAGGTCGCGCACTCGCTGGGCATCATGGACCTGGAGCGCTGTTACGCCGAGGCCGAGCAGGCGGTGGCCGAGGGGGCGCGGACCATCAAGTGCAAGACCGGCCTGGATCCGGACCGCGACGTCACGCTGGTGCGCGAGGTGCGGCGGCTGGTCGGCCCGGACGTGAAGATCCGGGTGGACGGGAACGAGGGCTACGCGAGCGTGCACGAGGCGATCGCCACCACCCGGCGGCAGGAGGAGTACGGCCTGCTGCTGTGCGAGCAGCCGGTGGCCGGGGTGGCCAACCTGGCCCGGGTGGCGCGGCGGATCGCCAGCCCGGTCATGGCGGACGAGTCGGCCTGGACCGTGCAGGACATCCTGGAACTGGACGCGGCGGACGCCGCCGCGTGTTTTTCCTGTTACGTGACCAAGCCCGGCGGGCTGTTCCGCGCCCGCCAGCAGGCCGAGGTCGCGGCCGCGCTCGGCATGCCGTGCGACATCGGCGGCTCGATCGAGACCGGCATCGGCAACGCGGCCAACCTGGCACTCGGCGTGAGCATGCCGAACGCCACCCTGCCCAGCGTGTGTCCGGTCTCCCGGCCGTCCGGGTCTGCCGGGCCCGCCATCGCCGGCGTGTACTACACCGACGACCTGATCACGACCCCGTTCCGGTTCGCCGACGGCCTGGTGCTTGCCCCCGAGGGCCCCGGCCTCGGCATCGAGGTCGATCGCGAGAAGCTGGAGCGCTACGCGGCGTGAGTACGCGGTGGAGAGCACTGTGATGCGGGTGGCCGTGCTGGGGGCCGGCGCTGGCGGGCTCTCGTGTGCGGTCGAGCTGACCCAGCGAGGGCGCCGGGTGCGGCTGTGGAACCGGAACCCTGCCACGGTGCAGCCGTTCGGGTCCGGGGTGATCGGGTATACCGGCGTGCTCGGCGAGGGCTCGGTCGCCGTCGACGCCGTGACCGTGGACCTGGCGGAAGCGCTGGCCGGGGCCGACGTGGCGATGGTGTGCCTGCCCGCCCTCGGGCACGACGCGGTGTTCGCGGGGCTCGCCGAGCTTGGCTGCGCGATACCGGTGCTGCTGAACCCCGGGCACACCGGCGGCGCGCTGCACCTACGCCAGGTGTTCGCCGCGCACGGCGTCCCGCTGCCGCCGGTCGCCGAGCTGTCCACGCTGACCTACGTCGCGCGGCGGCGCGGCGACCTGGTGCGGATCACCGGCAGGGCCGGGCGGGTCCGGTGCGGCGCGCTGCCCGGCGGCGAGGCGGCCGCCGCTGCCGCGGCCGCGCTGTTTGACGCAGTGGCGGCA
>JBOHCG010000511.1:0-5849 GCA_050698735.1 Streptosporangiaceae bacterium | reverse complement strand
CGCGCCGGCCCCAGAGCCCCCCGCGCCGGCCCCAGAGCCCCCCGCGACCCCGCCTGAACCCGCCGCCGCCCCCGCCTCATGCCTGTTGACTTGCCCGGGCAGGTTGCCAACCGGGCCGTGAGCTAGCTTGGCCTCCTGCGCCCGTCGCCGAAACATTCCCACATTCTTCCCGACACATCAGCCCCCGTGGCCCCACTCCCGCATCATCGTGGATATCTACCCCCAACAAACAGGGTGGTAAGTATCCGCAATCACGCGGACCGCCCGCGCCCGACCCCACGCGCCCTGCTCTCCCGCTTGCCTGCATCGTGGGTCAGAACTTCCCTCCTGCGGGTAGTAACGACCCACAATAAGGCGGCGCGCCCGCGCCCGGACCGCCCCACGCCCGGGGGCACACGCCGCTGCCGCAGAAGCGCAAGCGCAAGCGCAAGCACGTGCCGTCAGCCACCCATCGTCTGCCGAAATGTGATATCACAATGATTAGCTCATGCTAGCTGGATCAACGGAGGAGGCGGACGTGAGCGCACCGGCGATCGCGGTAAACGGGCTGCGTAAGAGTTTCGGCCAGAAGGAGGCGGTGGCGGGCATCGACCTGGAGATCGCGGCCGGTTCCCTCGCCGGCCTGGTCGGGCCGAACGGGGCCGGGAAAACCACCTCCCTGTCCATGATGACCGGCCTGCTGCGGCCGGACCTCGGCCGGGTCCTGATCAACGGGATGGACATGTGGGCCGACCCGCCCGCCGCCAAGGCGATCATCGGGGTGGTCCCGGCCGAGCCCAGGGTGTTCGAGCGGCTCAGCGGCGAGGAGCTGCTGGAGTACGCCGGGCGGCTCCGCGGCCTGTCGGCCGCCGAGGTCCGCGAGCGAGCCAAGCAGCTGCTCGGCGTGCTCGACCTGGCCGCGGACGCCAAGCGCCTGGTCGCCGACTACTCCACCGGCATGCGCAAGAAGGCCATGCTCGGCTGCGCCCTGATCCACAACCCTTCTGTGCTGTTCCTCGACGAGCCGCTCGAAGGAGTCGATCCGATCTCCGCCGACGTCATCCGCCGGCTGCTGACCCGCTTCGCCGCCTCGGGGTCGACAGTCCTGTTCTCCAGCCACGTCATGGAACTCGTCGAGCAGGTCTGCGACCACGTCACGATCATCGACAAGGGCCGGATCGTCGCCACCGGCACCACCGAGGAGGTCCGCGGCGGCAAGACGCTGCAGCAGGCGTTCATCGACCTGGTCGGGTCCAGGGCAAACGACGAGGAGGTGCTGTCGTGGCTAGGCTCCTCGTCCAGCTGAAGCTGCGCCTGCTGGTTAACGCGCTGCGCGCGTCGGCCGGGGCCAAGGCGGCCTTCGTGGCCAGCACCGTATTCGCCGCGCTGGTCGCCGTAGGCGTCTTCTACCTGCTGTCCATCCTGCGCGGCGACGGCATCGCGGCGGCCGACCTGACCACGGTGATCTTCTCCCTGTTCGGGGTCGCGTGGCTGGTCCTGCCGCTCCTCGTCTTCGGCCTCGACGCCAGCCTGGACCCCGCCACGCTGGCGCTCTACCCGCTCCGCATCCGCTCGCTCGCGGTGGGACTGCTGGCCGCCTCGGCCACCGGCGCCTGGCCCGCGGCCACCCTGATCGGCCTGCTCGGCGTGACGATCGGCCTGGCCCGCGGCGCGCTCGGCGTGCTCATCGCTCTGGTCGCGGTGGTGCTGCAGGTGCTGTTCTGCATCACGCTGGCCCGGTTCGTGACCACGGCCCTGGCCGGAATGCTGCGCTCGCGCCGCGGCAAGGACCTCGCCGCCCTGGCGATCATCCCGATCTTCGGGGTGTACGAGGGCTTCATCCAGATCGTGCCGAAGCTGGCGTCCGAGGGCGCGCTGACCGCGTCCAGCTTCGGCGGCGTGGACAAGTGGCTGCGCTGGACGCCGCCGGGCCTGGCCGTGCACGCGATCTGGGACGCCTCCACCGGGCACGCGGGGACCGCGCTGCTGCGCCTGGCGCTGCTCGTCGGCGTCATCGTCGTGCTCGGCGTGGCGTGGGTCTGGTTCCTCGGCCGCTCCCTGGTGACGACCGACACCTCCACGCAGTCGACAGTGCGAGGTTCGGCGCTCCCGTTCGCCAGGTACGGCCTGCGCGGCACGGTGGCCGCGCGGTTCTGGCTCTACCAGCGCCGCGAGCCGTTCGCGCTGATCTACTGGGGTCTCACCGCGGTAATTTCGGTGGTCGTGGGCATCAGGCTCGTGCTGACCCCGGATTACCTCGGCGGCGTGCTCGCCAGTGCGACCGCCGGCGGCGTGTTCGTCGCCAACTTCCACGCCAACGCGATCGGCATGTCAGGACCGGGGTTCGGCATGGAGGCGACGGCGCTGAACGGCAGGGGCGCGCTGCGCGCCTACTTCTCCGGGCAGAACATAGCGCTCGGCGCGATCGCGGTGCCGCTGCTCACGGCGGTCTGTTTCGGCCTGGCGGCGGTGGGCAAGCACCCGGTGGACGGGTTCGCGGGCATGGCAGTCGGGCTGGCGGGGATCGGCGGGGGCCTGGCCCTGACCAACGTGCTCAGCGTCGCGCTGCCCTACCCGGTGGAAAAGCGAGCAGGCTCCCCGACGCCCAGGCCGACCAGCGGGCATACCGGCGAGGCGTTCGCGGGATTCCTCGTCTCCCTGTTCGGCGTGGGACTGGCGGTTACGCCGGTGATCCTCGCCGTGGTATTCACCCAGTCGGCTCCCGCGGCGATCCGGCTGCCGCTGCTCGTGCTGGGCGCCGCCGCATACGGCCTCGCGCTGTCCTGGGGCGGCGTGCGGGCCGCCGCCATCCTCGCCGATCAGAAGCTGCCGGAGCTTGCCCAGACCGCCGTCCAGAGCACCATCTAGCGAAGCGCCGTGCGGGAACTGGCGGCTTACTGCTCGCGCCGCCAGCGCCCCCGGCCGAACATCTGGCCGTAATTCGTGTTCACCGTCCGGGCCTCGTCGATCGCGTTGGCGTAGTAGACCGGCGTGCCGCCCTGCGGCGGCTGCAGCCGCCCGGCCTCTTCCCGGTCCAGGTCGCAGCGGATGTAGCCGACCGTGATCGCGGCGATCTTGTCGGCCTCGACGAACCGCAGGTGGCCCGCGGTGGAGATGACCCCCATGTGCCGGGCGGCGTTCTTGTGGCCCTCCCTCAGCTCGTGCTGGACGTGCCGGTCCAGCCAGCCGCCGTGGCCGACCCACACCACGATGCCCTCGAACACGTCAACCTCGGGCACCTCAAGCACGTGCTCGAGCACGCCAAACTGCTCCCCGTCCCTGGTCATCACCGGAACCCCGAGCGGAACCCCCTGATAGGAAACGACGAACTCGTCCTCGTCCACCGGACCTCCCGAACGAGACAGGCACTAGGCATCAACGGCATCAACGGCATCAACGCCGAGAAGCCTACGCCAAACGCAGCGCCCGGATCCGCTCCGCGGCCGCGGCGATCCGCTCATCCGTAGCGGTCAGCGCCACCCGCACGTGCCGCCCCCCGGCGGCCCCGTACAGCACCCCGGGCGCGACAAGGATGCCGCCATCCGCGGCGAGCAACTCCGCCGCCGACCAGCAGTCATGCCCCGGCAAGGCGGCCCACAGGTACAGCCCGGCCTCGGAGTGGTCGATCCGCCACCCCGCCTCGACGAGAGCCGATCGCAGCACCGACCGCCGCGCACCATACCGTTCCCGCTGGGCAACGGCGTGCTCGTCGGATGACAGCGCGGCCGTCATCGCCGCCTGCACCGGCCCCGGCATCATCATCCCGGCCTGCCTGCGAACCGCGAGCAGCTGTGCCACCAGCGCAGGATCCCCGGTCACGAACCCGGCCCGGTACCCGGCCAGGTTGGACCGCTTGGACAGCGAGTGAACCGCAAGGAGCCCCGAGAAAGACCCCCCGCACACCGAAGGGTGCAGCATCGAGACCGGCGAGGCCTCCCAGCCGAGCGTGATGTAGCACTCGTCGGACGCCACCACCGCCCCGCGTTCCCGGCCCCACGCGACCACCTTCTGCAGGTGCGAAACGGGCAGCACCCGCCCGGTCGGGTTCGACGGCGAGTTCACCCACGCCAGCCCCACCCGGGCCGGCCCCGCCCCAAGAAGGCTGTCCGAGGCAACCGGCGTGGCACCACAAAGCCGCGCCCCGATGTCGTACGTCGGGTACGCCAGCGCCGGGTGCAGCACCACGTCCCCGGCCCCGAGCCCGAGGACCGTCGGCAGCCAGGCGATGAACTCCTTGGTCCCGATCACGGGCAGCACGTCGTCCGGCGAGACCACCACGTCAAGCGAACGCCGCATCCAGTCCGCAGCCGCCGAACGCAGCCGCGAACTCCCCCAAGTCGCCGGGTACCCAGGCGAGTCGGAGCCTGAAGCAAGCGCGGCCCGGATCACCTCGGGCACGGGATCCACCGGCGTCCCGACGGACAGGTCAACCGCCCCGTCCGGATGAAGGCTGGCCTTTTCCGCCAGCGGCGCGATCCGGTCCCAGGCCCAGGCGGGAAGCCGGGCCGCGAGCGTCATTCCTCCGCGGCTTGAGGCGGCAGCGCGGCGACGACCGGGTGGTCCTTGCCGGTCTTGCCGGTCTTCGAGGCCCCGCCCGGCGAGCCGAGGTCGGCGAAGAAATCGACGTTGACCTTGTAGTATTCCTTCCACTGCTCGGGCACGTCGTCCTCGTAGTAGATCGCCTCGACCGGGCAGACCGGTTCGCACGCGCCGCAGTCCACGCACTCGTCAGGGTGGATATAGAGCATGCGCTCGCCCTCGTAGATGCAGTCCACGGGGCATTCTTCGATGCACGCCCTATCGAGCACATCAACGCAGGGCTGCGCGATGATGTAAGTCACGGGTGAACTCCTGTCCTCGATCCGGTCCCTGCAGCTTCCAGTATGGCGCCTCAGCCAGCGACGATACTGTCCCGCGCCGACCTTGGGCCGACGTCGGGCTGCCAGCCCATACTGCCATCCGCCGCGGTCCACTCATAACCGGCGTACCGCACCTGGCTGAGCCCGTACTCCTGGGCGTGGGCCACCAGCCAGCCAGCCACCGTCCAGGCTGAGGACCGCTTGGCCTGCACGACCGCTTCCCTGCTCTTATTTTTAGCCGAACGATCGGTGGTAGCACTCACGATCACGTCTTTCTCCCCCCGGGGCCCGAACGTCAAGGCCATCTCGCGGACCGCGCCGGTCAGGTCCGCCGCCGCGTGCGGCGGGGTGTACCAACATGAGACGCCGTGCGGCCAGGAGCCGGTGAAGTAGTTCGTGAGCAGCGTGGCCACCGCCACCCACTGCTCGTAGGCGTACCCGTCCGCGCTGCGCTGCACGTCCTGCGCGGCCTTGTCGATCGGGATCTTGGTGTAGTTCCGCACTTTTACCAGCGCGGCGAAGAATCTGGTCGTGGCGTAGACCGGGTCCTCGATCTCGGCCGTGGTGCCCCAGCCCTGCGAGGGGCGCTGCTGGAAGACCCCGACCGAGTCGCGGTCGCCGTAGTGCAGGTTGTGCAGATCGGATTCCTGCAGTGCGGCGGCAAACGCGATCGTGACGGCCCGCTGCGGCAGGCGGCGCCGCGCCGCCACGCCGGCGATCGTGGCCGCGATGCCGGCCTGGTCGGTCTCGAGCCCGATGGCGGTCACCCCGGTGCCCGCCTGGCAGCCCGGCGGCGGGGGAGGGGGCGGCACTCTCTGGATGCCGTGGTAGACCAGGTACCCCGCCCCGGCGGCCAGCAGCACAAACACCGACCCGAGGACGGCCCACAGCCTGGTCCGGGCTCGATTGGGCGGCACAGAATCAGACGGTACCGCTAAGCTCGCGCATCATGAGCGCTGTTCTTCCCCGGGGGGATGACCCCCCCGGTGACCCCCCCACTCCTGGGGGGGC
>JBOHCG010000510.1:0-5859 GCA_050698735.1 Streptosporangiaceae bacterium | reverse complement strand
GAGGCGGCGCTGCGGCACGCCAGCCTGATCGCGGTGCACGCGTGGACCATGGAGTCGGACATCTCCCGGGCCGGGATCTCGTTCTCGACCCCGGCCGCGCAGGCGATAGCGGACGAAGCCGCCGGCGCGCTGTGCGGAGCGGTCGAGGCCTGCAGCGGCAAGTACCCCGACGTGCAGGTCGTCCAGGACGTGGTGCGCGGCCACCCGGGCCGGGCACTGGCCGGCCTGTCCGCCCGCGCCGACCTGACGGTCATCGGCAGGCACGGGTCGCAGGGTCCCGGGGCGGTCACGCACGCGCTGCTGAACCACGCGCACGGGCCCGTGGTCACCGTACCCTCGGCCTGACGGCCGGGGGCCTGACGGCCGGGGGCCTGACGGCCGGGTGCCGGGGGCCGGGTGCCGGGGGCGGCGCTCAGGCGCCGCCGATGGTGGCGATCATCAGGGCCTTGATCGTGTGCATCCGGTTCTCCGCCTGGTCGAACACGATCGAGGCGGGAGACTCGAAGACCTCGTCGGTCACCTCAAGCGCGTCGAGCCCGCGGCTTTCCTGCAGCCGCTCGCCGATCGCGGTCAGCGTGTCGTGCAGGGCGGGCAGGCAGTGCATGAACCGCACCGCCGGGTTGCCTGTCGCCGCCATCAGGTCCTCGTTCACCTGGTAGGGCAGCAGCAGGTCGATGCGGCGGTCCCACTGCTCGGCTGGCTCGCCGATCGACACCCAGACGTCGGTGTACAGGTAGTCCGCGCCGGCCACGGCAGCCCCGATGTCCGCCGTCACCGCCAGCCGGGCGCCCGAGGCCGCCGCCAGGCGCCGGGCTATCTCCTGCACCCGGACCGAGGGCTGCAGCGGCACGGGGGCGCAGATGCGCACGTCCATGCCGAGCAGGGCGCCGGTCACAAGCAGCGAGTTGGCGGTGTTGTTCCGGCCGTCGCCGAGGTAGCAGTACGTGACCCCGGCGAGCGGCTTGTCCGTGTGCTCTCGCATGGTGAGGATGTCGGCCAGCATCTGGGTGGGGTGCCAGTCATCGGTGAGCCCGTTCCACACCGGGACCCCGGCGTACGCGGCGAGCGTCTCCACCGCATGCTGCGCGGACCCGCGGTACTCGATGCCGTCGAACATCCGGCCGAGCACGCGGGCGGTGTCCTTCACCGACTCCTTGTGCCCGAGTTGGGTCTCTGCGGACCCGAGGTAGGTGACGTGGGCGCCCTCGTCGTGCGCGGCGACCTCGAACGCGCAGCGGGTCCTCGTCGAGGTCTTCTCGAAGATCAGCGCGATGTTGCGCCCGGCCAGCCTGCCGCCCCGCTGGCCCGAGTGCTTCTCCTTGCGCAACTGCGCGCTGGCGTCGATCAGGTAGAGAAACTCCCCGGCCGTGAGGTCGATCTCCTTGACCAGGCTACGTCCGCGTAGGTTGATGGACACGTGCGCGACCTTATCCCACGGGTACTGTGGCGGGCCACCGGCATCGGCCGGGTCAGAATCGCTGCGGGTACTGCCCAGCAGACCCGGACCCGGACCCGGTGAGGGCGCGGGTGAGCGCCTGGATCTGGTCGGCGGGGGCGGCCCGCATCATGTTGACGATCTCCCACAGGGACTTTTTCGCCCATACCTTCGCGAAGTAGCCGGCGCCCATGAAGAGGCACATCACGATGTACCAGGCGCTCTCGGCCGAGTTCAGGGAGAAACCCTGGCTCGCTCCCTGCCCGTCGAGCTGCAGTTCGCTGAACACCTCGCAGGCCGCCTTCTTGACCGGGATCTTGTTGAAGTACGCCGCGCCGAAGTCGATGCAGAACAGGATGTACCAGAAGACCTCGGCGCCGCGAAGCGCGTACTGCTTGCCGCCGACCTGGCCCTGGCGGTGCCCGCCGCGGCCCGGCTGGGCCTGTGCCTGGTAGCCCGGCGCCTGGTATCCCGGCTGGACGGGCTGCGCCTGGTAACCGGCCGTGACGGGCTGGGCCTGGTAGCCCGCGGTCGCGGGCTGAACCTGGTAGCCCGGCTGAGCGGCGGGCTGGTTCTGCTGAGGCCACGCGTTCTGGGCCTCGCCCGAGCCGTAGTACTGCTGCTGCTGCTGCGGTGGCTCCTGCTGCTGCTGCTGCTGGTACCACTGCTGCTGGCCCTGCGGCGGCGGCGGGTACGCGGGCTGGCCCGACGGGTTCGGCGTGAAGGACGCCGCCCGGGTCTGCTGGTTGTACGGGTCATCGGGTGGTTGCTGGTGACTCATGACGTCCCCTCCGGAGCGGCGCCGGTCGCCGCGCTATCCCGCTTCAATGACGCGCCACCACCTGGGATGGTGCACAGGGCGGCAAACCTGACGCAATCTTCTCATGGTCGGCGCGGTTTCGGGGGGACGGCGAACTGGTTAACGGTCGGCGGGCGGGCGGCGGCGGGCGTGGGACGCGCCGGAGATCACGGACTGGAAGTGGATTGCCTAGCGGGGCGCTTTCCGTGACACTTCCAGTAATGGATTGGGTGCAAGTCGTAGCCGAGGTTATGGACGGGCTCCCTGCGGCTGGGACATTTCAGGAAACATTTTGGTCGCGCACCCATCCGATCGGCCGGTTGCCGCGAAACATTCGCGTGACAGGCGATCTGGGGGCCAATGGGGGTGGGGGATGGCGGAACAGGCATGCGTTCCGGCCGGTGACCGAGCCTCGGGCGTTCCGGGTAGCCGACCGGACCGTCGGCCGGTGCCCCGCGCGGCGTCCCCGCTCCCTCTGTCGGCGTCATCCACGGTATCCGCACCATCACCGTTAGCTACCTCGTGACAGGCCTGTTCTTTCGCATGCCAACCAGCCACGGAAAGGATCGTCATGCCCAGTCAGGATGCAAAGCGTGCCGCTCGGGCGGAACGCGGCTTGTCCCGGCGCTCAGTGCTGCAGGGGGCGGCGACGGCCGGCGCCGCGGGCCTCGCCGTCTCCGCCTTCGGCGCGGCGGCCGCGGGCCCGGCCCTTGCCGCCACCAGTTCGTCCGCGGCCGGTCCCGTCTCGGCCTCGGCCTCGTCCGAGCACGACGTGGCCGGCCACTCGGACCCGATCGTGGTGCATGTCCGCAACGCCAGGACCGGCGACATCGAGGTTTTCTCCGGGACCAGCCAGACCCGGCTGCGGGACAAGGACCTGGCCGCCCGGATCGCCCGGGCCGTCGGGTGACCCGGTCATCCGCGCAGTCCGCCTGCCCGCAGTTCGCCTGCTTGCCGCTCCATTCATCCGACCGCAGTTCGAGTCAGTTCGAGCCAGTGAGGTAATTCATGTCATCGCACCGCGAGGCGCCAGAGATCTCCAAGGACCCGGTGGCCGACAGTACCGACGTGTACGCGTTCGTCAGCCCCGATGCCCCAGACACGGTCACCCTGATCGCCAACTACATCCCGCTGCAGGGACCGGCGGGCGGGCCGAACTTCTATGAGTTCGGCGACGACGTCCTGTACGAGATCCACCTCGACAACAACGGGGACGGCCGGGCCGACATCTCCTACCAGTTCAGCTTCCACACGACGGTGCGCGACCCCGACACCTTCCTCTACAACGTCGGCCCGATCGAGTCGCTCGGCAGCTCGAACTGGAACCGCGTGCAGACCTACGACGTCGCGGTGGTCTCCGGCGGGTCGTTCCGCGGCCTGGGCAGCGGGCTGGCTTGCCCGCCGTGCAACATCGGGCCGCTGTCCACGCCAGACTACCCCGGCTTGGCCGCCGCGGCGGTGCACGCACTGGGCGGCGGGATCCAGGTGTTCGCTGGGCAGCGGGCCGAGGGCTTCTACGTCGACCTCGGCTCGATCTTCGACCTGGGTGACCTGCGGCCGTTCGAGAACCTGCACGCGCAGTACGGGCTCAACGTCTTCTCCGGGCCCGCGGCCGGGGTGAACGCCACGAACCACCTGAACGTGCACTCGATCGCGATCCAGGTGCCGATCTCCGCGGTGACGATCAAGGGTCACCCGACCATCGGCGTATGGACCACGGCGAGCCGCCAGCGGGTCAGGCTGTGGGACGCGGACGCCGGCGAGAACGTGAGCAGCGGGCCGTTCAGTCAGGTATCGCGGCTGGGCAACCCGCTGGTCAACGAGGTGCTGATCCCGCTGGGCAAGAAGGATCAGTGGAACTCGCTGCCGCCCTCGGACGACAAGCTGTTCGCCAGCTACGTCACCTCACCCGGCCTGGCGGGGCTGCTGAACGCCCTGTACCCGGGCGTGTTCCCCAACCTGGCCGCGCAGGTCGCGTCCGGCAAGCCGCGCGCCGACCTGGAGGCGATCCTGCTGACCGGCATCCCGTCCGGGCTGATTCCCGGGTTCACCAACCTGACCGGGTCGGTGCTCGCGGACATGCTCCGGCTGAACACCTCGATTCCGCCGACGGCCCCCAACGCGCAGAGCATCTACGGGCTGCTCGGCGGCGACCTGGCCGGCTTCCCGAACGGGCGCCGGGTCACCGACGACGTGGTGGCGATCGAACTGCGGGCCATCGCCGGCGTCACGTATCCGCTGGTGAACAAGTCCTTCACGCCCGACGCGGCGGCGAGCAAGCTGACCGACGGGCTGACGCCCGCCAGCGTGAGCGCGTCGTACCTCTCGCAGTTCCCGTACCTCGGGGTGCCGTACAGCGGCTTCGACAACCCGTCCTGACCCTGTGTCGCGTGTGCCCCGGCCGGGCCTCCTCCTATGTTCGGCCGGGGCACACTTTCTCCGGGAATTTCCCTGGGAGGAGAGCAGCATGGCTGAGCACGTCGCCGGGCCGTCCGGGCCCGGGACCGTGGTGATGGAGCTTGGCGCCGACGTCGGTGCCCTGATCCTGTACACGCCGGCCGGCCTGGACGGCGAGGAGATCGAGATCAGCCGGGACGACGACCCGGCGGCCAGGCGGACCCACTCGCAGGTGCGCCCGCGCCACCTTCCGGCGGTGACCAGGTACGCGGCGGTCTACCCCGGCCTCGCGGCCGGGCCTTACACGCTCTGGCGCGACGAGCGCACCCCTTCCGCCACCGTGACGATCACCGGCGGCCAGATCACCACCTGCCACTGGCCCGGCTAGGCCCGTCCGGCGCGCGGCGCCCGGCGCGGCTCGGCACGCGCGGATCATTGTGGGTCGTTGCTACCCCCCAGGAGGGGGCCATGCCAACGGTGCACACGCCCGGCCTGCTCGCTGGCTGACCATCGAAGCGGCTGTCAGCCTCTGATCGCCCGGGTTCGGAGCCAGGACGGCCGGGTGGCCCGGTGCGGTGGTGGCGGATGATACGGGCGGGATGCGGATAGAACGAGATTTCTAAAAGATCTTGGAAGATCCGGGTTCAGTGGAAATTCCAGTGGATCCCAGTCCACCTATTCTTCCGCGAAACCCGGAATTTCCATGCTCTTTTTCGATGGGCGACCTAGAGGGAGCCATGCCAACTATGCAAACGCCCGATCCGCCCGCCGACTGACCATCGAAGCCGCGATCCGACTCTGACCACTAGCTACGGGTCTTGATCGCCAGGGCCAGGAGCACCGGGGCTAAGACCCACGGCGCCGCTAATCCCGGAGTACCCAGATCGGGCATCCACCTGTGCGCCACGTGTTCCATCCCGTCCCACGCTGAGGCGGAAGCAGCAAATCCGGGGAGGCCGCCCACCTGCCCACCCCCCCCCGGCGGTCCGGACCCACGCCGTACATATGCTCGCGCCATGGACACATCACATGCCGCCTCACGTGTCTTGCGTCCACGTGCTCAAAGAAAACTACTACGACCAGTCCACGAACGAGTACAGGCTCAGGACTCCTAATGAGTGTTATCGGGTCCGCCATCCGGCAGACTCGGTACCTGGTGGCCGCTGGCAGGTGAGCACTGTTGACTCCCGGGCTTTGAGCCCTGATGTCAGATCGTGCCCCTGCCGGT
>JBOHCG010000509.1:0-5864 GCA_050698735.1 Streptosporangiaceae bacterium | reverse complement strand
GCACCGGCCTGCTCGGCGCCGACATGGAACGCAGCGGGGACGCCTGGCGGCTGACCAGGGTCGTGCGCGGGGATACCTCCGATCCCCGTGCCAGGGCGCCGCTTGCCGCGCCAGGCGCCGGGATCTCCGTCGGGGACGTGCTGCTCGCCGTCGATGGCCGGCCGGTCGGGCCGCAGGGGCCCGGGCCGCTGCTGGCCGGCGCCGCGGGCAAGCCTGTCGAGCTCACCGTCGCGCCCGCCGACGGCAGCCGCCCGCGCAGCGTGCCGGTTGTCCCGCTGGCCAGCGATACCAGGCTGCGCTACCTGGACTGGGTCCGGGCGAAGCGGGCGCAGGTCCGCGAGCTCGGCGAGGGCCGGATCGGCTACCTGCACGTGCCGGACATGATGAGCCAGGGCTGGTCGGACTTCCACCGGGACCTGCGCACCGAGATGCTGCACGACGCGCTGATCGTGGACATACGCGGCAACACCGGCGGCCACACCTCGGAGCTCATAGTGGAGAAGCTGGCCCGCCGGGTGATCGCCTGGGACGTGCCGAGCGGCCAGATGCCGTCCACCTATCCCGAGGACGCGCCGCGGGGGCCGGTCGTCGCCCTCGCGGACGAATGCTCAGGATCCGACGGCGACATCGTCACCGGCGCCATCCGCCTGCTCCGGCTTGGCCCGGTCGTCGGCGCCAGGACCTGGGGCGGCGTCATCGGTTACGACTTCGAGCACGAGCTGATCGACGGAACGGAGATCACCGTGCCGCGGCTGGCCTTCTGGTTCGAGGACTACGGCTGGGGCGTGGAAAACCACGGCATCGACCCCGACGTCGAGGTCATCATGTCGCCCGACGACTGGGCCGCGGGGCGGGACACCCAGCTGGAGACCGCGGTCAGCCTCGCGCTTGAAGCCCTCCGCCAGCGGCCCGCGGCGCGGCCTCCCGACCCGCGCACCAGGCCCTCCAAGCGCCGGCCGCCGCTGCCGCCGCGAGCCTGACCGGATTAGTTCCAGGCCCTGCCGTTCCAGTGCAGGATCGCTGTCTTGCCCGACCCCGAGGCCGAGGTGGTATTGCCGACCGCCCAGCCGTAATTAGAGGCCGAGAACGCCAGCCCGTCGAGGTCCTCGCCACTCCCCGGGCTGCTGACACGGGTCCATGCCTTGCCGTTCCAGCGCACGACCAGCGCCTGCACGCTGCTGCCCGAGCGAGCGACCCCCGCTGCCCACGCGCTGCCGCCCGGCGCGAAGGCGACCGCGTTGAGCCCGGAGGAGTTCGGGGCGCCGACGGTCACCGGCTTCCAGGCCTTCCCGTTCCACCAGGCGCTTACCGGCGGCCCGGGACGGTTGTTGTTCGTGCCGACCATGAACACGGTCCCGCCGGGTCCGGCCGCGATGCCGTTGAGCGGGTGATAGGGACCCGCCACCGGGTCGGTGACCCACGACCACGCGCTGCCGTTCCATTTCGCCAGCGCGCCGGTGATCATCGCGATGGGGCCGCCGATCGCCCACGCGGTGTTGCCCGAAGTCATGACCACGCCGCTCAGGTAACTGCCATTTCCTAGCTTGGTGGTGAGCCGCGACCATTTCGAGCCGTTCCAGCGGAAGACCAGCGGCGTGCCCGCGCAGCACGCCGGGGCGCTCGGGTTGGTGTTGACGTAGCCGACCGCCCAGCCGCTCTTCGCCGTCACCGCTATCCCGGCGAGGCTTCCCCCGGTGACAGGGGCGGGGCTGGTCACCCGGCTCCACGTCGAGCCGTTCCAGTGCAGGAGCAGGGAGTGGCCCAGCCCCGTCCCGACCCCTGCGGTGGAGCCCACGGCCCAGGCGCTCTTCGCGGAGACGACCGTGACGGCGGAGAGTTCCCCGGCCGCGGTCAGCACGCTCGGACTGGTGACCCGCGACCACGCCTTCCCGTTCCAGTGCAGCATGAGGATCTTCTGCGCCGAGTTGTTGCCGGTATAGCCGACGGCCCAGGCGCTGCTGTTCGAGACGGCTGCGACGCCGGTCAGCCCGCCGCCCGTGCTGTAGGTCGTCGCGGCGGGTCGCGCCGCCGCCGCGGAGGCCGACCCGGCGATCACGCCAGATAGGCCCACCGAGATGCTTGTCGCCGCGATCGCGAGCAGGGCACGCCTGGAAACCCGCAAGGTACTATCCTCCCCTCGGGGCGACCGTGATCGCCCGTGCCACCCCAGTACAAGTCAGACGATAGCCCATAAGAGGGGGGGGTCGGACAGGCCGCGAGGTCAGCTAGGCTAGGACGGCACTGAATAACCCGCGATGCCTGTTCCGGCGTTTCTGTCGGCAAGGTGTTCGGATACCTGGGACGATGGTCTCATGCAGGGCATCTCGAAGACCGATCGTGATCCGCGGGACGCCGGCGAGGTCACCGGGCACTTGGTGCCGCCGGGCAGCGTGTTCGCGTTCCTGGCTGAGCACCGCCGGGAGCTGTTCCCGGACTCCTTTACCGCGGATTTGTTCGCCTCCAGGACCGGTCGGCCGTCGCTGCCGGCCGACCTGGCCGGCTCGGTGCTGGTGCTCAAGGAGCTGTATGACCTGTCCGGCACCCAGGCCGCGGATGCGCTGAAGTTCGACCTGCGGTGGAAGGTGGCCTGCGGCCGGTCGCTGCTGCAGGTAAGTCTCGACCCGTCCACGCTGGTGTACTGGCGGAAGCGGATCGCGGCGTCGGAGCGGCCGGACCGGGTGTTCGACGCGGTCGCGCAGGTGATCGCCGAGACCGGCATCTTGCGGGGGCGGCGCAAGCGCTGCGTGGACTCGACTGTTTTCGACGACGCTGGATCGTGATGTTCGGCATCTCGGACACCTGGACTAGGTGCTTGAGCGGGTCGCGCATCACGGCAGGGTCGGCTACCGGCCGGTTCAGCGCGCCCTCATCTATCAGTGCCCACAGCAGCGGGGCGGCCGGTTCCTCACGTTATAGCACGGCTTGCCGCTCTAGCCTGCCAGTCACCAGCCCCTCAATCTCGCCAGGAGTCGAATTGGGCTTGGTCATCAGCACCGACCGCGCCTAGCTCGTCGCGGCTAAGGTTCGCCTGCTTGCGCATCGCCCGGAGTTCGTCAGCGAACATCGCTTTATCGGGGTCACGTCCTGGGGCCATCGTGTCACACCTTCTTACACCTGCTCGCTTGCCGCAGCCCGGAAGGAGGCACTATGCCAAGCGTCGAAGAGATGGACGCGCTTAACTGCCTCAAGGGCGACTGGGGCTCTGCCTACGAGATCACGTATCAGCCTGGTGAAGTCGAGCCCTACCGCGCCATACGGCGCGATGACAGCACCGCCTTGGCGGCGCTGACCCCCGCCGAGCTTCGGGCCATAATCCGGGCGGACTACTACGCCCGGCCGGTGAGCCTGGACGCCGCGTCATGACGGCAGCGCAGACACGATGACATCAGATGCACGGCCGCTCGCAGGTCCCGCAATCTCAGATTGAGCATGCTACCCTGGTAGCAGAAGCATGGTAGATAGGTGGATGATGAGCCTTAACATCAAGAGCACCGAGACTCACCAGCTCGTCCAAGAACTCGCTGCGCTGACCGGTGAGACGCAGACGGCGGCTGTGACCATTGCCGTCCGCGAGCGCCTGGACAGGGTCCGGCATCTCCGCGAAGCCGGCATGGCTGACCGCCTGCTGGCCATCGGCAGGGACACCGCGCCCCGGCTCCGGGAGCCGTTCCGCACCGCGGATCATGGTGATCTGCTCTATGACAAGCGCGGGCTTCCCGCGTGATCATCGATACCTCTGCCCTCATCGCGATCCTGCGCACTGAAGATGATGCCAGCGAAATGGCTCACGCCATCGAGAGGGCTCAGGTGCGCCGGATCTCCGCCGCCAGCTACCTGGAGACCGCGGTCGTCATCGACGCGAGCCGCGACCCGATCGCCAGCCGGCGCTTCGATGAGCTGGTTGAAACCGCCGAGCTGCATGTCGAGCCGGTGACGCATGATCAGGCCCGTATCGCCCGGGACGCCTATCGCGACTTCGGGAAGGGCAGCGGCCACAAGGCCGGCCTGAATTTCGGGGACTGCTTCGCATACGCCCTGGCGAAGTCAACCGGAGAAGCGCTGCTCTTCAAGGGCAACGACTTCAGCCACACCGACATCTCCCCCGCACTGCCGGCCGATAGCTCCGGTTGACAGAACGCCAGCCAGGTCCCCGAACGGGCCGTGGTTCTACGGTCCGCATCCGGCAGGACCCCCGAGCTTGGTAGCGCGCCTACGCGACGGTCTGGCGCCACTCCATCGCCTGGATCTCGACGGCGACCGCATCCATGACGTCGATCACGGGCTCGAGCTGGAAGGTGAAGCCGGCGAGGGCGGTGCTCAGGAAGTGGATGTCGGCGAGGTTGTCGGTCTCGAAGACCATGTACCCGCCCCAATCGCCGACACGGATGACGAACTGGTGGATCGTGAACCCCTCGGGCGCGCTCCACTCGCGGAATACCTGGAGGATGCGAGACTGAATTGCCTCGTACTCGGACGTTCCGGCCGCCGGGCGCTCGTCCCAGCGCAGGATGTACTTCAGGTACCCGGGTGACTTGACTGCAGGGCTGCTCATGGCTGACTCCTTGGTTATGTGCTGCGGATGGATCGTCGGTAACATTCGGCGCGATGGCGCTAGGCGTCGTAGGTGCCGCCTAGCTCCGCGATCTGCGGTCGGCCGACGTGCCCCGCCTCCTGGAGCACCGCGGGAACCTCGGGGTCGGAAACGAAGCTCTGCCAGCCCTCCATATCCCAGTCGAAGAGCGCCCAGACGCGGTCATCCTCATCGGGATCCCGGAAGACCGTCACGCCCTTGGAGCCGTGCTGCCGGCGCTTTTCGGCGCCCTTGGTCGAGAAGATCGCCAGGAACCGCTCGTAGTCCTCGACCTTCGTGGTTGCCAGAAACATGTCTACCCTCCCTTGTCGGCGGCGATCTGCCGCACTAGCAACGTACGAAAACGAGGCTGCGCCCTGCATCGGGAGAGTTCCCTATTTCTGGCCTTTTGCTGCTAGCGGGGCAGGTCGGGGCGGGGCGGGCTATGGTCGATGGTGCAGATGTCCGGGTTTTCCGCGCATCGGGGGGGTTTCCCTATTTCTGAGCGGTCTTTGCGGATGGGCGAGCTCGTCGCGACTTTCGCGCTCGCGCAGGACAACGCGTTCGGCCAGCCGCTGGAGTCGCAGCTGCGCTCGTGCCTGCTGGCCACCTGGCTGGGCGAGGAGGCGGGCTTCGCCAGGGAGCTGAGGGAAACCGTCTACTGGGTCGCGTTGCTGCGCTATATCGGCTGCACCGGCCACGCGCACGAGGTCGCCACCCTCTTCGGCGACGAGATCGCCATCCGCGCCCAGACGCTGGTGCACGACGCCGCGAATCCGGCCGAGGTCATGCACGACGTGGTCGCGTTCGCGACCGCCGGCCATCCCCCGCAGGAGCGGGATCAGATCATCCAGGCGATCCAGGAAGGCGCCCACGAGTGGGCGGTGAACAACTTCGCGTCAGGCTGCGAAGTAGCCGATATGCTGGTGCAGCGCCTTGAGTTCGGCTCCGGCGTCCGAGACGCCCTGGCCTTCACGTTCGAGCGGTGGAACGGAACCGGCTTCCCGAAAGGCGCAAGCGGCGAGGAGATCCCGCTGGCGATGCGCGTCGTGCATCTCAGCCACGACATGGAGGCGATCGGCCGCCTCTTCTCGCCGGCCAGGGCACTGGAGGCCGCGCATGAACGTCGCGACCGCACCTATGACCCGGAGCTCGCGGACCTGTTCGCCGTGCACGGGAGCAACTGGTTCGACCGGCTGCAGGAAACGGAGCCATGGGATGCCGTGCTCGGCCTCGAACCGGTACCGCACCGCACCCTGCAGGGCGCCGAACTCGACAACGCGCTCACTGTGGC
>JBOHCG010000508.1:0-5869 GCA_050698735.1 Streptosporangiaceae bacterium | reverse complement strand
AAGGCGGCCGCGGCGATGCGCCCGATTTACACGGCGGTGAACGAGGCGGCCGCGAAAGCTGCGCTGGATAACCTGCGCCGCGATTTCGGGAAGAAGAGCCCCGGGATGGTCGCCGCATGGGACCGCGCCTGGGACCAGTTCATCCCGTTCCTCGAATTCGACTCCGCCATCAGAAAGGTGGTCTACACGACAAATGCCATCGAGTCGGTGAACTTCCAGCTCCGGAAGATAACCAGGAACCGGGGACACTTCCCCAGCGACGAAGCCGCCATGAAGCTGCTTTACCTCGGGATAAGGAATATAACCGGGCGTCATATCGACGGCGACGGACTGGTCCTCGAAAGGGGACTGCGCGGCACCGGAACCTACGGCTGGAAAGCAGCCATGAACGCATTCTCCGTCGCATTCCCCGACCGCGTCCCCGTCTGACTCAGACGCCGGAAACTACCCACAGTAATGTAACAAAAGGACAACAACTGCCCTAGCTCACACAAAAGACTTGACACGCTCCCGCCGATACCGGCTGCCGGTACTCGGCCAGCGCGGCGCTATTTTTGGAACGTAGGGTATCCGGTGCGCGCATGCCCACGCTGCCAGGGCCCGCCGGCGACGGCCGCAAGCCCAGTGCCCGGCCCCGACGGCGACCTCGGTAACCACGGGGACGAGGGGGACACCCATCCGAGCCTCCCCGAGGGCCTGACACCATCCAGAGCCATCATAAGGACCAGCCGCTGCGGCGCGCGGCCTTGCCGTCATCACTAGCCATCCCGTCATTATCGCCCAACCGGTCAGGCCGGTGCCCCGCCGAAGCGATCCTTGCCGTGCTGGATGCCCGGCCTACAAGCCGACCCCGCTGCCCCCTAGAAGGCACCCAACCGCATACCGTTTTTGGTACACGGTGCCACATCCACTACCTTGCGTTCCGCCGTGGTGCGGGCTCGGATGGCAGCGGTAGCCTGCGGGAGTGACCGATCGCGAGACGCGCAGGCTTTCCTTCGGGTCAGTGGCATCTGAGTACGACCAGTACCGCCCGGCACCGCCGCCGCAGGCGCTGGACTGGCTTGTGCCGCCGGGAGCCCGGACGGTGCTGGACCTCGCGGCCGGGACCGGCCCGGACAGCGGTCAGCAGCGCCGCGAGCGCGTCGCGTCCCGCCTTGCCCTGCACGGCGTCGCGGATCACCTCGCCGAGCTCATTCGTGGCCAGGATGGCGAGCCGGTGCTGCAGGTCGGCCAGGCCGTCGACGTGCTTGTACAGCGACGGCGTGCGGACGCCGAGCCGGTCGGCGAGCAGGCCCATGGTGACGCCGGAGTACCCGATCTCGTCGGCGAGGCCGACGGCGGAGGCCACCGCCTCGTCGCCGGTCAGCCCCGCCCTAGGCACCCGCGTGTTCCTTCAGGAACGGCAGCAGGGCCGCCAGCACCTGGTCGGGGAACTGGGTGTGCGGGTAGTACCCGGCGCCGCTGATCATGACCGCGCGGCCCAGCCCGGCCGGCATCCCGGCCACGATGGCGGCCATCCGGTACTGGACTCGCCGTGTCCCCGCAGGTCCGCGGCCGCGGACCGGTATCCGGCCGCGGCCAGCGGGGGGACCAGGAACCTGTAGGCGTTCCTGGTGTCCCCCATGCCGTGCGCGAACACGACCAGCGGCCGTCCGGCGCCCTCCCCCGCCACCTCGTACGCGATCCGTCCGCCCGCCGCGTCCTACGAGGAACAGCGCGAGCAGCCCGCCGAGGCCGAGGCCGAACGCGCGGGCGACCGGGTGATCCCGGCGATGGTCGTACCGTTCCTGGGCTAGGTCGGTGTTTTCCATACCTGCCACGCTATGAACCGGCCGCGCCGCGGGGAACGCGGCTAATACCCGTCTGTGCGCTCGGGTTTTCCTCAGGCCGGGGTTTTCCTCAGGCCGGGGCGCCGAGATAGCGCAGCACGGCCAGGACGCGCCGGTTGTCGCTTTCGCCCTGGGGCAGGCCGAGCTTGCCGAAGATGCTGGCCACGTGCTTCTCGACGGCGCCGCCCGTCACCACGAGCTCGGCGGCGATGCCCGCGTTCGAGCGGCCCTCGGCCATCAGCGCAAGGACCTGGCGTTCCCGCGGGGTCAGCGTGGCCAGGCCGCCGCGCTGCCTGCTGGCGCGGAACAGCTGGCTGACCACCTCCGGGTCCAGCGCGGTCCCGCCGCTGGCCACCCGCTCGAGCGCGGCGGTGAACTCGGCGACGTTGGCCACCCGGTCCTTGAGCAGGTAGCCGACGCCGGCCGCGCCGCCCTCCAGCAGCTGGGCGCTGTAGGACGTCTCGATGTACTGGGAGAACATGAGCACGCCGGTGCCCGGGCACTTCCGCCGCAGCTCAAGCGCGGCGCGCAGGCCCTCGTCGGTGTGCGTCGGCGGCATCCGGATGTCGACAACGGCGACGTCCGGCCGGTGCTCGGCCACCGCGGCCACCAGCGCATCGCCGTCGGCCACGGCCGCGCAGATCGAATGGCCGCGGTCCTCGAGCAGCCTGATCAGGCCCTCGCGCAGCAGCGCGGCGTCTTCTGCGATCACTACCCGCATCATTGTCTCCCCGAGGTCTGCAGCGGCAGCACGACGGTCACCGTGGTGGGTCCGCCCGGCGGGCTGGACACCTCGATCCGCCCGTCCACCGTGGACACCCGCTGTGCCAGCCCGGTCAGGCCGCTGCCGCGCCCCGCGTCGGCACCGCCCACGCCGTCGTCACTGACTTCAAGACGTAGCACACCGGATCGTTCGGTATAAATTTTGATTTTTATTTCATTGGCGTAGCTGTGCTTGGTCGCGTTTGCAATCAGCTCGGCCGCGCAGAAGTAGGCGATGGTCTCGATCGCGGGAGCGGGCCTGGTGCCGATGTCAGCGCTGACCGACGCCGGGATGGCGCTGCTCGTGGCGAGGGTGGTCAGCGCGCTTGCCAGGCCGTTGTCGAGTACCGGGGGGTGGATACCGCGGGCCAGGTCACGCAGGTCGGCGAGGGCGTCTACCGCGTTGCGGTGCGCCGCGTCGATCAGCTCCCTGACCGTGGCCTCACCCCGACCATCGAGTTTTTCCCTGGCCATGCCCAGGTTCATGGCCAGCGCGGCGAGCCGCATCTGGGCGCCGTCGTGCAGGTCACGCTCGACCCGGCGCAGCGCCGCCGCCGCGTCGTCCACCGCGAGCGCTCTGGTCCGCTCCAGCTCGGTGACCCGCTCGGACATGCTGCTCGGCCCGAGCAGCGAGCGGATCAGCCAGCGATCGCCCGCGTTGATGGCGCGGGCCAGCCAGGTCGCCGCCAGCACGCACGCCGTGCCCAGGATGGCCGCGAGGAACGTCTCGGGCCAGTTGTAGACCTTCACGGTGCCGCCGAACGGTACCGGGACCACCGCCACCAGCGCGCTCGACGAGCCGTTGTGAAATGCCACCCAGGCGACCGGGTAGCTCACGTCGGCCAGGCCGAAGGCAGCGAGCGCGACCGCGTACCCCTGGACGGCGGCGACCGGCAGCTTGACCAGGCTGTACGCGACGGCCCGCCAGCCGGCCCTGTCCCGCAGCCGCCGGTCGAGCCGGCCGAGGATGCCCTTGCCCGGCTGGAACTTGGGCGGTTGCTCGACCCGGTACCGAAGCAGCCAGCCGGCGAGGCGGCGGTGCAGCGCGCCGAGCCGCCTGGTGACCCGCAGCGCAAGCACGATCACCATCAGGCCGACGACGGTGCCGACGATCGACGCGGACACGATCATGCCCGAGGCCAGCAGCACCACCGTGAGCCAGAACCCGAGGAACCCGGTGACCGTGCCGAACCCGCAGTAGACGAATTCGCGGACCGTCCGGCGGGTGAGCGGGGCACGCAGGATGGTGCCCGCCAGCCGCCGGAGGTCCTCGTCCATGGATCTAATTGTCGCCCGTTTTTACGCGTCGCGGCGGGCCAGCGCCCAGCCGCCGATCGCGAGTGCCGCCACGGCGTACAGGCACAGCATGGCGAACCCGATGCCGGGCGACAGGCTGTGCGGCACCGGCACGACTGCGGTCAGCGAGTTCTCCGCGATGATCATCGGCATGAACTGGCCGACCGAGTTCTGGATCGAGGTGCCCATCGGCACCAGGATCAGCGGCAGCACGAACAGCACCCCGACCAGGGCGCAGATCGCGCCCGCCGTGTGCCTGATGAGCGCGCCGAGACCCAGGCCGATGAACGCGATCAGGGCCGGGTAGGCGCCCGCCATCAGCACCGCGCGCAGCACGCCGGGCTGGGCCAGCGTGGCGTGCGGGGCCGGTGCCCTCAGCACCGCCTCGCCGGCGGCGAAGGCGGCGAACGACAGGATCTCCCCCGTTACCAGCGCCACGGCGCCGACCACCGCGGTCTTCGCGGCCAGCACGAGCGGGCGCCGGGGAGCCGCGGCGAACGTGGCCCTGATCAGGCCCGAGGAGAACTCGCTCGTGATGGCCAGCACGGCAAGCACCCCTATCGCAAGCTGGCCGATCGCAAGTCCGGCGAAGCTGTCGTCGGTCGGGTCGAAGGTCGCCCGGTCCGCCGCGTTCATCGAGGCCCAGTGCTGGTGGCTTAGCACCAGGACGGCGATGCCGATCATGCCGACCGCGAAGATCAGCAGGGTCCACCAGGTGGACCGGGTGGCGCGCAGCTTCAGCCACTCGGCCGTGGCCAGGGTACGGAACCCGTAATGGCCGCCCCTGGACTGGTGGCGGGTTAGCGTGACGGCGGTCACGACAGGCTCCCCTGGTACGCGATGTTGCTTGCGTTGTACTCGATGCTGCCCTCGGTGAGGGCGAAGAACGCCTCCTCCAGCGAGGTGCTGCGGGCGGCGAGCTCGGCGACGGAGGTCTGCGCGAGCAGCTGCCCCCGGCCGATCACGACGAGCTGGTCGGCGGTCTGGGCGATCTCGCTGATCAGGTGGCTGGAGATCAGCACGGTCCGGCCGGCCGCGGCCAGGCTCTTCAGCAGGTTGCGGATCCAGCGGATGCCGTCCGGGTCCAGGCCGTTGACGGGCTCGTCGAGCAGCAGCACCCCCGGATCGCCGAGCAGCGCCGCGGCGATGCCCAGCCGCTGGGCCATGCCGAGGGAGAACTTGCCAGCGCGCCGGTCGGCGGCCTGCTCGAGACCGGTGATCTCCAGTACGTCGTTGACCCGCCGGCGCGGGATGGCGTTGGCTGCGGCGAGCGCGGTCAGGTGGGCCCGCGCGGTGCGGCCCGGGTGGAATGCCTTGGCCTCAAGCAGCGCGCCGACCTCCCGCAGCGGCCAGCGCAGGTCGTGGTAGCCGTGCCCGTCAATCCTCGCCGTCCCGGCGTCCGGCCGGTCCAGGCCCACGAACATGCGCATCGTGGTGGATTTGCCAGCGCCGTTCGGGCCGAGGAAGCCGGTCACCGTCCCGGGGCGGACGTCGAAGCTGAGGTGGTCCACGGCGGTCGTGGAGCCGTAGCGCTTGACCAGGCCGCGTGCCTCGATCATGGTCAACCCTCCTTAGGGGTAAGTACCTGCGGTTTACGCTACGAACTGGGCCTCAGCACGGGAACACGGCAGCCACCCCTCTTCGGGGTGGGGTTTCCCCCCGTAGGCCGTGGCATCATGCCCCCATGAGGGTGCTGATCGCGGGGGCGGGCATCGGCGGCCTGGCCGCGGCGCTCTCGCTGCACGCCGCCGGCATCGAGGCGGTGGCGATCGACTCGGCGGCCTCGCTGCGGCCGCTCGGGGTGGGCATCAACCTGATGCCGCACGCGGTACGGGAGCTGACCGAGCTGGGCCTCGGCGACGAGCTAGCCGCGACCGGCATCCCCACCGCCGAGATGGTGCACTTCGACAGGCACGGCAACCGGATCTGGGGCTTCGCCTGCGGCCTGAGCGTCGGCTACCGCTGGCCCCAGTACTCGATCC
>JBOHCG010000507.1:0-5890 GCA_050698735.1 Streptosporangiaceae bacterium | reverse complement strand
GCCCAGGCCGGCCCGGGGTGGCGGCCGCGCACGTCCAGCCACGCGGAGACGAGGTCGCGGGCGCGGCGGGCCAGCGGGGCGTAGCGGACTTCGTCGCCCTTGCCGTGCAGGCGGACCTCGCCGGTGCGGGCGGTGATCGCGAAGTCCCCGGCCTCGAGGCGGGCGCACTCCTCAACCCGGGCGCCGGTGTCGAGCAGCACCGCGATGATCGCGGAATCACGCGGGCCCCGGCGGGCGGCCGCGCGGCGGAGCGCGGCTTCCTGCTGGCGGGTGAGCGCGTCGGGCTCGCCTGGCCTGGGAATTCGGACGCGCTTGACGGAGATCCGGAGGCCGGCCTGCGCGTACATCAGCGTGACGGCGGCCAGCGCCTGGTTGACCGTCGCTGGGCTGGCCCGGGCGGCGAGCATGTCCCGCTTCCAGGCGGTGACGGCTCCCTCGGCGCCGACCAGGTCCGCGAACGCGTCGCCGTGGTCACCGGCGTTGGCGGCCAGCCAGGCGGCGTACGCGGCGGCCTGCCGCTTGTAGGCGCGGACGGTGCGGGCCGACAGCTTGCACCGGTCCAGGTGCCGGCTCACCGCGGCGAGCGCTTCCCGGGCTGCGGCCGGGCCGTCCCCGGCGGGCCGCAGCACGGTGACGGGCGCGGTCACCGTCCGCCGTCGGGGTCTGCCGCTCCCCGCTCGCGCTCGCGGCCGGTGGCGAGGCGCATTCCGTTCTCCTGCAGGTTCCAGATGACGTCTCCCCAGGGAATTTCCGTCCAGGTCAGGCCGCCGGCGTAATACGGGTTGAACCCGACATCGCCATCCGGCGACACGTCCGTGATTACGTAGAGGGCGCTGGGATCCTGCGCTGGCCCGCGGGGCATCACGATGACGTCGCCGCGCTTCAGCACGTCTGGCGGCGTTACGCGCCTTCCGTCCGGGAGGAGCCCCGTCAGCACGTCGCCGCCGTCGCCGCGGTTCTCCCACACGATGCCTGTCGGGTCGGTCCCGTTCTCGGTCGTCATGAGCCGCTCCTTGTTATCCGCTGAGTTCCGTCCCGGCTTCCAGGCTGCCGGGAACGTCGTTATCCACTGAGATCATAGCCGGTCTCAGCGGATAACAATACTTATCCGCTGAGATCTCCGGCGGGCCGCTGCGCGCCGTCGGTCGACACGACCCGCAGCTTCAGCTTGCGGTAGATGAACTTGAAGGCCTGGGCGTGCGGGACGTCGTAGGTTTCGAGGATCTCGCCGTCCTCGCCGATCGCGTCCAGCAGGGCGTAGGCGCGGGCGGGGCCGCTCTCGAGCAGGAAGCCGAGCGCGCCGCACGTGCGGATGAAGTGCTCGCATCCCTGCCACGGATTGTCCGGGAACGGCCCTCTGATCCCGAACGTGTCCCCAGCCGCCAATGTGACTTTGCAGGGAAGATGCTAGATTGCCTGTCCAAGCCCGGATCGCGTGACACGGTTCGGGCATCGTTTCAATACAGATTCCGGAAAGAGTCAATAGCAAAGGCAAGCTCGCCTGTCATGCTGTCACCCCCGTGGCCAGCATCGTCGAGCACGATCAGGCGGCTGTTGCTCCACAACCTATGCAGCTCCCACGCGATGGCAAGTGGTCCTGAAATGTCGCGCCTGCCGTGAATCATGACTCCTGGGATTTTGGCAATACGGTGCATGTTACGCTGGATTCCGTCATCGGGGAGGAACGATCCGTTGCTCCAGTAATGCGTGATGAGGCGGGCGAGCGTGAGTTGAAAATCTGGGTCCGCAAGTTCCAGTCCCGGCGTCCGGCCCGGCGTCAGTGAAACGTGAGTATCTTCCCAGCGGCACCATTCCCGCGCGGCCCTGGCGCGAATCCCAGGATCGGGGCTGGCAAGCAGCCGCGCGTATGCGGCTGACAGGTCACTGCTGCGGTCCGGGGCAGGAACATGGCTTACAAAGCGTTCCCATGCGTCGGGGAAGATCCGCCCCATGTCGCGCGTGATCCAGTCGATTTCTTGCCGCCGCGCTGAGGTGATGGCTGCGAGCCCTAGAGCGATGACCCTTTCTGGATGTCGCTGAGCGTAAGCCAGAGCGAGGGTCACCCCCCATGAACGACCGACAACTATCCAGCGTTGAATGCCGAGCTGTGTGCGCAGCCTCTCAATGTCGGCCAGGAGATGGGGTGTCGTATTTGTGCTGAGGTCTGCCGTCGGCTCGCAGGCGCGAGGTCGGCTACGGCCGCACTGGCGTTGGTCGAACAGAACAGCGCGAAAGGTGCGCGGATCGAACAGTCGCCGCGCGTCGGTGCCGCACCCGGCTCCGGGTCCGCCATGCAGGTAGACCGCTGGTACCCCACTCGGGCTGCCGACCGTTTCCCAGTACAGAACCTGGCCGTCGGAGACCGCCAACTCGCCAGCCTCATACGGCTCTACAGGAGGGTAAAGCCCGCGCGTCGCATCAGGCACTATAGTCCTCAAGGGTGCCATCCCGGCGGATATCGAGCGTTACGCAGTGGAAACCGCCGCCGAGGAGCCGTCCATGGCGCAGTTGCAGCGGGATAACCTCCATCCCGGCCCGTTCGAGCATACGGAGCAGCGCGACATGTGCCGCATCGACGACGGCGAGGTCGACATCTAGCATCAGCACGTTCATGCTGATCCACGGTGAACTCAGCGCGCGCGGGTCGGCGGCCTCTGCGTCAGGCGGCGGAGGGCACCATAGTACGTCCCATGATCGAAAGTAGTCGGGAATGGAGTCGGACGATATCCGTTCGGGATTCAGGAGAACGAGCCCGGGCCGCAGCGGCGCGATGGTGCTGTCGATATGCGTGTACTTGTAGACGTCGCGAAGCCGGTGCAAACGAAGGTCTCCGAGCAGGGGCAGCAAGCGCGCCAGCCAGGTCAGGCCAAGCTCATTGCCGCTGCCTGACACCTGGTAGAAGACGTCGCGTCCAATTCGCAGTACATTCGCGGCTTCGAAGGCTGGCTCTGCCTCAGTCAAGGTGATGTGCCCGGAGGCGTCTACATGATAGAGCGACTCGGTGAGCTGCGGCCGGGGTGCTGAGATCCAGCGTGCGCCCTGCCGCATGTATTCCTGGAAGAGGGCGTGGAGCGAGAATCCCTCGAAGTACCGGGCGCGCGTGGGGCTGGGCGTTTCGATGAGCGTGTTCCCGACCACCAGCGCAAGATCTCTCGGGCAGTAGGAGTACATGCCGCGACTGCGCCAGCCGGGTGGCCCGAACTCCGCATCATGGTTCAGCGGCGCAGACCTGTGTACGGTTATGCCCGCACCTTCAAGTGCCAGGGCAAGCAATGTGAGGTCTTCGTCCGTTTCATCAAGCACCTGCCGGTCGAGCCCGAGACGGGGGAGGTTCGCGAGAGCAGCACGATCCAACTCGGGGAATAGATTGAGCCAGGCGGAGGTATCGTCCACGGCGGGAATGCGCGCACCGTTTATGTTCCCGATGACCACTTCACGAAGCTTGGTGAACTCATCCCAGCTGTGTACGGGTTGCGTCGCCGCCGTCTCGTTTTCTCGCCCTGCCAATCCGAGCTCCGTAGCCGTCACGCAGGTCACGCCCTGGTCAGCTTGAGCGCAAGCAGGCGTTCTTCCAGAACTCGGGCGGCGTCAATGTCCTCGCCGACGGCGCAATACATCACAGCGCCGGTCACTGGCACGTAGTTAGCGGTGATCACCACGCCAGTACCGCTTGCTCGGTCAAAGCCGAGTTGGGACGTCCGCAATGCTTCGACAGCTGCCTCGAAAGATGGAACCGGCCAGGAATCGCGCTCAAGCAGGGTGCGATTTTCGCTGCCCGCGAGCATCCGGTCGCGGATGACAGTGTGCAGATGCGTTGAACCGGTCACCCGGCCGTTCGCCTCGGTAAAGTAGAGTTCTCCGCTCGGGGTTAGGATGGCGTCCGCGCTGAGCCTCCCGCGGTACCCGAGACGACGGAAGATCTCGCAGATCCTTGCTGCCTCACTTTCCAGGTGAGCGCGTTGATGGGACGTCAGGGAAGGCGGGGGAACGATCTCTCCTGCCGCGACCGGCTCCATCAGGATCTGTCCGATGCCCGAAAGCTCGGTAAACATTCAGGTCGTCTGCGGTCTGGGTGACTGTGGTGACGGATCGCGACTCTGGTTACTGTGCGGAGCAGGCAGAGCCGGCTGAGTGTTCTTGTTTGACTACGGAGGGCCGGCCCGGGATGATCATGTCCCGTGTCCGTTCTCCCTCCTGCCGGCGATGGCTGCACCGGGTGCGCCGCCCGGCAGGAACGGGTCGCTGAGCTGGAGGATCTGGCCGGGGAACTGCGGGACGCGGTAGGTGCGCAGGCGGACAAGATCGCCGCGCAGGCCGCCCAGCTCGCGGAGCTGGGCGAGCAGGTCGCGCGGCTGGAACGTGCCCTGTCCCGCAACAGCGGCAACAGCTCGATGTCACCGTCCGGTGATGACGCTCCGGGCCGCAAGAAGCCGGAGAAGAAGCCTCGGCCGGCCGGGGCGAAACGGACCCGGGGCAAGCAGCCCGGCGCGCCGGGCGCGGGGATGAGCTGGGAAAACCCGGATAAGACCTTCGATCATTTCGCGGCCGGGGAGTGTGACTGCGGCCGGGATCTGCGCGAGGCGCAGGACCTGGGGGTGGCGGCGTCCGCGCAGCAGCTGGAGATCCCCGAGCCGCGGGCCCTGCGGTACCAGCACGACATGCACCTGTCGCGGTGCGCTTGCGGCCGGGAGCATATCGCGGCCCGCCCGCCCGGCCTTGCGGGTACCGCGGTCTCGACGGGGCCGCATCTGCGTGCCCTGGTGGTGTACCTGCTGGTCTTCCAGCACCTGCCGGTGGAACGGTGCCGGCTGCTGCTCGCCGACGTGGCCGGCGCGGAAGTCTCGGACGGGTTCATCCACTCCTGTCTGCGCAAGGCCGCATCCGCCCTGGCCGGGGTGATCAAGTGGATCAAAACGCTGATCACCGCCGCCGCGGTCGCCGGGTTCGACGAGACCACGCTGCGGGCGGGGAAAGCCGGGGTCAAGAAGTACGTGCAGGGCGCGTTCACCGAGAAGTACACCCTGCTGTTCCTGGGCGAGCGGACCCTGGTGTCATTCCGCAGATTCGGGATCCTGCCGCACTTCACCGGGGTCACCGTCACCGACCGGTACAAGAGCTACTGGCACAAAGGCTGGAAGCACATCACCGGCCACCAGGCGTGTCTCGCGCACCTGATCAGGGATTTCACCGACGCCGCCGAATGCTACCCCGGCCAGCACTGGCCCGCCCAGGCCCGCCGCGCCCTGGGCGCCCTGACCAGGGCCTGGCACGACGCCGTCGCCGGCGGCCTTACCGCGATCCCCGACGGGATCAAGGACCCGCTGATCACCGAGTTCCGCCGCGCCGTGACCGTCGGCCTGTCCGCCGTCCCCCGCGTCCCCGGACCCAAGAACAAGACAAAACAGCATCCCGGCCGTGACCTGCTCGAATTCTGCCGCCACAAGGAAGGCGACGTGCTCCGGTTCACCAAGGACACCCGGATCTGGCCCACGAACAACATCTCAGAGCGAGGCGTCCGCCCCCAGAAGATCCAGCAGAACATCTCCGGCCGGCTCACCAGCGAAGACGCCACCCAAGACCGACTCGACATCGGCAGCTACATCGACACCGCCCGCAAGCACGGCCAGGATGTCCTCACCGTCCTGTACCGCCTCATGACCGGCGACCCCTGGATGCCCCCAGCGCCAGCCACCGCATAACCCTGCCCAAACCCGATCACACCACGCGACACTCTCGTCGCAAGTGAATGTTTACGCCAGACTCGCTCGCACATAGCGTCGAGCCGGTAGTTCAGCGTCCGACGGAGTCGCTCTCTGCCATCGATGCCCGGGTCGGTCAGGTAACAGCCCAGCGCGGCGGCCTCGACGGCGCCGCGAGTGAGGGTGTAGGT
>JBOHCG010000506.1:0-5913 GCA_050698735.1 Streptosporangiaceae bacterium | reverse complement strand
GCTCCCGGCAGGTCAAACGTCGTGGTCCCGTCCCCGGCGCGGCTCTCGGCGAGCGTCCGCGGGGCGAGCAGCGCCGCGAACAGTCCGATCGGGACGTTGACGAACAGCACCCAGCGCCAGCTCAGGCCGCTGGTCAGGATCCCGCCGAGCAGCACGCCGGCCGCGCCGCCGGCGCCGGCGACCGCGCCCCAGATCCCCAGAGCGCGGTTGCGCTCGGCGCCCTCAGCGAAGGTGACTGTGAGGATCGACAGCGCGGCCGGCGCGACCATCGCCGCGCCCAGGCCCTGGACCGCGCGGGCGGCGATCAGCCAGCCTGCGGACTGGGCGATCCCGCCGGAGAACGAGGCGAGGGAGAACACCACCAGGCCGAGCATGAACATGCGCCGGCGCCCGAGCAGGTCGGCCACGCGCCCGCCGAGCAGGAGAAACCCGCCGAAGGTGAGTACGTACGCGTTCACGACCCACGACAGGTCAGTCATCGAAAAGTGCAGGCCGGCGCCGATCGACGGCAACGCGACGTTGACGATCGAGGCGTCGATCACGATCACGAACTGGGTCATCGCCAGCAGCACGAGCGCGAGATTCTTCGCGCGGGGCGTGTACAGCGGCGGCGTCCTGGGTTGGCTGAGCGATATCATTAGAAGCTGATCTCCGGTTCCGGTTGGATGAAGCATGGTGCGGGGTGGGCGACTCGCCGGGCACGGTACGTTCCGGTCCGCGACTGGCCGGCACTGCGCAGCGGGCTAGTCCTGATTCCGCGAGATGATGGGCGCCTCGCGGATGTGAGCACACCGTCCGCGGGTCCTTACCTTCCACCGCTGGCCAGCTGGGTGGCGGCGCCTGGGCGGCGCGGCAGCGTCAGGAACTAGTAAGGGTGGCGGCGGCGTTCTGGACGGCTTCGTGGGCTGTGGTTGCCGGCCGGCCGATGAGCTTCACCAGGTCCTCGCTCGCGGTGAACAACTCCCCGCGAGCCAGGCCGGCGTCGGCGTCGGCGACGCCGGCGGCCATCTCTGCGGGCAGCCCCGCACCGGTCAGGACGCCGGTGTAGTCAGCGACCGACATGTCCTGGTAGGCGATGTGGGTGCCGAGGACGTCGCTGATCGTGGCGGCGAGCTCGGTCAGGGTGAACGGCGTCCCGCCGAGCTCATAGGCCGCTCCGAGGTGTCCGTCCTGCGTCAGCACCGCGGCGGCGGCGGCCGCGTAGTCACGTCGGCTGGCTGCGCTGACGAGACCGTCATGCGCACAGCCCAGCAATGCGTGGTACTGGGTGATCATCGGGAGCTGGTCGGTGTAATTCTCCAGGTACCACCCGTTGCGCAGGATGACGAACGCCGGGCCGCTGCCACGCAGGTAGTCCTCGGTGCGGCGATGTTCGCGAGCGAGGGTCATCTGTGCGGTCGAGGCGTTGACGATGCTGGTGTACACGATCTCGGACACACCCGCCCGGGCCGCCGCGTCGATGGCGTTGCGGGCGTTGCCGAATCGCTCCCCGACCGTCGTCGTCGAGACCAGCAGCATCGCGTCGGCGCCCGCGAAGGCGTCCTCGAGCGTGCTCGGGTCGGCGAAGTCAGCGCGCCGCACCGTGACCCCGTCCTGTGCGAGGTCGTTGAGCTTGTTAACGTCTCGGCCGGTGGCCACGATCTGCGCCGGCGGCGTTCCGGTGGCGAGGAGCTGGTCGACGACGAGCCGGCCTAGATGGCCTGACGCGCCGGTGATGACAGTGGACATGGTGTTTCCTTTCGATAGGGCAGTGCGGTGTGAGTGAAGGTCGTCGGTGACCAGCGGCGGGTACGCCGAATCGCTTACAGGCCGATGCGGTCGAGGGCGTGGAGTGCCTCGGCGGGTTCGGTGCGGGTGCTGTAGTCCGGGTGGATGTCGATCCAGCGCCGGACGCGGTCCGCGTCGAGGATGACGGTGGTGGGCATCGGCACGGTCGTGGTGGTGGCAGCGTTGACGGCGGTGAGGTCCAGGCCGAGTTGCAGCTGGGTGGCGCGGGCCTCGGCCGAGGGCGCGGTCAGGACGCCGAGGTGCGCGGCGAGGTGTTGCCGGCATCGGTGACGACGCTGAACGTCAGCTCCTTTTTTCCTGCGTGCTGAGCGACCCGTCGGGCGTCTGCGGACTGACCGCGACCAGGGCGACGCCGCGGTCGGTGAGTTGGGGCAGCAGAACAGTTTGGCAGGTGGCCGGTGCAAGGTCCCAGTAGGGGCACCACGCCTCGCGGTAGAACACGAGCACCACCTGCATGGGCAGGCAGGACAGGGAAAGCCCTGTTCGGCGGTTGCCAGCCCGGCGGCGAACGCGCGCTGGCGCTTCCACAAGAGCTCGCGTACGTAGGCTCTGTTTTCGTGGGCTCGCCGGGCTTTGGCCCATGACGTCGTGAGCGTCATCGCGACCTCAGGCGGCCATTGCCAGCGGGACGGCCACGGCGGGGCGGCCGGGGGGGATGGCGCGGCCGTGGGGGAGCAGCTCGCCGCCGTCGTCAAATACGATGACGCCGTTGCACAGCATGCTCCAGCCCTGCTCGGGGTGAGCGGCGGCAATCCGGGCCGCCGGGTGATCGGGCGCCCGCGATTGCGGACACCGCGGCTGATGCTGACACATGTGCTTCCTCCGTTGCTAAGCGATTCGCGGGATACTTCCGGCTGCTTGCGAGCCTGTCGCCCGGCTAGATGAGCCGCCGTCATACAGTCGGGACGATTTCTTATGACGCCTGGCGGAGCAGGTCGTTCAGTTCGGCGTCGATGTCGATGTGGCCGCTTTCCTGGCCGTCGGGGACGATCTGGCAGGCCCGGCGCAGGAAGCCGGTGACTTCCCTGGCCGGGGTCTCCAGGCGCGCCTGGCCGCAGGGCGAGATCAGGTCGATGTTCAGCACGCTGCCGGGCTCGCCGCCCGCGGGTCCAGGCGACGGCCGCACGTGCACGTCGCCGATGCCCTGGCGGCCCTGGACGCCCCGCGGCAGCAGGTCGCGGGCGAAGATCCACTCGACGGGCTCTTCCAGCCCGGCGTGGAACGCGATCCGGACGGCGCAGGGGTCCTGACGGGAGCAGGAAAGGCGGCCCGTCAGCGGGACGATCGTCTGCGGGGTTGTGACCAGCCGTAGTCCGACTTCGGCTGATACCGTGCTGCTGCCGTTCATTACCAGGCCAATCTTGATTCGATAGGTCACGATGCCTTTGCCGGCTTGTATCTGTGAGCCTCGCGCCTGGCTGGATGAATCATCGTCATGCGATTGCGATGATTTCCTGCCCGCCCGCGGGCCACGATTGATGAGCCCCATCCCCGGCGGGCCGGCACCACGACCAGGACCGTGACCGCGGATAGATCCGCGTTGCCGAAGGCGGTGGCTGCGGGAGGCGGTGGCCGCAGCGGGCCCGGGACGACCCCGGCTGCTTCCAGCCGGGCGCGGGCCCAGGGGATATGGGGGACGGGCAGTCTCCCATGCGCGGGGGATCCCCAGGGGCGCCCCACTCGGGTAACTCACCCCTGGGTGCTGACAGAGCCGCTGAGCCGCAGCGAGATGCGGGTGCTGGGTTACCTGCCGGCGAATCTGCCCGCCCCGGAGATCGCCCGGGAACTGTCAGTGCCGGTGACCACCGTGCGGACGCGCACACGCCGCCTGTTCGCCAAGCCCGGCGCCCACCGCATATGACCGCGGTCATCTCGTCGTCGTCGTTCCGGGCGAAATATCCGTGTATAACGGCGTACTTCCCGGCCGGTAAGTGAGATCAGAAATGGTTTCAATCGCGCGTGCGGCGGAGTTCGAGCAGCTCCAGGCCGAGCGCCTCGACCTCAGCTAGCACGCCGTACAGCGCCGCCTGGTCGGCCACTGGCCCGCAGAGCACGGTCTCCTTTTCGTGAGCTCGCGCACACATGCCGGGGAAGGCCCCGAGTAGGGTCTTGCCCAGGAGTCCGCGGACGCGGATCTCGTAGATCGGTCCGGTCTGCTCAGCCATGGTCTCGTTTCCTTCTCGGTCCTCATCACAGAACGATATGCAAGGCAAGTGCCGGGCAGCCGCGCTGGACAAGCGCGGCTGCCTGCCTGATGCTGCTGCCTGTTTTACCGGGGCAACGTCCAAGCGTCGTGCCCGGCTAGATGAGCCTGCATCGTATAGTTGTGATGATTTACCGGGGTCAAGGTGTTCGCTGAAGCGATACCCAGGGCAGTTGGACCGCCGAGGCGGGCAAGATCCGGGCACGCCGGCCCAGGCGGCCAGCGTGCGTGATGGTTCGCCTAGCCGGGGTGCTAAGGCCGAAGCCGGCCGGGTCGTCGCGACATTCACGCCTAGCAGCGCGGGCCCGGGCATAACACGGTTGCGCGGGGCTGGCCAGCGCGGCGCATGGGGGATGGTGCGAGCAGGCCCAGATCGCGGGCCCGCGCGACGGCCTCGGTGCGGCGGTGGGCGCCGAGCTTGACGAACAGGTGGCTTGTGTGCGTCCGCACGGTGGTCACCGACACCGACAGTTCCCGGGCGATCTCCGGGGCGGACAGATTCGTCGGCAGGTAACGCAGCACCCGCATCTCGCTGCGGCTCACCGGCTCTATCAGCCCGGGGGAACGATGCCCCAGCCCCTCCTGGTCACGGGGCGGCTCTCCGCTCTGCCGTACCGCCCCGGGTCCGGCATGGCCGCGGGGCACCGGGTCCGCGGAGCCTGGCTCCGGCGTAAGCAGGGTGAGGATCTCCGAGACCAGGGCCGCGTGCCTGGCGCAGCCCCGGGCGTGGCGCTCCAGCAGCCCCGGCACCGGGTGCCACAGGAAAAACAACAGCGCGCCGTCGGGCTCGGCACAGTCCAGCGCACGCTCCAGGGCCTGATCGGCGGCGCCCCCGTCGCCGAGCGCGTCCCGGGCGCTCGCCTCCAGCAGGGAAGCCATAGTCAGCCAGGTCGGCCAACGCAGCGGCGCGGAGCCGGCCAGGACCGGGGCGAGCGCGGCCAGCGCGGCGCGCGGGTCGTGCCGGGCGAGCCGCAGCACCGCTGCGGCGATGCAGATCTCCCCGCTGTCCTGGTCGCCGAACCCGGCGAGGGCCTGCTCGGCACGCTCCGTTTCGCCCAGGCGCACCAGGGCGTACACCAGCAATGCCCGCGTCCCCGGGAGGAGGTATTGCGGCGTGGCGAGGCCTCCGGCTAGACGTTCGGCGGCCTGGAACGCGGCCAGCGCGTCGGCGTCGCGGCCGCGACCCAGTTCGAGCAGCCCGCGTGTGTACTGCACCCCCAGTACCGCCGCGGGCTCGGCTTCGGCTCTGAGCACGCGCTCGGCGCGCTGGACCCAGGTGCCTGCCTCCCCGGGCCGCCCCTGCCAGGCCAGCAGGGCCCCGTGGAACCAATACGCGATGCCCGCGGCGGGCTCGTCGGTCCAGCCGTGCCGCTCGGCCAACTCGATGGCCGACATGCAGTACTCCTCCGACCCTGCGAACGACCGGTAGCCCTCGGCCGCCGCCTGGTAGGCCAGGCCGGTGAACTCCAGATAGGGCCGCCCGATCCGGTGCGCCAGTATCCGGCCCTGTTCCAGGTGCCGCTCGGCCTCCGCAGGCCCGGCCGCCCAGTACTCGGTAATGCCGAGGCTGATCAGCGCCAGCGCGCGCAGCTCCTCGCCCAGGCCGGGCGCCGTCTCCGGAGCCTCGGCCGCCGCCTGCAGCCGCCGCGCCTCCTCTGCCACCGCCGGCGGGTTCCCGCGGTGGCGGGCAACCAGCAGCCGGATGATCCCGAGCAGCAGCCGCGCCTGCCCGCGCCGGGCCGCCGGCACCGACGCCGCCCCCCGCGCCGCCACCTCCAGATACCGCTCCGCGGCCTCCAGCGATCCCTGCGCCAGCTCATCGGCCGCCGCCACCGCCGCCAGCTCAGCATCCGCCGCCGCGGCCCCCGCCGGGAACCCGGCCAGGATCGCGTGCACCGTCGCGGCCTGCCCGCCCAGATGCA
>JBOHCG010000505.1:0-5933 GCA_050698735.1 Streptosporangiaceae bacterium | reverse complement strand
GGTAGTCGGGGTCGCCGAACAGCCGCTCCGCGTGCCGGACCTCCGGTATGGCCGCCAGGCGCCGCTCGAACTCGGTGATCGTCGATGCGTCTTCCCGGTCCATGGTGACCTGCACGAGCACCTCGAAGCCGAGCCCGACCGCGGCGGGATCGATGACGGCCCGGTACCCGCGGATTACCCCGGTCCGCTCCAGCTCGCGCAGCCGCCGCTGACAGGGAGCCACGGTGAGGCTCACCCGCTGGGCAAGCTCGGTGACGGTGAGCCTCCCCTCCGCCCACATACCGGTGTGGGTGATTCCACCCCTGCCGCAACCCGGCCGCGCGGCCGAACCTGATGGCAGACACAGGAGGAAGAGATGACGACAGACACCGCCGACATCATCGGCACCGCTCCACGCCTGGACACCAAGACCAGGCCAGCGGTGGAGATCACGCATCTCCGCAAGACCTACGGGACGCTCGTCGCCGTCGACGACGTCACCCTCTGCGTAGCCGAGGGCGAGATCTTCGGCATCCTCGGCCCGAACGGCGCCGGCAAGACCACCACCGTAGAGTGCGCCATCGGCCTGCGCTCCCCGGATTCCGGCACGATCCGCCTCATGGGCCTGGACCCGCAGACCCAGAAGGACGAGGTGCACGAGATCGTCGGGGTGCAGCTCCAGCAAGGCGCGCTGCCGCCCAAGCTAAGGGTCGGCGAGATTCTGGACATGTACCGCAGTTTCTACCGCGACCCGGCCCACATCGGCGAGCTGATCGAGGCGCTGGGGCTCGCCGCGAAGCGCGATGACTACTACCGGTCCCTGTCCGGCGGCCAGCGGCAGCGGCTGTCGGTCGCGCTGGCGCTGATCGGCCGGCCGAAGATCGCGGTGCTCGACGAGATGACCACCGGCCTCGACCCGCAGGCCCGCCGCGACGCCTGGGAGCTGATCGAGCACATCCGCGACAGCGGCGTGACGATCGTCCTCGTCACCCACTTCATGGAGGAGGCCGAACGCCTCTGCAACCGCGTAGCGCTCATCGACAACGGCAGAATCGTCGCGCTGGACGCCCCGGCCAGCCTGGCCGCCCGCGCCAGGGGCGGCAAGACCGTCCGGTTCCTGCCCTCGGCAACCTTCGACGAAAGGCTGCTGACAGAGCTTCCCGAGGTGACGCAGGTCGAGCATCAAGGCCAGCACGTCATCGTCACAGGGGCCGGGGAGCTCGTCAACGCCGTCCTGCTGACCCTGGCCGCGGCCGGCGTCACCGCCCGCGATGTGCAACTCGACTCCTCCAACCTCGAGGACGCCTTCGTCAAGCTCACCGGCAAGCACATCGACAAGGAAGGACAACCGTCATGACCGCAATCTCGGCGACAAGGCCGCCAAGGCCGCTGGCGCAGCCGACGCAGCCGACGCGGCGGACCGCCTTCGGCAAGATCGTGCTGAACGAGGCCAGGCTTAACTTGAGGCAGCCGCAGGGCCTGATCGGCGGTCTGGCCATCCCGCTGGTGCTCCTTTTCGTCTTCAACGCGATACCCACGTTCAAGCGGCCGTCGGCGGACCTCGGCGGCCTGTCCGCGTTCGGCGTGTACGTGCCGATCCTCATCGTGTTCAGCCTCGCCATGCTCGCCCTGTTCAACCTGCCGGTCCCGCTCGCCTCGTACCGCGAGCTCGGCATCCTGCGCCGCCTGTCGACCACCCCGGTACCCCCGTCCTGGCTACTCGCCGCGCAGGGCGTGATCAACGTGGCCGTGGCGGCGGCCGCGACGCTCATCCTCATCGGCGGGGGAATCGCCCTCGGCGCGCCCGCCCCGAGGAACCCGGCCGGGCTCACGGTCGCCCTCGTGCTGTCGCTCGCCGCGCTGTTCCCGATCGGGCTGCTTGTCGCCTCGGTGGCCAGGTCCGCGAACAGCGCGAGCATCATCGGCCGGGTACTGTTCTTCCCGCTGATCTTCCTGGCCGGCCTGTGGTGGCCGAGGGAGCTCATGCCTGGCGCGATGCAGGCAGTCAGCGAGGCCAGCCCGCTCGGCGCGGCGGTGCAGGCCATGCAGGCCTCGGTCCAGGGTCAGTTCCCCCCGGCCGTGCCGCTGCTGGTCCTGGCCGCGTATGCGGTGGCGTTCGGCTATCTGGCCAAGCGCTTCTTCAAGTGGGAGTGACGGGCACCGAACGAACGGTGGTATCACCGCCACAGACGCGACGTCCCGGCCGCCAGAAGACGGCCGGGACGCATGCTGCCACTCGTGCTTCGGCAAACCCCGGGAGAATCCCCTTCAGGCCGGTTGTGCCTCAGCCTCTGGTGCTACGGGGGTAGACCGGGCATCCGCGGTTGTGGTACCACCACTGCCACCAGAAGCAGGCGGGAGCCGCGTGCCTGGCCAGCGTGAAGCTACCGTAGCCCTGCTCGCTGCCGGTCTCCCGCCAGTAACCCGATACTCCGCCCCACCGGTTGATGGTCCCGACGAAGGTCCTCGTCCCCTGGACGGAACCGTACGGGTACCTGAAGGTGAAGACGACGTGGTTCTTGACGACCGTCCCGAAGATCGGCCCCGTGGTCGGGTAGTACGAATCGGTCAGCGTACCTGTGAGGCAGCTGCCGTACTGCCTGAAGGTGACGCTGTAGGTGTAGGTGGTGCCCTGGTAGACGGCCTCGACCTTGTTGTGGCCGTTCAGGTTCCACTGCTCCAGTGCCCGGACGCTGCAGCCCGGCGCGCCCCAGGAGGGCGTGGTGTGTGTCGCGGTGCTGGTGGTAGCCGCGCTGGCCACCCCCGTCCCGCCTGCTACGAGCGCAGCAGCGGCCGCGAGGCCCGCGAACGTCCGTAGCGTCGTCTTGGTGATGCTCCTCATGTTCCCCTTCTCCCGCAGGAGCCCTTGTGGGGCCCCGGCCTCCCGCATGACCGCTCGCTTTCGCACACGTAGCGGGTTGATTACGTACACAAGACGCCGAAAAGGGCAGAGAGGTTGACAGGGAACAACAATATCCAGACATGCTGTATAACCCTACAAAGTATGTTTAAGGGACAAGTATAAATTAACCGCCCAGCATCGAAGGTCGATATTTACCACTCTCGTAACGTCAGCCCCAGCCGCCACCCCCCGTATGCAGCCCGGGCCATCCAACGCCAGCGCCCGGCCCACCATCGCGCCTGTCGCCGCAGCATCTGCCGGTACATCCAGCCCAGCCGCTCATCATCCGGCTCAGCCGCCTGCGAGCTCATTGCACGCTCCCTTCCTCATCCCGCCGGCAAAGCGCGAGCAACTCATCTACGCCCCGAACCGACAGATGCGGACGGCGCGAGGCCGGCAGGCCGTCGTAGGAGTCCGCGCCGCCGAGCCCGGTGCCGACCGCGATGGCAAGCGCCCGGCCGCGGTGCGCCATCGGCACCTCGAGCTCCGGATCGTCGCCGACCACCGCCAGCTGCGACGCCCTGGCCCCGAGCCGCTCCGCCGCGGCGCGCAGCGCGTCCAGCGACGGCTTCCCCACGATCCGCGGCCCGCAGCCGGTCAGCGACCTGATCATCGCGGTGATGGCCCGGGACGTGCCCATCGCCCGCCCCCCGTGCACAGCGAAGAACGGCGTGTCCGAGCAGCTGTACAGCTCGGCCCCGTCCCAGATCGCGCCGCAGGCTGCCTCGAGTGCCGGCATGGTGAACTCCGGGTACCAGCCGGCGAGCACCGCGTCCGCCCGCAACCCAGGCTCCGGCGGCACGATCTCGATCCCCGCCTCCGCCAGCGGCTCGGTCAGCGCACGCTGCCCGAGCGCCATCACCCGCTTGACGCCCTGGCGGGCGAAGACCCTGATCGCGCTGCTGGCCGGCGTCATCATCGCCTCGTCGGGCAGCCCGATCCCGATCTCCCGGAGCAGCCCCGCATACTCCCTGGGTGTCCGGGTCGTCCCGTTGGTCAGCACCACGAACGGCACCCCTCGCCCGGTCGCCCAGCCGCAGATCTCCACCGCGCCCGGCAAGGCCCGCATCCCGTGGCTGGTCCGCCCGCCGAGCACCAGCGTCCCGTCCATGTCAAACACGAACCCCCGCGCACCCCGCAGCCGCTGCCGCACCGCGTCGTCAGCCACCGGCCCCACCCCCTGACCCGCGTAGCTCGAGCCGGAACCCCGGCTTCTCCACCGCCAGGCGATCGACCGGCGGCCGCGACCGGAGTTCCCGCAGCAGCCGCAGCACCGGCTGAACCTCCGGGTGGTAATGCCGCGGCGCGGGCCGCGCGGCGATCATCGCGTCCACTTCCTCGGCCGGCATGCCGAACCGCAGCAGCAGTTCCTCGTCGGAGATCCCGCGCGGCAGCCGCTGCCGCAGTTCCGCCACCGACAGCGGCGGCGGCTCGTCCGCCAGCTCGCGCGCCCGCGGCCGGTCCAGGATCCGGTCGAGCACCCACGGCTCCACCGGAGCCGTCGGCTTCCCGAAGCTGCCGAGCACGTACCTGATCACCTGATCGGGCACCACCTCGTACCGCGAGGATCCCGCGCCGAGCACGTTGGCCAGCGCCTGCCCCATCACCATCTGCGGGAACGGCGTCACCATGATCGGGTAGCCGAGCTCGGCCCGTACCCGCTCGACCTCCTCCATCACCGCCCCGAACTTCGCCTCGAGCCCCAGCTCTGTCAGTTGCCTGCGCAGCGTGGTCAGCACGCCGCCGGCCAGCTGGTGCCGGGTGAACGCCGCGTCGTACTGCTGCGGCCGCCCCGCGGGCAGCCCCTCCGCCGCGGCGAGCCGGTCGAAGTAGCGCGCCACCCTGGCCAGCAGCCTGTCGTCCACGTTCACGGTGTGCCCGAGGTCGCGCAGGTTCGCCACGATGCGTTCCGCGTCGGGCAGCGAGGACCCGTTCGCCAGCGCGCCGCAGGCGACCTGCAGCACCTCTACGCCGAGGTCCGGCGCGGTCAGGTAGACCAGCGGCGACAGCCCGATCGTGGCGTGCGCGTGCATTTCCAGCGGCTTCCCGCGCAGTTGCGCGCGGACCGCGGGGACCAGCGTCCGGGCCCGCTCGGGGGTCAGCAGCCCGGCCGGGTCCTTGATGTAGGCACGGTCGATGTCCGGCGACGCGGCCGCCTGCGCTGCGATCCCGGCGTAGAAGGCGTCGTCGTGCACCGCCGAGATCGTGTAGGTAAGCGCCACGATCGTCTCGGTCCCGCCGGCCTGCCGTATCATCTGCGCGTTCGCCAGGATCGCGTCCATGTCGTGCATCGGGTCCAGCACGACGAACCGCGAGATCCCGGCCCGCACCAGGCACTCGTAGACCAGCCGCATCACGTCCGGATGCGCCCGCTCCCAGGAGATGAACCGGAACCCGGTGCCGATGAGCTGCAGCGGCGTGTCCGGCATCGCGGCATGGGTGAGCCTGATCCGCTCCCACGGGTCCTCGCGGTGTACCCGCACCGCCACCCCCATGGCGGTACTCGACATGAAATCCAGCGCCCGGAACCCCACCCGGTTCATTACCGGCGCGATTTCGAGCACATGCTCGGTCCGCAGCCCCGTAGCCCCCCACAGACTCTGGTTCCCGTCCCGCAACGACACATCAACAAGCCCCACCTCAGCCACGCCGCCCATCCCCCTCCTCGCCGTCCCCCGCGAGCTCGCCCGCTTCCTCAGCGCGCCCCGCGAGCTCGCCCGCTTCCTCAGCGCGCCCCGCCCACTCTCTGGGCTCCGCCAGCCAGCGCGCCAGGTACCCCGTGTCCACCCCGCCGGCCGCGAACTCCGCGTCCGCCACCAGCGCCGCGAGCATCGCCACGTTCGTCGTCACCCCGCCGATCTCGCACCGCCCCAGCGCCCCCCGCAGCCGAGCCAGCGCCTCCCCGCGGTCCGCGCCGAACGCCACCAGCTTCGCCAGCAAGCTGTCGTACTGCGCCGGCACTTCCGACCCCTGCTGCACGTGCGTATCGACCCGGATCCCGGCCCCCGCCGGGAACACCGCCCCGCTCACCGTCCCGGGACTGGGCGAGAAC
>JBOHCG010000504.1:0-5947 GCA_050698735.1 Streptosporangiaceae bacterium | reverse complement strand
GGGATCATCGCGATCACCGCCCCGGCCAGGAGCAGCCCGTAGTTGATCGCGCCGTAGTTGCCCGACTCCACATTGATGAGCGCGACCGGCAGCGTGAACAGCGGGTCATTGGTCAGGAACGTCAGCGCGGCGAGGAACTCGGTCCAGGAGAACAGGAACGCGTACAGGGCGCTCGTCGCCACTCCGGGCAGCACCAGCGGCCGGAGCACCGAGGTGAGCGTACCCATCACCGACGCGCCGTCCACCCGGGCGGCATCGATGAGCTCACGCGGCACCTGCAGGAAACTGTTGCGCATGACATAGACGCCGAACGGGAGGTTGAACGCGGTGTAGAAAAGCCCGAGGCCGACCAGGTTGTTCAGCAGGTGCAGGAAATGCATCTCGACGAACAACGGGACCAGGATGGCCTGGAAGGGCACCATGAAAGCCAGCAGCACCAGGCCGAAGATGACCCCGGAGCCGCGGAACCGGAACAGCGCGAAGCCGTACCCGGCGAGCGTGGCCACGGCCGCGGTGACCACCGCGGCCAGGACGGCGACGATCAGGCTGTTCATCACGTTGCGGATGATGTCGTCCTGGCCGGACAGCAGGGCGCGGTAGTTGGCCATCGTGAGATGGCCGAACGTCGCTGCCGTAGGCGGCGCCGTCACTGTCGACTCGGGCTGGAACGAGCGGAAAATCTCCCACGCCAGCGGCATCACGAACACCGCGGCGATGCCCACGCCCGCGACCAGGTACAGCAGGCGCCCGCTGTTCCGGCGCCTGCCCGGGCCGCCAGCCCGGCGACCAGGGCCGCCGCGGGCGGCTCGCCCCGCCAGATGCCGGGCCGGGCCGGCGCCGTCCGGCCGGTCACCGCGGCTGCGCACCGCGGCCATAAGTCCTCGCCCCGCTGCAGCAGGTGGAACTGGGCGAAGCTGATCAGCCCCACGACGATGACGAGCACGACCGACATCGCGCTCGCCAGGCCGACGTCGAACTGCGTGAACCCGGTATTGACGATCGACATCACGACCGACGTCGTGCTCGTCCCCGGCCCGCCCATGGTCATGATGTAGAACTGGTTGAAGGCCAGGAGCGAGCCGATCACCGAGATGATCAGGCTCAGCGCGATCGACCTGCGCAGCAGCGGCAGCGTCAGCCACCGCTCGGTCGTCCACCAGGACGCGCCGTCGACCCGGGCCGACTCGTAGAGCTCGGCCGGGATGCCCTGCATCCCGGCCATGAGCAGCATCATGGTCAGCCCGGAGGCGAACCAGACGACAAGGACGCAGATCGCCGTCATGGCCAGCCCGGTGTGCACGAGCCACGCCGTCGTGTCCTTCACGATTCCGAGCCTGGACAGCACGAAGTTCGCCGTGCCCGAACTCGGCTGGAATTCGACCACCGCCATGTAGCTCTCGGTCGTCAGCCCGACGATGAACGGGAGGAAGATCAGCGTCCGGAAGAGCGCGGCGCCTCTGGAGTTCGACCGGACCAGCACCGCCAGCCCGTATCCCACCACCAGGATCGGGACGGTGACGATCGCCGTGTACTCCAGCGTGAACACGACCGACTGCACGAACAGCGTGTTGTGGATGAGGCTCTGGTAGTTCGCCATCCCGATGAAGTGATAGGAGCCGACCAGCGGCCAGTTCGTCAGCGAGATGTAGACGCCGAATCCGAGCGGGAAGAGCGTGAACACGCCGACCAGGAGGAGGGCCGGCGAGACCAGCGCCAGGCCGACCCGGGCATTCCTGCGCGCCGTCGCGGTCGGCCGGCGACGGCGCGACCGCGACGGCGAACGCATCAGCCCGCCCGCGCCGTCCGCCTGCGTGCCTGCCAACTGCGTTCGTCCCTGCCCATCTGGATTGATGCTTATAACGTCGGTGAGCGGCTCTCGCCTGAGCACCCGGGAATGCCGCCCGGCGTCCCCGCGGCCATCGGGGCCTGACGTGGACGCCGCGCGGCCAGCCCGTTAGCTGCTCACGTCATGCTGTCCAGCGTGTCACTTCACGCTGTCCAGCGTGCTCTGGATGCCCGGCTGGCCCTCCTGCAGCCCGGCCGTGACGTTGCCGTTGTAGACGGCATCCTCGAACATCTTGAACCACGGCGAGCCGGGTGCGTTGAACACCGCGTTGTAGGCCAGCGTGTACTCAACCGATCCCTTGGCCAGCGCGGCCAGGGCCACCGCGTCGGAGGGGTTGGCGGCCTTGAAGGCAGAGGTCAGCACGTCGGTCCGCACCGGCGTCATGCCCAGCGACGGATACTGCACCTGCTGGTGCTGCTGGAGCACCCACTGCACGAACTCCCAGGCCCCGGACGGGTTGCTGGCGCCCTTCGGGATGACGAAGTCGTCGCCGCCGTCGAAGGTCGAGTAGTTCCCGCCGCCGACGGCCGGCAGCGGCGCGTCGGCGAACTCGGACGTGTTCGTCATCTTGGTCGCGAATCCCCAGTCGCCGGGCAGGATGCCGACCTTGCCGGCTTCGAAGTCGGCGCCCCAGGTGAGGCCGTTCTGCGTCTGGTCGTTCACCGGCACCAGGTGCTTGGCCCACAGCTGCTGGTAGACGCCCAGGATCTGCTGCAGCGGCGCGTTGCTCGCCACGTTCGCGGTCTGGTTGCCCAGCGGGCCGTTGAGCAGGTGCTGCCCGCCGGCCCAGATCGAGGGCAGCATCGTGAAGCCCAGGCAGCCCTGGCAGTCGCCGGCGAACGAGAACCCGGATATCCCGTGCCCCAGCTTGCTGATCGCCTCGGCGTCCGACAGGATCTGGGCGTAGGACGTGGGCGGGGAAGCCGGGTTCAGCCCGGCCTGCCGGAACAGCGTCTTGTTGTACCAGAGCACCGACAGGTCGGCCAGGTACGGCACGCCGTAATACTGACCGTTGTCGGTCGCTAGCTTCATGTGGCCGGGGCTGAGCGCGCTCTTGTAGGGCAGCGCGTTGACGTCGGACGTGAGGTTCATCAGCGCGTTCTGCTGCATGAAGAACGGCACGTTGATGTCGTTGAGCCCGACCAGGTCCGGCGGTGAGCCGGCCCTGATCGCCGTCCCGAGCTCGGTGGTGGCCTCGTTGGGCTGGGTGAGGTGCAGCACCACCTTGAGGTGAGGGTGGCCGGCGTTGAACTGGGCGACCATCGCCTTCGCCACTCCGTCGGTGGCCTGCCTGGCCCAGAAGTGCACGACGCCGGTCGCGTTCACGCCGAACGCCGCCGACGCCGACGCCGACGCCGCCGATGACGACGAGGTCGGCGACGAGCTGCACGCCGCGGCCGCCAGCACCGAGACGGCCAGCACCGCGAGCAGTCCGGCGCGACCGCCTCCCGCGATCGTCCGGCGTCTGGGTCCTGATCTGTGGCCGTGGACGGGTGCGGCCAACCCGAAATGCCTGAGCATCTTCGATTACCTCCCTGGTAAAAGGGTTTCCTAGTCGGCTTCCAGCGCTCGCTCGCCGTCACGGCCTGCCGGAGGTCCCTGCCGCAAGGGCATCCAGACCCGCATGGCCCGTCCGTCGCGGTTGTCCCACTGGAAGTAGGGGACGGCGGTTGCCGTCGCTGGCTGGTCGGCGGCCGGGAACGGGCCGCCGGGGGTGGCGCCGCCAGGCCGCGGCGAGTACGGCAGCCCGGTACCGGCCACCGGCGGCAGGCGTGCCGCGTCAGCCTCGACGAGCACGGTGGACCCGACGCCGGGCCGCCTTCCTGGGCGCTCCCGCAGGGAGCCCGCGCCAAGCGCGAGGTCCTCGATGCTCACCCCATCGGGCTGGTCGGCCTGCTCGAAGCAGTAGACCAGCGGGCCCCGCTCAACCGCGGCGGTGCCTCGAAGCGCGTCGATCCGCCTGCCCGGGTAGGTCAGGCGGGGGGTGAGATCCATGGTGCAGGACAGGACGTCGCCCGGCCGCCAGCGCCGCCTGACGGTCAGGTAGCCGGGCCTGTCCGGCGCGGCGGCGAGGGGCCGGCCGTTGAGCCTGGCCGACAACCCGGCACTCCAGCCCGGCACGCGCACCGCGAGCCCGCACACCTGCGACGGGGCCTGGCGGACCCGCAGATCCACGTCGCCCGACCACGGGTAGCCGGTGGCCACGTCCACCTCGAAGACCTCCCCGGCGAGCCCGGCGCCGATGCGCGCCTGGGCGAACTGGTGCACGTGCAGAACGTCGTCTGCGATCGTCGCGATGTAGTGCTGAAGCGAGGCAAGAAGCCGCATGATGTTCGGCGGGCAGCATGCGCAGCGGAACCACTCGCGGCGCCGGCCGGGGTCGTCGTTCTCGTAGTGGTCCTCGCGCCGCTGCAGCGGGTTGATGTAGAAGAACCGCCTGCCGTCGGACGAGGTGGCGGCCGCGAAGCCGTTGAAAAGCACGCGCTCCATGAGGTCGGCATACCGGCTCTCCCCGGTGGCAAGCAGCAGGCGCCAGCTCCACTGGAAGCTGGCGATGGCGGCGCAGGTCTCGTTGTAGGCACGGTCTGGCGGCAGCTCGAAGCCGTCGCCGAATGCTTCGCCGGAGTGCCGTGAGCCGACTCCCCCGGTCAGGGCGGTCTTTGTCGCGATCATGTCGTCCCACCGGGCGGCGGAGGACGCGAGCAGCTCGGCGTCGCCGGTCTCGACGGCGACGTCCACCACGCCGCACTCCAGGTAGAGCGCACGGACCGCGTGCCCGGCCAGCGTGGTCGACTGGCGGACCGGCTGGTGATCCTGGAGGTAACGGCGTCCGAACCCTGAATCACCCACCAGGCCCCGGCCGCGCTGGTCGACGAACTGCCTGGCCAGCCCGAGGTAGGACCCCTGCCCGGTCTCCCGGTACAGCTCGACCAGGGCTGTCTCCACGATCGGGTGACCGTCCAGCCCGCTCTGGCGGCCGAGGAAGGCCTTGACCAGGTGGTCGGCGAACCGCGTGGCCACCCCCAGCAACCTCCTCGTTCCTGTCGCCCTGCTGTGCGCGATCGCGGCCTGGATCAGGTGGCCCGCGCAGTACAGCTCGTGGCTGGACTCAAGCCGGCTGTAGCGCTGGCCGCCGGTGACCTGGACCCAGGAGTTCAGGTACCCGTCGGCCTGCTGCGCCTGCTCGATCAGCGCGACAGCGGTATCGGCGAACGCCGTGATGTCCTGGCGGCCAGCACCCGGTGCCGCGCGGCCGAGTTCCCATCCGATCGCCTCCAGCGTCTTGTACAGATCGGAGTCCATGAAGGCCGGGCCCCGGTACCGGCCCGGCGCCTGGGGGCCGTCAGGTCCAGCCTTCCCGGCCGTGGCCACCCGCGCCGGCCGCTCCCCGTCCCTGCGGCCCGCGGCCAGCCGCAGGTTCTCCAGATTGCCAGCCTCGCCCAGCTGGCGGAGCGCCAGCGGCAGGCTCTTATCACGGTTGCGGAGCTGCCAGTCGTGCAGCAGCCCGCCGGTCAGCCGGGCACCGGCCCGGCCGAGCGGCCGGTGGGCCACGGCGGCCGAAGCCGTCGGCTGGGCCGGGCCGTCTCCCGGCCGCGCGGCCCAGGGGGCAGCGGCCGGGGTGGCCGGCCCGACGACCGACCGGGAACCGTCCGCGTTACCCATGTGCGCAACTCCAGTGGCACGGGATGCGCCTGTGGTGCCCTCGCCGCCCGGTGGCCTCGGTAGGAATAGGTTTTCTCAAAAATCTACGGATAACTGCGGACTTTCGTCAAGACTGGAGCATCACGTTCCAGCTACAATACGAACACCGCCAGAGTGCCAGAACGGAGAAAGCGATTGCCTGACGGGGAGCCTGGTGCCAAGAGGCCGACAATCAGGGATGTCGCGGCCCTCGCTGCGGTCTCGATCGGTACCGCGTCGAAGGCGCTCAACGGCCAGGGGCGGCTGCGCGCGGAAACGAGGGACAGGGTGGCAGCCGCCGCCGTCCAACTCGGCTTCGCGCCGAACGTCCTGGCCAGGGGGCTGCTCGCGGGACGGACCTATACCGTGGGCCTGATCACGACGGACAGCTTCGGCCGGTTCAGTATCCCGGTCATGCTC
>JBOHCG010000503.1:0-5987 GCA_050698735.1 Streptosporangiaceae bacterium | reverse complement strand
CGGGCCGGGCTCGCCTGCCGCCGCGCCGGGATCAGGCGCCCAGGTCGTGGCAGGAGACGAACGGCGGCGACCGGGAGACGGTCCTGCACTGGCAGCACGCGCTGGAGCAGCGCCAGAAGATCGAGGAGAAGCACCCCGAGCTGGCAGGCGACAACCGGCCGGTGCTGGCGCACGAGGGCCCGTACGCGGCCGAGCCGCTCCGGGCCGGCCCGCCCGACCAGGCGCCCGCCGGTGGTCACCCGTCCGGCCACGGCCATCCCCATCCCCACCCCCACGGCCATGCGCCCGCGCCTGGGTGACACTGCCGTCCTTGTGGCTCATTCAGCGAAACAACATCTCGCCAGGGAGAAAGGCCATGACACAGCAAGATGACGGTACGAGCGCCACCGCGGGCCTGAATCAGCAGACGGACCTGCACCGGACCGTAGCCGAACTGCAGCAAGCAGTCGGCGAACTGCAGCACGCGTCGCACGCCCCAGCAACGACCGGCCCTGCCGCCACCGGGGTCCTCATCGGGGCGGGCAGCGATCCCCTGATGCTCGGCCTGCCCGCCTTCTGCGCTGGATGGACCGGCGTGGGGCTGGCGCTGGTGGGGGTGATCCCGGGGGCCGCCCTGGGCGGAGTCGTCCCCATCCTCCTGTTCGGCACGGCCGTATTCCAGTTCATCTCGGCCGTGTGGGCATTCATGCTCGGGCAGTCGCTGGTCGCAGAGATCTTCGGCCTCTTCTCCGGGGTCGCGTTCTCGCTGAGCATGCTCCTGCTGGGGTTGTCCCACAACTGGTTCGCGGTCCCGGCCGCCGACGTGTCCGGGGTGGAGGCTCTGTTCACCATCACCTGGGCCATCGTGTTCGTGTTCCTGACCTGGATCATGTTCAAGCTCCCGGCGGTCTACGGGGTTCTCATGATCTTCGTGCTCGCGGCTCTCTCGCTGCTGGCGGCCGGTTTCCTGACCGGCAACGCCAACCTCATCACTGCCGGGGGAGCGGCCGTGCTGGCCTTCACGGCCCTCGGCGCCTACGCCTGGCTGAACGTCGCCTCCGAGGCGGGCGGCGGGCCTGCATGGCCGCCGCTAGGGCAGCCAGTGCGCAAGTGATCACCGCGCTGCGTCACGACAAGAGCTGTCGGCAGGCGATGGACTAGAGAGGCTTCTGCGATGAGGCATCAGCCTGCCGAGGAAGGGCAGGAACGCCAGGCCGGTGACCAGCGGGGAGTACCCCAGGGCGCCCTCCCGCTAGCGCGGGAGGCCGCCCTCCGGATTGGCGCGGTGCGGGCGTGGAGGGTGGGAGCGGCGGCTTAGCCGATCGCCTTGCGGCGGTAGAGGTGCACGGCCAGCGGCGCGAAGAGGAGGAGCATCCCGACCGACCAGCAGATCACGGCGAGTTCTGGCTGCTGGGCGGGCCAGGCGTGGACGGCAGCGGCCGGGTTAGGGTTGCCGAACAGGTGCCGGCAGGCCGCGGCGAGCGAGGACATCGGATTCCATTCGGCGACCGGCTGCAGCCAGCCGGGCATGCCCTGGGTGGGCACGAACGCGCTGGAGATGAACGTCAGCGGCAGGAAGATGATGAACCCGCTCTGCTGGGCCGCCTCCGGGCTGCGCAGCACCATGCCCAGGCAGACCCCGGCCCAGGTGAACGCGTAGCCGAACAGCAGGGCCAGCGCGAACGCCGCGATCACGTCCACGGCGTTGGTGTGCACCCGCCAGCCGATGGCCAGGCCCACGCCGGCGACCACGATCGCCCCGATCACCTGCGTCAGCAGGTCCGCGATCGTCCGCGCGGTCAGTACCGCCGCGCGGGACATCGGCAGCGACCTGAACCGGTCGATCAGGCCGGTGCTCATGTCGGAGACGACCGCGACCGCGGTGCCCGGCGCGGTCTGTGCCAGGCCCATGCCGAGCATCCCGCCGATCAGGTACTCGTGGTAGTTCCCGCCGCCGGGGATGCCGATCGCGCCGCCGAACACGTACGCGAACATCAGCACGAACAGGATCGGCTGGATGGTGACCTCGGCGAGGGTTTCCGGCTCGCGCCGGATCCGCGCGATGCTGCGCTTGGTCAGCACCCAGACGTCGGTGATGAGTTCGGTTGCCCGGCTGCGGTCGTACCGGCCGAGTGTTGCGGTGGCCACGCTCATGCGGTCTGGATCCCTTCTGCTTCCGCGAGATGCCCGGTGAGGGAGAGGAACACGTCGTCGAGCGACGCGCGCCTGATCGTCACGTCGTTGACCTGGACTCCGGCCGCGTCGAGCGCCCGGACCACGCGGGTGGTGAGCCCCTCGGCGGCCTCCACGGGCACCGCCAGGCGGCGTCCGTCCTCGGTGGGCTTGGGGCTGCCCGTCGCGTGCGGCTTGACCGCGGTGATGGCCGCCTCCACGTCCGCGCCGGCGGCCAGGATGATGTCCAGGTGCGCGCCGCCGACCGCGGACTTCAGCTCGTCCGGCGTGCCCTCCGCGATGACCTTGCCGCTGTCCATGACGGCGACGCGGCGCGCCAGCTGGTCGGCCTCCTCCAGGTACTGCGTGGTGAGCAGCAGCGTGGTGCCGTCCGCCGCGAGCTCACGGACGATGTCCCACATCATCGCGCGCGCACTGGGATCCAGGCCGGTGGTCGGCTCGTCGAGGAACAGCACCGCGGGGTTGCCGATCAGGCTGGCCGCCAGGTCAAGCCGCCTGCGCATTCCTCCCGAATAGGTCTTGACCGCCCGCCCGGCTGCCTCGGTCAGGCTGAACCGCTCGAGCATCTCGTCCGCGCGCCGCCTGGCCTGCGCCGCGGTCAGCCTGCTGAGCTGGCCGATCATGATCAGGTTGGCCCGCCCGGTGAGGTACTCGTCCAGGGCCGCGTACTGACCCGTCAGGCCGATGACGCGGCGGACATCCGCCGCCGCGGCGACCACGTCGTGGCCCAGCACCCGCGCCCAGCCCCCGTTCGGGCGCAGCAGCGTGGCGAGCACGCGGATGGCCGTGGTCTTGCCGGCGCCGTTCGGGCCGAGCAGGCCGTAGACGGTGCCGGGCGGCACGGCCAGGTCGAATCCGGCCAGCGCCTGGGTCTTCCCGTAGATCTTCACCAGCCCCTCCGCCTCGATGGCGGGAGTCTCGGTCATCCTTGCACCCCGTTCCGTTTATCGTACGATGTACTATCCGGTACGCTGTACCATAGCAGTACGGTGTACGAGAAGCAAGTTATTAACTGGAGTGCCCGGAGATGGGCGGCGGCGGCCGGTTTCGGGCATGCTTAGGCGGACAGGAGCAGGCATGGACGCACCCGGCGACCCTGACGAGCGCGGCGACCCAGGCGACCCCGCGGATTTCGGCGCGGAGCCGTGGCCGTTTTACCCGCATACGCACTCGCACCTGCTTTCCGGCCGGGAGACCCGTCGGGCTGAGCACGAGCGGCGGGTGGCCGGGCACGTCCAGCGGCACCGGGAGCGTGGGGCGCAGCCGAGGCCGCGCGACCGGGGGCTATCCCGGGCCGAGATCATCAGCACCGCAATCACCATCGCGGACGCCGAGGGCCCCGAAGCGCTCAGCATGCGCCGCATCGCGCGTGAGCTCCGCGTCGGCGCGATGTCCCTGTACTGGCACATCGCGTCGAAGGAGGAACTGCTCGACCTGATGCTCGAGGCGATCCAGGCGGAGGTCGAGGTCCCGGAGCCGTCCGGCGACTGGCAGGCCGACCTGCGGGTGTTCGCCCGCAGCGCCCGGGCCTCGCTGCTGCGGCACCGGTGGGCGATGGAGTTCATCGGCGGCAGGCCGCCGTCTGGGCCGAACGACGCGCGCAACCTGGAGGGCATGCTTGCCCTGTTCGACGGGCTCGACCTGGACGTCCGGCTGCCTATCGACATCCTGATGACCGTGGGGACCTACGTGAACGGAGCGGCGCTGCGCGAGACGCAGGAGATGCGCGGCGACCGCGACAGGGAGAAGATGGAGGCGGGGCTGACGCCGGAAGAGATCGAGGCCGAGCGCGACCGGTACGTCTCGTGGTTCGCCAGCTCGGGCCACTACCCGCGGATACAGCGCCTGGTGTCGGAGGGCATCGACCCGGACGCCCCGGAGACAAGGGACGAGCGCTTCGAGTTCGGCCTTGGCTGCCTGCTGGCCGGCATCGCCGCCCGGATCGAACGGGGCGCTAGCTCCGGCTAAGGAGCACGGCCTGCTAACGGCCCGCGATGCTAGGTTCCTAATGCGATGCCGACGGGGGCGCGATGGCTTCGCCAAGCCGGGCGCGGCCGGTGATGCCGAGTTTGCGGTAGATCCTGCCGAGGTGGATGTCAACGGTGCGTTTGCTGAGGGTAAGGCTTGTAGCGACGTCTTGGTTGCTCATCCCGGTCACCACCAGCTCGGCGACCCGACGTTCGGCGGCCGTGAGCCTAGTTGATACGAGGTGTCCGCGCGGCCGCGCGCCGGCGGCGTGCATGGTCCGGTGAGCGGTCGCGACCAAGCTGGCAGCGCCGCAGGCTACGGCCAGGTTAAGCCCTCTTTCGAGTACGTCGGGCGCGGTGCGGTCAGGCCCGGCCGACTCGGCGTACATATCGCAGCCGAGCCTGATGAGTCCCCGCGCCAGTTGGAACCGGCAGCCGCTGTCTTCGAGCACGGCCACCGCCTCAACGAGCATGTCCCGCCGGGCGGTGCCGTCATTGGCGGCGGAGGCGGCGATGAGTGCCTGGCCGAGTGGCCCCGGTGCCCCCCAGAAGCGGGCAAGCTTTATCTCGCTGTTGGCCAGCATCCTGGCTTCCCAGATTCGGCCGAAACCGGCCAGCAGGATGACGGCCCGGCTGCGCCAGCTCGAGCAGGCGGGATTCAGCAGCCCGGCTGCCATCAGCTGGCGCCCGGATTCCAGGTACAGGCGCAGCGCGAGGGCGCAATTGGCCTGTGCCTCGGCTACCATGCCGTGTGCTTCTTGCTGCATGGCGAGGATAAAAGGGTGCCCGGACGCCCGCGGGGCCGGGCCAGTCGTCTGCGCGGGGATGGCGCTTGGCTCACCGCGCAACAGTCGTACCCTGGTCAGGACCGCCGCGGCGGCGGTCTGCAGGCTGGTCGCGCCGACCGCCTGAAACAATTGGACCGCCTGGTGCGCGTCGTTCAGCGCAGCGGTCAGGTTGCCGCGTTGGAAGGTGATTTCCGAGCGGACGAACAGTGCCAGCCCTTCACCGGTTGTCGACGCCATCCGGTGCGCCGTCTCGATCGCCTGCGCGCAGGTGTCCGCCGCCGTGTCAAGTTCGCCGACCTGCGGCAGCGGCAGATAATCGTGCGCCTCCGCGTTCGGCGGAAGCGGGCCCAAGGTGGCAGCAGCCATGCCGCCTAGCGCCACGACGACCTGGCACCTCAGCCCGGGCCAGTGCCTCTACGCAGTGGCGGAAGAGCGCCGGCTGGCGGTTGAACACTGTGCCAAGACTGACCGCGACCACCGGCCCCTCCCCGCCGGGCCGCCAGTCACCGCCACCGCTAGGGCTTCCGCGCGGACTGCGGCGCGGCGGCGGCACGCACGGCCCGACAAAGTAAATATTCGGCCCGAGCTGATGACCCGCGGCATCGAACGCGCGCGGATAGTAGACGATGGTACGGATCGCGCCGTCGGCGCCCAGCATATGGGCCGCGGTCAGGCCGGTCTCATAGCCGGCCAGTACGGCCGACGTCGCCGCGAACAGCCGGGGCAGGCGAGGGTGGGCTGGATTGAAACTGGCGCTGATGGAACCGAGCGACCAGCCCGCGACCGCTTCGCCAATACTAAGAAGAAATGGCGTTTGTAGACCACAGCATTGACGTTTGAGCAGGTCAGCCGCTCGACTGAGCCTAGGAACTCATGTTCTCCTTAGTACCAGATGCTGCGGACTCTCGTGCTCAACGACCATGTCCAATGCGGTGAACGGCTGCTAAACACAAGCTTCGAGATCAGCGCAAAGATGCACAATATGCGAGATCTAGGTAGGGCGCTCGACTACGACGGCCCTATCGAGTGCGACATCTTCATCACTACAGTTCCGATATTA
>JBOHCG010000502.1:0-5990 GCA_050698735.1 Streptosporangiaceae bacterium | reverse complement strand
GGCCAGCACCGCTGTGCGCGATCAGGGCCAGGTCGCGGTCGGGCTGACCAATACCACCCACTTCCTGCGGTCGGTGGCGGAGGGGCGGGTGAACGTCGAGGCGGTCGCGCTCAGCCAGGGCCGCACCCAGCAGCTCTGGCGGGTGGACATCACCGACGAGTCGGGCAGGCTCATCGCCCACGGCGAGGTACGCCTGCAGAACGTGACCGGCCGGCCGTAGCGGGGAGTGATCCTCAGCGAGTTCCTGCTGGATGGCCTCATGCCTCATGCCTCATGCCTCATGCCTCATGACCTCACCGGCCGGTGAGGGCGTGGCGGCGCAGGTCACGGCGGACCGCCTGGCCGAGCCTGCGGGTCTCGCGCCCGTTGAGCACGGCGCCAGCGGCGGCGCCGGTAAGCAGCGGCCCGAGCGAGAACGCGCTCCGGCCCGCCCGGGCGGCCAGCCGCCGCCGCAGCAGCCGCGCCAGCGGAGATCCGGCCGCGATGACCACGCCGCCGGAGATCATGAAGACGCCCCTTCGGTGTGCCCACGCCGCGACGTAGGCGGACATCCGCTCGGCGAAGTTCCCGTCGGCCGGCGTGCCGTACACCTCATGGAGCTCGGCGATGAGCTTGATCTCGATGCCGACGACCACCAGGGTCTCCGCCACCACCTCCGCGGGGATGGCGGGCAGCACCGGCAGCACGGCCCAGACCCCGGCCGCCCCGCCGGCCGCGGCCGATGCGCGTGCCGCGCCCTCGATCAGGGCGTCGGCGATCTCCTCGTCCGGCTTGCCGGGAAACTGCGCGTGCAGCGCGGCGGCGTCGCGTACTCGCAGCCGCGGTGCCATCGCGGTAACCTGCCCGGCCAGCCGGCCCGTACCAGAGCCCGCGCCGTGCCGGGCGGCCCGCACGCCGCGGCCGGCCGTGCGCGCTCCCGTGCTCGCCGCCCTGGTGAACGCGGCGACGAGCTTGCGCCGCTCTCGCGGGTCCTTCGCCTCGGTGACGTCCGCCGCCACCAAGGCGGCGCTGGTCGCGATGTCGCCAGATTCGGTCATGGCGTAGACCTACCCCGCCCGAACGCGTTCAGTTCGGGTTGTATGGTGCATACCTCAGATCGGGCGCCGGGCGGGACGTGGTGGTGCGCAGCATGCCGGTCTCCCTCGACAGCAGCGCGCGCTCCGCGGTCAGCCGCCGCATGGTGTCGTCCTCGGCCAGCAGCGCCTGCCGTTCCGGCAGGTCGATGACCATAGCCGCGGCGACGATGAACGACAGCAGCGTCGGCTCGTCGGGCAGGTCCCCCACCGCCACCGTGGCGCCGCCCCATTCGGTCAGCGCGTCAAGGTAAGCCCTGAACGCGGCCTGCGCGGCACGCACCGCCGGCCCGGCCGCGGCCTGGTCGACCGCATCCTCGGTGAGCGGCTCGATCTCACCCTGGTAATACGGCCGCGTCTCGTCCAGGCTGATGAGCCTGAACCGCCGGGTACCGACGGTGACCAGGTCGAACCGGCCGTCCTGGTGCCCGTCGACCCGGCGCAGGGTCGCGGTGCAGCCGATCTCATGCAGCGAATGCACCCCGTCGATGCCGGTCTCGCGGCCCTTGCGGATGGCGATCACGCCGAACTGCCTCGGCTCGGGCCGGTCGAGCAGATCCCGGACGAGCTGCCGGTACCGCTCCTCGAAGATGCGCAGCGGCAGCAGCATGCCGGGGTAGAGCACCGCGCCGAGCGGGAACAACGGCAGCATTTCGCTCATACGTTGACACTACGCGCATGAACCTTCCGCGGGCAGCACGGGAATATCGGCGGGCATTGTTTCCGGGTAGATCAGCCCGGTGCCGGTGTTGAGCACGACCACCTCGTCCGTCTCGGCCAGCCAGCCGGACTCGCGCAGCTGCCGCACGGCGGCGAAGCACGCGGCGCCCTCGGGGCAGATGATGCTGCCCTCCAGCCGCGCGACCTCGCGCTGATCGGCGAGCAGCGCCTGGTCCGTGACCGCCACGGCGGTCCCGCCGGTGGCATAGATCGCGTCGAGGATGAGGAAGTCGCCGAGCGCCTTCGGCACCGTGATGCCGAAGGCCACCGTGCTCGCGTCCGGCCACGGCTCGCTTTCCGCGGCGCCGGCGCCGAAGGCGGCCACGATCGGCGCGCAGCCCGCCGCCTGGACCGCGACCAGCCGGGGCATCCCGCCGCGGACCCAGCCGAGCTCGATGAGCTCGCGCAGGGCCTTGTAGATGCCGATGATGCCGACACCGCCGCCGGTGGGGTACATGATGACGTCGGGCATCCGCCAGCCGAGCTGCTCGGCGATCTCAAGGCCCATCGTCTTCTTGCCCTCGATCCGGTACGGCTCCCTGAGGGTGGTGACGTTCAGGTAACCCCCGCGGCGCGCCACGGCGTCGGCGATCAGCCGGCCAGCGTCGCCGATCAGGCCGTCGACCAGGTACAGCTCGGCTCCGGCGGCAGCGCACTGGGCACGGGCGATCGCCGGGGCGGCGGCCGGCATCACCACCAGGCTGCGCATCTCCGCCCGGGCCGCGTAGACCGCCCAGGCGGCCCCGGCGTTGCCGTTGGTCGGCATCGCGATCGCCGTCACCCCCAGCTCGGCCGCCCTCGACACGCCCACCGCGGCACCGCGGGCCTTGAACGTGCCGGTCGGCAGCAGGCCCTCGTCCTTCATCAGCAGGTTCGGCACGCCGAGCGCCTTGCCGAGCCGCGGCATGGCCAGCAGCGGCGTCATCCCCTCGCCCAGGCTCACCGCGTGACCGGCCTCGCGGACCGGCAGCAGCTCGTGGTAGCGCCACAGGTCCGCGGGCCGGGCGGCGATGTCCTGCGGACGGGTCAGCCCGGCTACCGCTCGCAGGTCGTAGCGGGCCAGCAGCGGCGACCCGCAGGGGCAGGTGCCCTGCACCAGGTCGGCGTCGTGGCACGCGCCGCAGCGCGGGCACTCAAGGTGAGACAGGGCGGAATAGGTCATCCCAGGGACCTTACGGCACGAGGACGATCTTGCCCCGGATGTGACCCTGCTCAAGGCGCCGGTAGGCGGCCTGCACCTGGTCGAGCGGGTAGACGCCCGCGACGGGCAGCTCCAGCTGGCCGGACGCGATCAGCCCGGCGAGCTCTGCGAGCACGCTCGCGCTCGCCCCGGCCGCGTTGCCGTCGCCCTTGACGCCGTACCGCGTGACGGCCTCGAAGTCGGCGATGGTATCGATGCGCGAGGGCTCGACGCCGAGCTCGAGCGCCAGCTGGACGTAGCCCGAGCCGAACGTGTCGATGAACGCGTCGACCTTCGCCGCCTGCCGTATCCGCCCGGCCGCCCCGTCGCCGTAGGCAACCGGGATCACCCCGTGGGCGGCCAGCCAGTCGTGGTTATCCGGGCCCGCCAGCCCGATCACCGCGGCCCCCGCGCGCCGGGCCAGCTGGACGGCGAGCGAGCCGACTCCCCCGGCGGCGCCGGATACGACCACCGTGTCGCCGTCGGTCGGCGCGACCGCCCGCACGGCCGCATAGGCCGTGGCTCCGGCCACGAACAGCGCTCCAGCGACCACCCAGGGCAGGTCGGCCGGCTTGGCGGTCAGGTGCTCCTCCTCGACCACCGCGCAGGAGGCCTGGCTGGCCCGGTTGTCGGTGAAGCCGATGACCTCGTCGCCGACCGAGGTCGCGGTAACGCCGGGCCCGGTCTCGGCGACGATCCCGGCCAGGTCGCTGCCCTGGCCGGAAGGGAACGTGGCCGGCCAGCGCGCGTGCAGCAGGCCCGCGCGGATCTTGGCCTCACCGGGGTTGATCCCCGCCGCCTTGACCTGGACAAGCACCTGGCCAGGCCCGGGCACGGGCCGCGGCACGTCCATGACCTTCAGCACGTCGATGCCGCCGTAGGTGTCGAACCGCACTGCCTTCACTGCCGTGCCTCCCTTTCCCGGGCTTCCCGCTCCGGATAACAGTCAACTGCCGCCTGCGGACCTTTATGCCGGCGCTCAGCGTAGTGTGCCCCTGTGGCGGAGCTACGCGAGGCGAGGGTCGTGTCCGGCCTGGCCGAGCTGGACAGGTGGCTGACCGATCAGGTCCGCCAGGGGCTGGCAGGCAGCCAGAAGTCCGGCTACGGGCACTGGGACGACATCGCCGCCCGCATGGTCGACGCGCAGGCGCCCGGCCTGGCCGAGCGCCTCCGCGCCCTCGCCACGGTCCCGCATTCCGGCCCCGGCTGGGAGGGCAGGCTGCTCGAGGAGTACGCGCTGCTGCACCTGCTCGCCGCCGCCTACCGCGGGCAGGCCGGCCTGCTGCCGCCGCTGCGGGCCGCCGTCCGGTCGCGGATCGGGTTCACCGTGCGCAAGGCCGAGGTGCTCGCGAGCGGGCCGCCGGTCCGTGACCACTGGTTCGTACTGGCCCGCCGGGACACCGACCACGACCGGATCCGCTCCCGCCGGGTGTGGCTGCGCGGGCTGCGGACCGGCAGGCACGCCCTCGTGCTGAGCTTCGCCCCGCCCGGCCAGCCCCTTGACGACTCACTGACCGTCGGCACCGAGGCCGACGCCGACCTGGCGTTCTATCCGGGCGCCGTGCCGCTGCGCGCGCTGGTCGCGGCCAGCTACGACACCGCACCCGGCGGCCCTCCGTCAGGCGGAACGGCCGCGGGCCTGCTGGCCTCCTGGGCGGCCGCACTCGGCGCGGACCCCTGGCTGGACAGCTGGCCCGCCGTACTGACCGCGACCCCGGCCCGTGCCCCGGTACCCTGCCTGGCCGACGCGGCCGGCGACGCCCTGCCGCTGCATCCGGCTGCGGCCGCCTGCTGGCCGCTGCTCGCACTCTCCGGCGGGCGCCCGCTGACGGTGGCCGGCGAGTGGACCGCGCGCGGCCTGCGGCCGCTGACCGCCTGGGACGAGAATGGGATGGCAGTACCGCTGTGAGCACATGGCAGGACCTTGTCACCGCGAGTCTTATAGGGACGGAACGGGCCGTGGTTCCCCTGATGGAGATACCCGGCTTGGCCACGGTGGCTGCGGCGTCGGATTCCGCCGATGCCGTCGATCCCGCGCAGGTACTGCTCGACCGGGCCGCGCTGATGACCGCCGCGCGCCGGGCGGGCCAGCGGCCAGGTCCCGCGGAGCCGCTGCCTGCATGCGAGCCGGACGGCAGGCCCGTCGTGAGCCAGGCCGCCGCGCGCCGGCTGGCGCGGATGCTTGGCGGGGAACAGCAGGACCTGCTAACCGAGTGGCTCACCGAGGCCACGGCCCGGGGCCTGCGGCCTCCGCCGCAGCTGCTCCCGGCCCTGCTCGAGACGGCCCGGGCCAATCCGGGGTCTGCCGGGTGGCGGCGCCTGGTGGCCGAGGCGGGCGGCTCCCTGGCCCCGTGGCTGGCCGCGGTCAACCCGGAGTGGGAGCTGCCGCCGCCGGAAACCATGCCGGACGCCTGGCGGCTCGGGGACGCAAGCCAGCGCCGCGGCCACCTGGCCGAGTTGCGCGCCGCCGATCCCGCCGCGGCCAGGGAACTCCTCGCGGCCAGCTGGGACGAGGCGAGCCAGGCAGAACGGGCCGGCTTCCTTTCCGTCCTCGCGGACGGGCTCGGCCCGGCCGACGAGCCGCTGCTCGAGGCCGCGCTTGACGACCGCGCGGCGGCGGTGCGCAATCGGGCCGCCTTCCTGCTGGCCAGCGCGCCCGGATCGGCCCTTGGCCAGCGGATGGCCGAACGCGGGCTGCGCTGCCTGCGCATCGAGCGCGGCCCCCATGGCACGCGCCTGGTAACCGTTCCGCCGGTCGAGCCCGACGCATCGATGCGACGCGACGGGATAGCGCCGGGCCCGGTGGCGGGGCACCCCCGGCTGGCCGACCTGAACCGCTTCGTGGTCGAGATCCTGGCCAGGGCCCCGCTTGGCACCTGGACGGGCGCGTTTGGCCTGACGCCCGCCCAGATCCTCGCGGTGCCCGCGGGTGACTGGACGCCGGTGCTGTTCACGGGCTGGTCGCGGGCCGCGGTCGCGCAGCGCGACGCGGACTGGACGGCCGCGCTGCTCGGCCG
>JBOHCG010000501.1:0-6019 GCA_050698735.1 Streptosporangiaceae bacterium | reverse complement strand
TGAGCTCAAGGGCGGCATGGGCCGCTCGCTCACCCCCGAGCCAGGCTCCGTCCCCGCCGTTGGCGAGCGCGTCAGCTACGCCGCGTCCAGCCCCGCCTACCAGCCGCCCGCCGCATTCCCTGACCCGAGGAAACCCCCTGGACCCACGGCGGCCCGCCGCCCCCTTACGTCCCGGCGAACGACGACGCCACCGAGGACTGGTCATGACCCAGCCGCCCCCGCCCCCCGCCTCGGCTAAGCTCCCGCAGCCTCCCGACCCGGCCGAGCTCCCGCAGCCTCCCGACCCGGCCGAACTCGCCGAGCAGGCCACCGCCCGCATCCTCGCCGACCTCGTCGGCCCGCACCGCGGCGCCGTGGTCGACTCCCCGCCAGGCGCCGGCAAGTCCACGCTGGTCGTCCGCGTGGCCGCCGAACTCGCCGACGCCGCCGAGCACGTCATGCTCATCGCCCAGACCAACGAGCAGGTCGACGACCTCACCGACCGCCTGGCCGCCGCCCGCCCCAGCCTGGCCGTCGGCCGCCTCGCCGCCCACGACTACACCCCGCCGCCGCGCGTGGCCGCCCACGACAACGTCACCGTGTCCACCAGGGCCGACGACCTGGCCGACTGCCCGGCCGTGCTCGGCACAGCGCACAAGTGGGCCACCGTCCGGGCCGGCCAGAGATGGCCCTGGGCGATCGTCGACGAGGCCTACCAGATGCGCTCGGACCTGCTGCTGCGCGTGGCCGGCCTGTTCGACCGCGCCCTGTTCGTCGGCGACCCGGGCCAGCTCGACCCGTTCAGTACCGTGGAGACCGACCGCTGGACCGGCCTGACCTGGGATCCCATGCAGAGCGCGGTCGCCGTCATGTTGCGCCACAACCCGGACGTCCCGGTGCGCACGCTGCCGGTCTCCTGGCGCCTGCCCGCCTCCGCCGCCCCGGTCATCGCCGAGGCCTTCTACCCGTTCACCGGCTTCCGCGCCGCCGCCGCCCCCGGCCAGCGCCGCCTGGAGTTCAGCACCGCCCCGTTCGGCGACAATGCCCTCGACCGCACCCTCCAGATCGCCGCCGCCTCCGGCTGGGCCCTCTACGAACTGCCCGCCCGGCACACCCTCCGCACCGACGCGGACGCCGTCACCGCCTGCGCCGCCGTAGCCGCGCGCGCCCTCCAGCGCGGCCCCGTCTCTTTTTCTCTATATCCAGAACGAGCAGTGGCACCCGTCCCGGTCACCGCGGCTCGTATCGCGGTCGGCACCGCCCACCGCGACCAGGCCCAGGCCATCCGCACCATCCTGGCCGCCAACGACATCCAGGGCATCACGGTCGACACCGCCAACCGACTGCAGGGCCGAGAGTTCGACCTGGTGATAGTGCTCCACCCGCTGTCCGGCCGGAGAGACGCCACGGCGTTCCACCTGGAATCCGGCCGCCTCTGCGTGCTGACCACAAGGCACCGCCACGCCTGCATCGTGGTCGCCCGGGCCGGCATCCCCGAACTCCTGGACGCCCACCCCTCCACCGACCCCGTCCACCTCAACGTCCCCGTCAAGTTCCCCGACGGCTGGGAGGCCCATCAAGCCCTCCTGTCCCACCTTCAGCACCACAAGGTCCGCGCCCCATGACACGCTCAGGCGTACAGCCGACCCGGATCGACCAGCAGCACGTCGGTCCGGTCAGCCGCCGCCTCCCGCAGGTCGTCATCGAATCCGGTGCCGCTGAAGCACGCGAGCTTGGCGGCGCCGGTGTCCAGCCCGCGCTCGGCAAGGAGGTCCCTGGCCCTCGCCAGCCGGGTCAGGTCCCGCATGCCCATGGTCCGGCCCCACTTCACCTCGCCGAGGCACATCACGCGGCGGCGTTCGCCAGGCGCGGTGGCCGCGAGCACGCCGACATCGATCTCGATCTGCGTCCGGTTTGTCGGATCGGTGACTACGCCGGAGCCGACATCGGCGGGAGGCTCATCGAACGCGTCGTCGGCGAGCAGTGCCCAATCGCGGCAGATCTGCTCGAAGCGGGGTCCCACGACCTGGGAGAGGAAAGCCTGCCGTGCCTGCGGCCACACGCGCCGAGCGTGGCCGAGCTCCAGGACTGCCCAGCGTGGCCGCATGACGGCCTGGTAGAAGGTGATCAGCGGCTCAGCAATCCGGTAAGTCGACCGGCCCTTTCGGAAGGTGTCGGGATGCCGACTGACCAGGTGGCTGTCCTCGAGCACGTTGAGCGGGTGCGCGATCTCGGCCGACGTGCGTTCGACATACGCGGCGATGCTGCCGTTGGTGGACCGGCCGCTCGCGATGGCGGCGAGGACCGAGTGGTACAGTCCCGGGTCGCGCGCCTCGACCTCTTCGGCAAGCAGGTAACGTGCCTCGCGGAAGAGCGGAACCTCAGGGTTGAGCACCGTCCGGCATACCCAGGCGTCGAAGTCGTCGATTTCTGCCGGTGCGTCGTTGCGCACGAGCTGCCGCCGGTACGCCGGGGTGCCGCCGACAACTGCGCTCACCAGGATGGCCAGCCGCGGATCGGTGACGTCCCAGAACCGTGCGGCGTCGCGGTAGCCAAGCGGGCGGACGACCAGTTCCAGCCCGGCCCTGCCGCGAAGCGGAGCCTGGCCAGCCAGCAGCCGCCCCATGACCGACATCGCCGACCCGCAAAGCAGCAATCGCGCAGGCCCGACAGACGGGGACCGGCCGGACCATGCTTCGTCGAGGTGCCGCTGCAGCTTAGAAGGCAGCGCCGGATTCGCCCTGATGAGCAGTGGGAACTCGTCGATGATCACCGGCACGGGCCGGTTGGCGGCCAGCGCGAACAAGGCGTTGAGTGCTCCGTCCCAGTCCTCCAGCCGCAGGCCTGCCGCAGCGCCGGAAAACTCGCCGATGGCCCGGCCGAGCAGCCGCAGCGCTTCCGCCCCGACAGCTTCCTCTGCCTCGAAGTAGAACCCGCCCGTGGCCTCGGCCAGCGCGGTGAGCAGGTACGTCTTGCCCTGCCGCCGCCGCCCGCTGACCACCCCGAGCGTGGCCTCCGGCTGCGGGTTCTCCGCATAGGAGACGAGCGCGCTCCAGTCACGATCCCGGTCAAAGATCCGCGCAGGCTTGGCAATGGCCATGACCACAATATTACTAAACTACAGATTACTAATCTGTGCTTTAGTATCTCTCGCGGTTCGGCCGAGCCTCACCGCCTTGGGCCTCAGCGGAGCGTCAAGGGATCGACGAGCACTCCGAGTCGGGTGCGCGATGAAGTCTGCAGTAGAGCGGTCCGGGGTCGGCCCGTGGTAACGGGCCGACCCCGGAGGAACGGAGCTGCAGCCGAAGCCGCAGAACATGCCGCGCGCATCGGGCATCAGGCCGCTACTGCTCATTCCGCAATGAAGCCCGCCGTGGGGCGGCGGGAACGGGAAGCATGCACCGTAGCCGACAGCTTGCTCGTTCGGAACAAGAGACTATCACCGCGTGCTGGCAAGAGCAGTAAGCTATTGACCTTCATAAGAAGTAGAGTTAGCGTCCGGGCATGCCTCGGCGCAAGGGGGTCGTCGCCAGGCGACCCTCGGCGGTCGCCACGAGATCAGACATCTTGCCCCGTAATCGATGGGAGTTCCTTGGATGGATATTCAGCCGCTGGGACAGATGGTTTCGCGTCGTCTTGTTCCTACTCGTCTTCATAGTCGCAGTCCGGTGTGCCTACGGACGAGAGATCGCGGTGGTGCTGAGTCGCCTGCCTTGACGAATGGTAGGTGGTCCCGGAGCGCCCATCCCGCCAGTTGCCACGCCAGAGGCAGGTGATGATCTATGCGGTATTTCGTATTTCATTACGTCATAACCGAATGCGTCTGGCCCGACCTCCATAGGAAGACCGGCACAAAAGGGATCCAGGTGATCTACCGCCTTGTACCTCATCATCGGCTCCCGCGGCCCGGAGGCCGAATTCACAGGTTGACGTGCCCGGTATGCCAGCCGATACTTCAAAACTGGCTCATTACGCCAGTCTTGCAGCACTTCTGCAAAGCCTCGATTTACTGATCAGAACAATGCAATTACCTGAGACAAAGGAGTTCTCATGTCGATGACTTATGACGAGCTACGAGCAGGCGTTGCTGGCGACGCCGTCGGCGTCAGATGCAGGACCGTCCTGCAACCGCTCGGCGGACCGGGAGACAAGGTGTTCCCGCCGACCTACAGTGTCCCGGAAAACGCCGAAACCAGATACGCAACCGAGGATCGTTACGTTCCGTCCGCGGACGGAAATGGAGGCTCGGTCGCCGAGTCTGTGGTGCTCGATTCCGTAGCCTCGCAGGCCAACCGGCTTGAACTCGCGTTGCTCGATGCCATCCGGCGTGCGGACCTGCTCGCTCCGGTGAACTCCGTGGACTTCGCCCAGATCTCTGACCTGGCAGGGTTCGACCGGATCAGCGACTACGAGGCACCGCACCGGATCTTCGACGCACTCCTCCGCGACAGCTATGACGGAGAGCACCTCTTCCGCAATGGGCCAACGGGAATAGCGATCACGGAGGCGCGACCCCGAGACGCGGCAGGCCTATACCATCACAGCCCGCATACGCTCGTATTCGGCGGCTGGGATTCCACCGGTCCACGCGGCGGCCTGGGTGCGAAATACGAGCGCGCAATCACGTCGGAGATCGTGGCACTCGGAATCGAAACAGGAAAGAGGACAGCGTCCCGTATCGATCCTGTAGGGATAGAACTCCGGGCTGGTCGGCTTTATCAGGCTCCCGATGGGACGTGGACGCTTGACGAGAACGAGGCGGAACGGGACGCCACCGGCAAGCCCAAGCTGCTTGGGGCGAAGGATGGCGGTGGGCAGGGCGGACGCGAGGCCGGCCGTCCGTCGCAGGCCAATCTCGGCAACGTCACACCATCTATCGATCCCCGGGCCGGTGGAGTTACTGCCAGGGAGATCATCGGAACGACCGTCCTGTCGTTCATCCAACTCCGGCGGCTTCGCTTCCCGACCCGGCCGGACGGCTCCGTTCTCGACGGACAGCGCGGTCAGGCCGAGGCCGCTGCGCGGACTGCGCTCGCCGCGCTAGGCCTTACGGCCGCTGCGCTGGCCTTCGAAGAAGGCTTCGACCTGCGCTCGCGTTGCGTCCTGGTATGTGAGAGACCAGCGACCTTCGAGATGGTAACCCGTGACGGAGCGGCGATCCCATTCGACCTGACCGGTGCAGACGCGCTGAAACTGATCGCGGAGGCCGCCGACCACGCCGCGGAGGCGGGCTTGCCCTGGCGCAACGGCGAGTTGACCCTTCGCCCGGCGCCTCGGCTGGTCGAGCTAATCCGGCGCAGTCAGCAGTTGACCGAAGCCGGAGAGGCGGCGACCGCGTAATGTTCGCCATCGCCGTGGAACTGCTGTCCGGCCGCTACACGGCCACGCAGTTCAACGACCGCAACAGGCCGGAGTGGCCGCCGCACCCGGCACGTCTCTTCTCGGCCATGGTGGCCGCATGGGCCGACAACGACAACCCGGATCCAGCCGAGCGGAGCGCACTGCGCTGGCTTGAAGAGCAGGATCCACCGTCCATCCATTGCGGTGAGCGATACAGCCGCAGCGTAGTGACGCACTTCGTTCCGGTGAATGACCCGACCGCGCTCACGCGGGACGTCTCACGCACCTACACGCTGACGACCGACGCGCGTCTTGCGGTGGATGAGGCGGAGCGATCTGGTGACGAACGGGCGGTCCGGCGGGCGCGCGTGGCACTTGCTAAGACCGAGGCTAAGGCCATCGTGGACGCGCAACGAGCCGGATTGCCGACCGGGCGTGAGACTGCGACAGTGGCCGCCGGGGTTCTTGAGGTGCTCCCCGAACAACGGGGGAAGCAAGGCCGGACCTATCCCACTGTTCTCCCGGATCAGACCACGGTCTGGTTCCTGTGGCCTGATGCCGAGCCCAGCGAGGAACAGCGGAGTGTCCTCGATGCCCTGCTTGGCCGGGTCGCGCGCATCGGTCATTCATCGACGCTTGTCGCGTGCCGATGTGCTGATGACGGGCCACCACCAACCTGGGCCCCTGGTCGTGGAGGGGA
>JBOHCG010000500.1:0-6029 GCA_050698735.1 Streptosporangiaceae bacterium | reverse complement strand
CGGTGCGGCCGCACCGGCCGCCGGTATACCGGCCGCCTGCCGAGGAGCGCACCAGGACGCTGATCGACCACGGCAGGCGCACGGCTGGCCCTGGCAGGTTCGGCCGCGGGCGCAAGGTGACCATCGTGACCGCCGCAGCAGCGGCGGCGACCGCCGTGGCGGCAATCGTCCTTTTGCGCCCGCACGCGCAGTGGCCCGTCAGCGTGGCGAGCGTGAAGAGCGAGATAACCACCGCCTGCCAGAATCCCAATGTCGTATCCGAGCCGAACCAGGTGAATTTCGCCTGCTCGGACGGGACGAGCCAGATCCTCTGGGTATTCGCGCTGATGACCAGCGGCGATAATCCGAATTACGCCGACGCTAAGAGCGGCAGAAAGGGCCTGGAGCCGATAGCGGCAGCACAGGGCGGTGCCATCGCGTGGTCGCTGAACCTGCACCATCCGTACAACCCGGATAACCCCATCGACAGCCTGGAGGTGGCGGCCCGTGCCATTAACAACATTGTCGGCGGTGCCACGATAACCGGCTCGAACGGCAAGCCTGCCGTCCAGGCCGGGCTCGAGAGCAGCCCGGCGAACTGCGCGCGGTACACCGGGTCGTCCGCGATCATCTCGCACGCCGGATTCCCCAGCCTGTGCGCCCAGCCGATCACGACTTCGGCCGGGCAGGCCTTGCTGGTGGCGAACATCTTCCAATCGTGGGTGGTGGGCGCGACGACGCAGGCTGCGGAGAACGTCAGCGTGCTCTTCGAGAACTCGAATAACCCGGGCGCGGCGCAGGTGCAGGCCATTCTGAGGACGATTTCCGGCGCGACCGCGAGCTGAGGCAGTTCCGATTAGCTGCGCGCCGCGGTGATCCGGCGGCAGGAAAGGAGGTGATTGGCGTGCGTACCGCTAGGAAGGCGGGCTGGCAGCAGGCAACCGCGCTGGTCAGCCTCAGCACCTGCGGCGCGATGACTGGCTTTTCGCTGGCGCATGGGACGGTCGGCGATATGACCTCGCCGACCAGCCTCCCGGTGCATGTGCTTGATTTCTCCCGCGTGGTCCGGCCGGCCGCCGCGGACGGCGGAGCGCTGCGTTCGGCCATCGTCAAGGTGGCCAGCTATTACCTCCGGATGGCAAAGGACAAGACGCCGGCCGAAATGGAGGCGATCATCTGGCAGAGCGACAGCGCGGACGGAGTGGACCATGGCGCATCGTGCGCCGCGTTCGCCTCGCTGACGCTCGAGATGGGCGCGCAGTCTGTCGGTCAGCAGAGTTGGGTGACCGGCGGCGGGAGCTACCCGTACTCGCTGCACAAATGGGCCGACGTGCGGGTGGACCCGAACCCGGCCTCGCCGAACGTCATGTCGATCATGCAGCAGGCGCGGGCCGCCGGTCGCTGGCGCCCGATCGGCGACGGCTACCAGCCGAAGCCCGGCGACTGGGCCATGTTCGACGGGCACGTCGAGGTCGTCACCAAGTACAGCCGCGGCGTCCTTTCCACCATCGGTGCCGACTCGCTGCCCGACTTCTCGGTCAACGCGCACACCTATCGCAACCCGCTGAGCGCGCAGGGCGTCACCGGATTCGTCGACAACGGCGACCCATCCGCAGCCGGGGGCGGAACGTCGGGCGGTGCCGGGGGTTCGGCCAGGGCTGGCGGGTCAGGCGGGTCAGGCGGGTCAGGCGGGTCAGGCGGCCAGGGTGTGCAGGTGGACGGGGACGAGCGGGCGGGCCTTGCCGAGGTTCCCGGCCTGCAGGCGCCGCCGCCTGCGGCGGTTCTCGGCACGGGCGACCAGCTTGCCGCGCAGCGCGAGCCTGCCGGGCAGCAGGTACAGGTTCCGGCCAAGCAGCAGGCCGGAGGCGGGCCGGAGGCGGTTGGCGCGGCCGGGCTGGGGAGCGCGGTGATCCCGGGAGCGCAGGTGACGGCCGAGGACGCTTCCGCCGGGCTCTCCGCGCAGCCCGCGCAGCCCGCGCAGCCCGCGCAGCCCGCGCAGCCCGCGCAGCCTTATCACAGGAACGCAGTGCCGGCCGCGACGAGCGCGGTTCCCGCCGTGAGCTCCCAGCAGGCGTTCATCAGCCAGGTCGCGCCCGGGGCGATCGCCGCGCAGCGCAGGTACGGCATCCCTGCCGCGGTGACCATCGCCCAGGCGATCGACGAGTCCGGCTGGGGGCAGAGCGAGCTCGCGACCAAGGACCACAACCTGTTCGGCATCAAGGGATCCGGTCCGGCGGGCACCGACGTGTACTCCACGAGCGAGTACGAGGGCAGCCAGTGGGTGACGGTGGACGCGGGGTTCCGCGTCTACCACAACATCGCGGAGAGCATCGCCGATCACAGCGAGCTTCTTGCCACCGGCGCCGCCTACCAGCGGGCGATGGCCGACCGCGACGTGCCCGACGCGTTCGCCAACGACCTGACCGGCGTGTACGCGACCGACCCGAACTACGGGGCGAACCTCATCGCGCTGATGCGGCTGTACAACCTGTACCAGTACGACTCCCCGGGGCCGATACCCGCGCGGTCGCCCGCACCTCAGGCCTCGCCTCAGCCGGCGGCCCAGCCGGTTGTGCAGCCGGTTGTGCAGGCGACCGCTCCGCAGGGTGTGGCGCGGCAGGTGGCGCCGATCGGTGTGGTCGAGCCGGCGAGGCCTGGCGTGGTGGCGGTGCAGCCGGGTCAGGGTGCGGCGCACGGGGGCGGGCAGACGGCGGCGCGCGGGGGCGGGGCGCGGGGCGGTTCGGCCGGAGGCGGTTCGGCCGGAGGCGGTTCGGCCGGAGGCGGTTCGGCCGGAGGCGGTTCGGTCGGAGGCGGTTCGGTGATTCGGGGCGGGAGCGACATTCCTGGTGACACGTACCCGTTGGCGGCGGCTCTCGTGGTGCCGGCGGTCGCGGTCGGGTCGGCACGGCGCCGGGGCGAGCAGGGCGGTCGCAGCGCACGCGGGACGACGGCGGCGCGCCCGGCGCGCCCGGCGCGGATCACCAGCCGGCGGTATGTCCCGCAGATACCCCTGGCGGTATCCAACGCATTCGTGACGACGGCCAAGGACCCGCTGACATACGCCGAGCCGCTCTACCGGGACGTGGCGACGCGGACCGGCGTGCGGTGGGAACTGCTTGCCGCGTGCGACTGGATGCAGTGCGAGGCGCAGCCCCGCTACTCCCCGGTGCACGGCGAGCGGCTCGGCACCAGGAATCCCGACGGGAGCGCGTACCGGACCAAGGCCGACGCGCTGCTGCAGTGCGCCGACGAGCTGATCGATCTGGCCTGGGCCGTCTATCACATCGACGTCACCGCCAGGCGACCGCTGTCCGTCCGTGGCCTGGCCAGCGTCTTCGCCGCATTCCGCTGGGGCGGGCTGCTGCGGTCCTACGAGATCTCGGTCCTTGACTTCCCCTACTCGGTGGCTGGCCTGACCATCCGGCACATGAAGATGCGCTGGCCGGACGCCGACATACCGGACGCGCCGGACCGGCCCGGCACGCGCTTCCGGCCATCGTTCGGGGCCGTGCCCGTGGTGCTCAGCCTCGACTACCCGGCCATAGCCCAATACTCGCGGCAAGCGTAGCGGAGGTGGACCGAATGGCTCGCTTTACCAGGGTCGGCAGCAGGCCTTCCCAGGCCGGGTATCCGCGCGGGCGGGTCGACGAGACCGCGGACGAGTCGTACTACTGGGGTGACGAGTCGGACGGCTTCGGTCCACCCGACTTCGCCGACGACCCAGTGCGGGGCTGGCCGGTGCGGGGCTGGCCGGTGCGGGGCTGGCCGGAACCGGTCTCGCCGCGGACGGTCGTCCGCCCCGGTCCGGGCCAGGCCGACACCCGCCGGATCGTGCTGCCGCTCGGGCCGCGGCGGCGGATACCGCTCAAGGTCAAGTGGGCGGCCGGGATCGCCGTGCTGGTCCTGATCTTCCGCAAGGCGCTGGCGTTCGCCGTGATCACGGGGCTGTCCGGCGCGCTGCACCTGGTGGGGATCAACATCCACCTGCCGGACCTCAAGCTCGCCTGGCCGTGGACATCGATCACCTCCGGCACGACGACCAACACCGAGCTCGGCCCGTTCGTGCTGCAGAAGATCGAGGGCATCGCCCAGCCCGCCCTTGGCACGGAGAACTTCAGCTTCGTGTTCACCCACAAGGTGAGCAAGAGCATCGGCATCTGGCCGTGCTGGTACTCGAGCACCTTCGACGCGGTGGGCCACGCCTCAGCCACGGTCAACCTGAACCCGGGGCCGTCCTGGTGGGCGCCCGCGACGGGGCACTACCTGCTGCGGGTGCTGAGCCGCCCGGTCCAGGGCACGCCCGGCCGGGTGACGGTAACCGTGGTGCTGCCCGCTCCGCAGCTTCCGCGCTCTGTGCACGACGTCACCATCGACAACACGCTGTCGCACCCGGTGGACACCCAGCACAGCTGGACCTATCCGGGGTTCGGCTGCGGGGGGCTGATCCGGCCGCAGTTCTCCGAGGCGGTGCTGTATTCCCAGGCGCAGACGCTCGCGTTCCAGCAGGCCACCCACGATGCGAAGGTGACGCAGCCGCTGCTCGCGGCGGCGCGGGGCGAGGCCGCGCAGATCATCAGGTACGACTTCATCCAGCCGACGGTGAACGCGCTCGGCTACACGCTGGCCGGCTTCACGGTCCGGTGGTCCGCAGCGGCCTAGGACCCGGATCCCATCGCGAGGGCGGGATCCGGGTCCGGGGTTGAGCGGCGCGGCCAGGGAGGTCAGCGGGTCGGCTCGACGTCGCCGGCGGTCACCGCGAACGGCTCGCCGGAGGCCATCGCGAACTGCCTGCGGGCCTGCGCAGGGACCGGGCCGGGTTCTGGCGCCGTGTCGAGGTCCGCTAGGGCCGGCGAGGCGGCCTTCCTGAACCGGGGCAGCAGCAGCGCGGCCGCCGATGCGGCGGCCACGGCCGCGGCGCCGACCCACACGGCGGGCGCGAGCCCGGAGACGAATGCGGTTCCGCTGGCGTAGCCGCCACGGGCGGCGAACACCGCGCCGAGCACGGCGATCCCGAACACGCCGCCGAGTTCCCTGATCGCGTTGTTCGCGCCGGACGCGATGCCCTCCTGGTCACGGCGCACCGAGCTGAGCACGACGTTGGCCACCGGTGCGAAGAACAGCGACATCCCGACGCCTGAGATGACGAACGCGGGGACCAGCGTGAGGTAGGACACGGTCGGGCTGGTAACGGCGGCCAGCCAGCCCAGGCCGACGGCCTGCAGGGCCAGCCCCGCGGCCAGCAGCGGCCGGCCGCCGATGCGGTCGGACAACGCGCCCGCCACCGGGGCGACGAACACCGGCATCGCGGTCCAGGGCAGCGTCCTCAGCCCGGCCGGCAGCGGGCTGTAGTGCTGGACAACCTGCAGGAACTGGGCGAGCAGGAAGATGGAGCCGAACATCCCGAAGAACATCAGCAGGGAGGCCGCGTTCGTCACCGCGAAGCCGCGGCTGCGGAAGAGGTGCATCGGCAGCATCGGCTCACGGGCCCGCAGTTCCCAGGCGACGAACGCCGCGACGAGCAGCGCGCCGATCACCATGGGCGGCAGGACGGTCAAGCCGGTCCAGCCGTGGTCGTTGCCGCGAACCACGCCGAGCACGATGCCCAGCAGGCCCAGGCTCGCGAGTACCAGGCCGGGCAGGTCGAGGCGGGTGGCCGTGCCGTAGCTCTCGGTCAGCCGCAGCCGCGCGGCGGGCAGCAGCGCCACGCCGATCGGCACGTTCAGCCAGAAGATCCACTGCCAGGATGCGCCCTCGACGACGGCTCCGCCGACCAGCGGGCCGATGGCGATGGCCAGTCCGCCGACCGCGCCCCAGGCGCCCAGGGCCAGGCCGCGCCGTTGCGGGGACACCGCCGCCGACAACAGCGTGAGCGTGAGCGGGATCAGCATGGCGGCGCCGACGCCCTGCACCGCCCGCGCGCCCACCAGCCAGCCGATTGTCGGCGCCAGCGCGGCCGCCGCCGATCCGGCGGTGAACAGGCCGAGGCCCAGCACGAACATCCGCCGGCGGCCGTACCGCTCCCCCAGCGTGGCCCCGGTGAGCAGCAGCAC
>JBOHCG010000499.1:0-6030 GCA_050698735.1 Streptosporangiaceae bacterium | reverse complement strand
AGCACCTCCTGGATGCGTGCGCGCTTCTTCGGCTCAGTGAGATTGCTCAAAGGCAAGGCGTGCAGGGTCAGCAGCTCCGCCGAGAGCAGGATCGCGTCGTCGGACGCTTCCTCCATCTGGCGATGGAGCTTTACCAGGAAGCTGTCTGTGCCGGTATCGGGCTGCTCGTTGTAGCGCCGGTACAGTTCCGAGACAGTCTCCGGCGACCAGGCCTTGCGGGCCGGGGCGAACAAGGATGTACCCTCGCCCAGCCCGCGCTGGATCAGCGAACGCCCTACCTCACGCACCAGCGAATCAGCCCTGTCAGGCAGGATTTGCCCGCCTGACCCCTCACCCGGCGGGCTGGTCATCCTGCTTCCCTTGAGCGCTCGGAATGCGGGGGCCCCTGTCCCGGCGGGTCAACGATCACCTGACATAGGACGCCCGTACCGATCGCCTTCTGCATGGCGCCATAGATCTGGCGACCTCGCGGCGCGGGCGCCGCAGACATAGACGGTCTCGAACAGCACCCGATCGCGCAGCCGGGCCGGCGGAACGTCCTTACGCGGACGGCGGCTGCAGGATGGTGGAGCATCTGGCGTAGCCGATGAGTTCACCCACCCGGTCAGCGTACCGTTTTGGCCCCCGTCACCGGACAGATTCGCGGACCAGGTTAGTGAGACGGCATTTCCGCATGTCGCGCTCGCCGGGCCGGCGCGGCGGCCGGCTGTCCGTAGAGCGGTCCCCTTACGCACAGCCCCAGCGATGAGCCAACCCTTAGAGACACTCCGACTCTCTAGGCGAACGAACGGTTCCCCAGGTAGGCGTGCCCTTCGTCACTCTATGTCACCTGTATTCTGCGGAACCCAGGCCCCAGGTAGGGCGGACCGTCGAAAACGGGTCGCTCGGGTGGCAGGGGCGGAGGACACTCGGCGGAGTGAATGCTGACCCGTTCGGGGACGCCGCTGTCTCCGCTGATCCACACCGTGCCCTGGAGCTCCGCGAGCTAGGGATGGACGTGGGTCTACGGCCCGGCGAGCTGTACGGGCTGCACGGTCACCGGGTGGACTGGCTGCGCGGCAAGCTGACCGTGGTCGACGTGATGACCCGCGAGGGCCTGCGCCAGCACCCGAAGTCGAAGAAGTCTCATCGCGTCGTGCCAGTGCCCCCGCAGACGCTGGAGGGCATGTCGCGGCTGATGGCGGGGCGCCCGCGGGATGCGCTCGTGTTCACCGCGCCGGAAGGCGGCCCGGTGACCGACGGGCACTTCCGCAACAGGGTCTGGTATCCCGCGATCGCCGCGGCCGGCGTCCGCCGGTTCCCGCCGCGGATCATGCGGCACACGGCTGCCTCGTGGCTGGTGCAGGATGGCGTCCCGCTGTACGACGTGCAGGCGCTGCTCGGCCACGAGGACTACGCCACCACGCAGCGGTATGCCAACCCTCGCGCCTGACGCACACAGCAAGGTAATGGAGTCCTGGTCGCGCCGTCTTGACGCACGAATGACGCACGAGCGGAAAGGAAGCTGAACGAAATGGCAGCGGATAACACTTCTACCTGGGTCGGGGTGGCCGGATTTGAACCGGCGGCCTCTTCGTCCCGAACGAAGCGCGCTGCCAAGCTGCGCTACACCCCGCCCGCCCGGAGCCTCGGCGGCGCCGGACGAGTCCTCGACAGTCTAGCGGAAAGGCAGACCCGCTCGGGCCGGACGGCGTCAGACGGCTGCCGAACTCGGAAGCCAGTGCGTCCTCAGCGGGGTACCAGGGTGAGCAGGCTGGCTTCTGGGCGGCAGGCGAACCTGGCCGGCGCCCAGGGCGAGGTTCCCAGGCCGGCCGATACGTGCAGCCAGGCCTCGCCGTCGGCGGGATGCCGGTGCAGGCCGCGGGCCCGCTCGCGGTCTATGCCGCAGTTGGTGACCAGCGTGCCGTACCAGGGCAGGCACAGCTGCCCGCCGTGGGTGTGCCCGGCGAGCAGCAGTTCGTAGCCGTCGGCGACGAACCTGTCGAGCAGCCTGGGCTCTGGCGAGTGCAGGACGCCGATGCGGAGGTCGGCGCCCGGGTCCGCCCGGCCGGCCACCTTCTCGTAGCGGTCCCGCTTGATATGCGAATCGTGGACGCCCGCCAGCGCGAGGTTGACGCCGGCCACCGTCAGCCTGCCTCGCTGGTTGTTCAGGTCCAGCCAGCCCGCCGCGACCATCTCATCGCGGAGCTTCTCCCAGGGCAGGTCGGGACCCCTCCGCTCCCACCAGCGGGAGTTTGACCGGCGGACGTATCGCATCGGGTTCTTCGGCTCCGGCGCGTACATGTCGTTGGAGCCGAACACGAATACACCCGGCCGGTCAAGCAACGGCCCGAGGGAGTCCAGGAAATAATGGACGGACTCCTGATGCGCGATGGCATCCCCGGTGTTGACGACCAGGTCCGGGTCCAGATCGTCGAGTGACCGGATCCAGGACATCAGCCGGCGCCGCCCCGGCGTGAGGTGCGTGTCGGAGATGTGCAGCACCCGCAGTGGCCTCGTGCCCGGCGGCAGGACCGGGACGTCGTACTGCCGCAGGGCGAACCAGTTGCGCTCGATGACCGTCGCATAGCCGGCCAGGCCGACGCCGGCGGCACCGACGGCGGCGGTAGCCGAGATAAGAGTCCGCATTCGCACCTACACATGGTGTCATGGACATGGGTGTGGCACTGACGGCCGACCGCGCGCCCGTTTCCTAGGATGGATCCGTGGCTGAGCTAAAGGACCGGCTGCGCGCGGACCTGACCACCGCGATGCGGGCACGCGATCAGGTGCGGATGCGCACGCTGCGGATGGCGCTGACCGCTATCACGAACGAGGAGGTGGCAGGCGCCTCGGCCCGTGATCTCAGCGACGAGGAGATCGTCAGGGTGCTCACCCGCGAGGCGAAGAAGCGGCGGGAGGCCGCCGAGGCATTCGCGGCCGCCAACCGCGCTGACCAGGCCGCGGCCGAGCGCGCCGAGGGGGAGGTCCTCGCGGGCTACCTTCCGGCTCAGCTCAGCGACGACGATCTGGCCGCCCTCGTCACCGCGGCGATCACCGAGACCGGTGCCAGCGGCATGCCGGGCATGGGCCAGGTCATGCGCGTGGTCACGCCGAGGGTGGCGGGCCGTGCGGACGGGGCACGTGTCGCCGCCGAGGTCCGCCGCCAGCTAACGGCCGCCAGCTAACGGCCGCCAGCTAACGGCCGGCTGACCACCGTCATTCAACCGCCCTTCTTGGTCGGCGTCGGGAATGTCGTCGGCAGCGGGGTAATGGGGGTAGGTGGCCCGCCGGGGCCGCCTCCGCCGCCCTTGCCGCCCTTCTTCTTGGTCGGCGTCGGCTGCACCACGACCTGCCCGTTGCCCTTGGAGTTGAACGGGCTGTCGGCGGGAACGGGGACGAAGTCGCTGGCGCGCCCGAGGTTGGCGTGGTCGAACGTCATGTGCCAGGTCGACGCGGGCGCGTTCGTGCCGAACATCTCGCCTGAACAGGACAGGCCCCCGTACTCAAGCCGGTAGCAGCTGGCCGACCCGCCCATGGTGTCGTGGACGGTCGGGGAGACGGGATTGAATACCGAGACATAGCCCACCAGGCTGGGCGTGTAGCCGGCGAAGGCGGCGTACGGGGTGCCGTAGCCGTTCTCCACGTTGGACGTCCCGGTCTTGCCCGCGGCCTCCCTTCCGGGGAAACCGCCGACCGTGGCCGCCGTGCCCGGGGAGACAAGCACGCCCTGCAGGATGTAGTTGACGGCGTCCGCCACGCCAGATGAGAGCACCCGGTGGCAGCCTGCCGATGGGACCGACAGGGAGCCGCCGCTGGCCGTGACGATCTTGGTGATGGCGACCGGCGCGCAGTAGATGCCCCTGGCCGCTACGGTGGCGTAGGCCGCCGCCATCGACAGCGGCGACACGTTGACCGAGCCTAGGGTGAAGGACGGGATGTTGTCCGCGGAGTACAGCGTGCCGTCCGGCTTCAGCAGCGACGTGCCGTCCACCCGGGTCATGCCCATGGAGACCGCGGTGCGCACGACGTTACAGAGGCCGACCTTCTTCTCCAGCTGGGCATAGAACACGTTGACCGACTGGGTGGTCCCCGTGTACAGCGACTGGGTGGACGCCGACTGCGGCCCTTCGGCGTTGGTCACGTTGTACGCGCCGGGGACGCCCTTGTAGTTCCCGGCCGGCCCGCCCTGGCAGTTGGTGTAGCCGCCGATCGTCTGGGTGCCGGGCACGTGCAGCGTGAAGCCGAACGGAATGCCCTGGTCCAACGCGGTGATGAGGGTGAACAGCTTAGAAGAGGAACCCGTCTGGACACCCTGGGCGCTTCCGCCGTACGCCGTGTTCACCGCGTAGTCGATCGCCGTCTGCCCCCTCCCGGTGCCGTAGGGCGCATTCTCCGCGATTGCGCGGATATCGCCGGTGCCCGGCTGGATCACCGCCTCGGTGTCCGCGTTGCGACCCGGGTTGTAGTAGCTGCTGTGGTCGGGTTCGACGTAGTTGACCGCGTTGTAGGCGGCCTGCTGGTCCTGCGGGTCGAGCGTGGTATAGATCCGCAGGCCACCGGTGGAAAGCAGCTTGGCCCGGGCCATCGGCGTCGCTCCGTACGCGGAGTCGTGCAGGAAGACCTCTTCCACGTACTCGCAGAAGAACCCGGCGGTGCCTACGGAACTGGACTCGCACCCGCTCTCAGGCACCGAGACGTGCAGGCCGAGGGGCATGGCCTCGTCGGCCTTGGCCTGTGCGGCGGTGAGCCCGTTGGCCGTCGCCGCCATCCGGGCGAGCACGGTGTTGCGCCGGGTCAGCGCATTACCCGGGTGCAGGATCGGGTCGTAGGCGGACGGGTTCTCCACGATGCCGGCGAGCGTGGCGGCCTGGGTCACGGTTAGCCTCTGCACCGTGGTGTCGAAGTAGGTCTCGGCCGCGGCCTCGATCCCGTAGGCGTTGTTCTCGAAATAGGCGTCGTTCAGGTAGCCGGCCAGGATGTCCTGCTTGCTCTGCGCGTGCTCGATGTTTACTGCCATCCGCAGTTCGTTCAGCTTGCGGGTCAGCGTTTCCGCGTACGCGGCCTGCTCGGCCTTGGTGTTCCTGGCTACCTCGGCGTCAAGCAGCAAGACGTTCTTCACGTACTGCTGGGCGATCGTGGATCCGCCCTGGACCGGCTGGTGCTGGATGTCATTCACCGCCGCGCGGATGGTGCCGCGCAGGTCGATCGCGCCGTGCTGCCAGTACCTGGAGTCCTCGATGGCCACGATCGCGTTCACCATGGCCGGCGGGATCTGGTCGAAGTCCACCGGCTGCCGGTCCCAGCCGAAGTACTGCAGCGTCTGGGAGTTGGTGGCGCTGCTGCCATAGGGCACGTCGACGCCGTAGACGTACGCGAGCAGGTGACCGCTGTTGTCGAAGATCTCCGACCGCTGCGGGAGGGCCTGGGAGTCCAGCGACAGGGTGGTGAACTTGTTGGCCTCGTTCCTGACCAGGACTCCCGTCGCGGCGACGACCGGAATCACCAGGGCCGCGGCCAGCACCCCGCCGACGGCTGCGAACGTGATGAGGCGGCCGAGCACGCTCGTGCGGGTGAAAAAAGTCTCTCCGGACTGCACGCGATCAGGGTACGCCGGGATGGCAAGTGGCAGGTGCCCTAACACGCGGGCATAAACGGCCCAGACGCCCGCAGATCACGATAACGTAGCCAAACCATGCACAATCGGAATTCGTGAGCGGGTCGGCCGCGTACCTGGCCGGGCCAGTAGTTACTATTAGGACATCACCACAACCAGAGAGTGATCATTACCTCTTGTATATAGCCCATGAGGACTATTTGGTAAATGGCCATGCCGGGGTCTTGGCATCCAGGCCGGACTTCCGTAAGTTGCTGGATCACGAACAGATAACCGTGGCAGGGCGGCCGCACGCACTGACCCCGGGATCGCAACCCATCGAGACGACCGTCGGGTGACCGTGCTCGACGATCAAGAGGAGTGGGCACATGTGGATCACTGACTGGACCACACGCGCCGCATGTAAGGGAACCGACCCTGACGAGCTGTTCGTC
>JBOHCG010000498.1:0-6060 GCA_050698735.1 Streptosporangiaceae bacterium | reverse complement strand
GGGCAAGCTCCCGCGGTCAGACGAGCCAGGCCGGCTGTCGCCCCCGAGGTCCTGCGCAGAGTCCGTGATGGCCTGATGAGGCTGTAGGCCGATGGGACGATCGGTCGACGCGTCAGCTGATTGTTTTGCGATTAAGCCGGATCCGGACGGGACGGATCCGGCTGAGGCGGGCCCGAGCGCGGGACTGGGCGCGGGACTGGCCGGGACCGTGGTGGCGGCCCAGCGCGGTGACTCCGAGGCGTTCCGCACCCTGTACCGCGACGTCCAGCCCCGCCTGCTGCGCTACCTGCACTCGCTGGTCGGCGACGACGCCGAGGACGTCGCCTCGGAGACCTGGCTCCAGGTCACCCGCGACCTGGCCGGCTTCACCGGCGACTACGACCACTTCCGCGGCTGGATCGCCACCATCGCCAGGCACCGCGCCCTGGATCACCTGCGCCACCAGGCCCGCAGGCCGCCCGCGCTGCCTGTCCCGCACGAGGACCTCGCCACCAGGCCCGCCCCCAACGACACGGCCGACGGCGCGCTCGAGGCGCTGTCCACGACCGCCGCCCTCGCCCTCATCAACAGCCTCCCGGCCGACCAGGCCGAGGCCGTCCTGCTCCGCACCGTCCTCGGCCTCGACGCCGTCAGCGCCGCCGAGGTGCTCGGCAAGCGACCCGGCGCCGTCCGCACCGCCGCCTACCGCGGCCTGCGCACCCTCGCCAAGCGGCTGGACGAGGGCCTGCCCGGGCTAACGCCGGGGCGCACGGCCGGGCGCACGGCCGGACGCGCAGCAGTACCCACCTCTGGGCCCGCGTCAGGGCTGATGCCGCGGGCTCACAGGTGATAGGCGTACTCGCGGTATTCCCAGTCGGTGACGAAGCGCTCGAACCGCTCGATCTCGTTGCGCTTGTAGGCGACGAACGAGGCCACGAAGTAGCCGCCGAGCACCTCGGCGAGTTCCTCGTCGGCCTCCAGGGCATCGAGCGCCGCGGGCAGCCGCATCGGCAGGATCGCCGAACGCCCCGGGTCATACCCGTACCCCTCAAGCTTGTCCGGCGGCTCGGTCTTGTCCTGGATGCCGAGGCAGACGGCCGCGCCGACGGCGGCGAGCGCCAGGTAGGGGTTCGCGGTGGCGTCGCCGAGGCGGACCTCCATCCGCGCCCCTGGCCCGCGCTCCGGCGGCACCCGCACCATCGCGCTGCGATTGTCCAGGCCCCAGTCGATCAGCCAGGGCGCCAGCGTGTCGGGGCCGAACCGCTTGTAGGAGTTGATCGTCGGGTTGAGCAGGGCGCTCAGCGCCGGCGCGTGCGCGAGCACCCCCCCGATCGCGTGCCGCCCCACCGCGGAAAGCCCGTCCGGGCCGGACTCGTCGCCGAACACGTTCCGCCCGGCCTCGTCGTTCACCGAGACGTGCACGTGGAACCCGGACCCGCCCTCGTCGTTGAACGGCTTGGCCATGAACGTGGCCATCAGGTCGCGGTGCCGCGCGATCTCCTGCACGGCAGACTTGAGCCGGAACGCGCGGTCGGCGGCGTCGAGCATCCCGGAATGGCCAAGGTTGATCTCGAACTGCCCGGGCGAGAACTCGTGGTTGGCCGCGGTCACCTTGAGGCCAGCGTCGCGCAACTGCCGCAGCATGTGCAGCAGCAGCCCCTGCGGATCGCCCTTGTGCCCGACGACGTAGACGTTGCCCGGGTCGTCCGCGTAGCGGTGCCAGGCGCCGTCAGGGCCCTGCTGGCAGAGGTAGAACTCAAGCTCGGGGCCGCAGGTCAGCGAGTAGCCGAGACCCTCGAGGCGGCGCGCCACCCGCCGGGTGACGGTCCGCGGCGCCTCGGGCGCCGGCACGCCGTCTGTGGTGTATGCGTCGCCCAGGCACCAGGCCGCGTTCGGCTCCCACGGCAGCACGGTGAGCGTGGCCAGGTCCGGCCGGACGGTGACGTCCGGCAGCCCCTGCTCCAGGCCTCCCTGGACGGACACCACGTCCCCCATCGGAGAGGTGTGATACACCGCGCGGCAGAACGCGAGGCCGTGCTCCATCGCCGCGGGCAGCACGTCAAGCAGCACGTCGCGGCCGCGGTCCACGCCGATGAGATCGGGGAACGACACCCGGACGACGTCGACGCCGTCGGCCCGCAGGCGCTCGCACACGGCGGCAACCGGCCCGGTCCCGCCTCGGCCCTCTTCCGTGTGCGGCACGGCGACATGCTAGCATCGCAACTCGTATGGATACAAACGACTTGCCGCTGGAGCCCTGTGCCTGACGTAGCCGGGTTCTTCTACCCACGCACCGCGACCGGCAGGTCCTCGCTGCTGCCCGCGCCGCCCTGGCACTACTCCGGTGACCTGCTCACCGTCGAGTACCGCACCGACCCCGCGCGGGTCGCCGAGCTGCTCCCTTCGCCGCTGCGCCCAGCGGGTGAAGATCCCGGCGCGGTGGCGCTGATCTGGGCCGACTGGCAGTCCTGCGGCCCTGACGGCGCCGAGCTCCTCGACCCGGTCCGCGCCCAGTACCGCGAATGCTTCGCGGTCGTGCGGTGCAGCTTTGCCGGCGAGGTCTACTCGCGCTGCGTCTACATCTGGGTCGACACCGACTTCGCGCTGGTCCGCGGGCTGCACCAGGGCTACCCCAAGAAGCTCGGGTCGATCCACCAGACAAGGCCGCACGCGTTCGGCCGCGCGGCGCCGCGGATCGCGGCGGACGGCGTGTTCGCCGGCACCCTGGCCGCGGCCGACCGTCGGCTCGCCCAGGCGGTGGTGACGCTGCGCGAGCAGGTGCCTTCTGCCGGTTTCGTGAACGCGCACCCGATGGCGCACCACCGCTGGGTGCCCTCGATCGAGAAGGGCGCGCCCGACGCGCTCGACGAGCTGATCCGGTCCCGCAGCGCCAGCTTCGAGGGCGGCCCGGCCTGGCGCGGCGATGCCACGCTCGAGCTGTTCGAGTCGCCTTCGGAGGAGCTGGCGCGCCTGGAGGTCCGCGAGATCATCGCCGGCTACTACCAGCAGGTCGGCGTCAGCTGGGACGGCGGAAAGGTGCTCGCGGAGCGCGGGGCACCGGTCCCTTCTATTCAGAACGATCCGGGTGTTACCTCATGAGCACCGCGACCGTGGCCGGGGTGCAGGTCGATACCAGGCACTGGATCGGCGGCCGCAGGGTTGGATCGGCCACCACGTTCACCGACCTGTCCCCCATCGACGAGCAGCCGCTCGCCGAGATCGCCCGCGGCGGCGAGGCGGAGGTGGCGGCGGCCGTGGCGGCGGCCAGGGATACCTTCCCTTCGTGGGCGGCGACCGCTCCGGACAGGCGCGCGGAGATCCTGCACGCGATCGCCGACGGGATCCTCTCGCGCACGGAGGACCTCGCCGCGGTCGAGACCGCGGACAACGGCGCGCTGCTCCGGTCGCACCTGCGCAGCGTGATGCCGCGGGCGGCACAGAACTTCCGGTTCTTCGCCGACTGGCCCGGCCGGCTCGACGGCGGCGGGCTGGAGATCAACGGCCACCGCGAGCAGGTGTCCTGGGCGCCGTCCGGCGTCACCGCGATCATCACGCCGTGGAACGCTCCGCTCATGCTCGCGACCTGGCGGATAGCCCCGGCCCTCGCGGCCGGGAACACCGTGGTCGCCAAGCCGCCGGAGTGGGCGCCGCTGACCGCCAGCCTGCTCGCCGACATCACCCGCGAGGCCGGGCTACCGGACGGCGTCTTCAACGTGGTGCAGGGCCTGGGCCGCGAGGCGGGCGCGCCGCTGGCCGCGCACCCGGACCTGGCCCGGGTCTGCTTCACCGGCTCGGTCGCCACCGGCCGTCAGGTCGCCGCGGCCGCCGGAGCCCAGCTGACCCCGGCCTCGCTTGAGCTCGGCGGCAAGTCGCCGCTGATCGTGTTCGCCGACGCCGACCTGGACCTGGCGGTCAGGCACGCGGTCGGCCAGTACGACAACGCCGGGCAGGTCTGCCTGGCCGGCACCAGGCTGCTCGTCGCCGAGGAGGTGGCCTCGGAGTTCCTTGATCGATTTCTCGTCAGGGCCGGCGCGCTGCGGCAGGGCGACCCGCGGGACGAGGCCACCGACATCGGGCCGAACATCACCCGCGAGCACCTGGCGCGGGTGGACGGCTTCGTCCGGCGCGCGGTGGCTGCGGGCGCCCGGGTGGTGCTCGGCGGGGCGGTGAACCCCTCCATCGGCGGGCTGTACTACCAGCCGACGCTGCTGGCCGGGGCGCCTTCGGGATCGGAGATCCTCACCGAGGAGGTGTTCGGCCCGGTGCTCACCGTGCAGACCTTCGCGTCGGAGGCCGAGGCGGTGGCGCTGGCCAACGACACCAGGTACGGGCTTGCCGCCACCATCTTCACCGGTTCCCATGACCGCGCCAGCCGGGTGTCCGCGCAGCTTGTCGCCGGGACCGTCTGGGTCAACTGCTTCTTCGTCCGCGACCTGCGGGCGCCGTTCGGCGGGGCCAGGCAGTCCGGCGTCGGCCGGGAGGGCGGTACCTGGAGCTTCGACTTCTACGGCGACGTGAAGAACACGGTCTACGCACCGGAAGGGTGGGGCCAGGATGGGTGAGGTTACCGGGGCCGGGCTGCTCGCCCACGTGCCCACGATCATGCTGCCCTACGCAGAGCGGGTCGAGCTGAACGAGGGCAAGGAGATCAGCCTGGTGCCGGGGCTGCAGCGGCTGCGCACCGAGGTCTTCGAGGCCCTGGATTACGACACCGTCGTGGTGCTCGACTCGCACTGGCACACCACCGTGGAGTTCGTCGTCGCGGCCCAGGAGGTGCGAGCCGGGCTGTTCACCTCCGACGAGCTGCCCAGGGGCATGTGCCGGATCCCGTACGACTGGCGCGGCGATCCTCCGCTGGCGCGCGCGATGACGGAGCAGGCGGACGCGCACGGGACGTGGATCACCGCGATCGACGATCCCTGCCTGCCTGTGCACTACGCCACCGTCAACCTGTGGACCTACCTCGGCAAGGGCCTGGACCGGCGGTGGGTCTCCGTCAGCACCGCGCAGACCGGTGAGACCGAGGACTTCCTGCGGGTCGGCCGGGCGCTGCGCGCCGCGATCGCGTCGGCGGACCGGCGCGTGCTGCTGATAGCCTCCGGCGCGATGTCGCACACGTTCTGGTCGCTGCGCGAACTGCGCTCGCACGAGGCCAGCGACCCGGCGCACATCAGGACCGCGGCGGCCCGCGCGGCGGACTTCGAGCGGATCGGCTGGCTGCAGGCTGGCGATCACGCGCGGGTGATCCAGAGCATGCCCGAATTCCTCAAGTACCGGCCGGAGGCCAGGTTCGGGCCCTACCTGACGATGGTCGCCGCGCTCGGCGAGGACGCGGTGACCGCGCCCGCGCGGCCCTACAGCGAGTACGAGAACTCGGTGGGCACCGGGCAGATGCACCTGTGGTTCGACCGGCCGGCCGCTGGCTGGACCGGGGGCGGTCATGGCTGAGTACCGGCGGATCCTGCTCGACGGCGTGTGCGTCCATGTGGTCCGCGACGGAGCGGACCTGGTCGCGGGGGACGGCCGCCGGGTGCCCGCGGCGGCCGCGGCGCACCTGCCGCCGGTGGTGCCGACGAAGGTCGTGGCGGTGCACCTGAACCACCAGAGCCGGGTGCGGGAGTTCGGCGCCAGGCTGCCGGCCGCGCCTACCTATTTCCAGAAGCCCACCTCCGCGCTCGTCGGCCACGGCGGCGCCGTGGTCAGGCCGGACGGCTGCAGGTACCTGAACTACGAGGGCGAGGTCGCGATCGTGATCGGCCGCGCCTGCCGTGGGGTGCCTCCCTCGGCCGTCGCGGATTACATCGCCGGGTACACGATCGCGAACGACTTCGGGCTGCACGACTTCCGCGACACCGACGCCGGCTCGATGCTGCGCGTCAAGGGCTCGGACACGATGGCACCGCTAGGCCCCGGGCTGGTCACCGGCTGGGATTACCACGGCAAGCGGCTGCGCACCTACGTCAACGGCGCCGTCGTGCAGGACGGGTCAACCGACGAGATGCAGTGGGACATGCACTACCTGGTCGCCGACATCGCCCGCACGATCACGCTGCTGCCCGGCGACGTGCTGCTGTCAGGCAC
>JBOHCG010000497.1:0-6063 GCA_050698735.1 Streptosporangiaceae bacterium | reverse complement strand
CGACCGTGATGCGGCCCCTGGCTGGCCGCACGAAGCCGGTAATCGCGCCGATGGTGGTGGACTTGCCCGCGCCGTTGGGGCCGATGAGGCCGAGGGCCTCGCCGCTCGCCACCCCGAACGAGGCGTCGGCGACCGCCACCACGCCGCCGAACTCAACCCGCAGCTGCGCCACCTCAAGCACCCGGATCACCCGCCAGTCTTCGCGGCCGCCAGGCCCGCAGCCGCGTCCAGACCGCGGGCAGCCCGCCCGGCGCGATGACGATGAAGACCACGAGCGTGACGCCGAACAGCCCGTCGCTGAGTCCGGACAGCTGGCTGAAGATCACCGGGATGAACGTGACGAACGCCGCGCCGATCAGCGAGCCCGAGATCAGCCCGCCGCCCCCGATGACCGCGGCGACGATGACGGTGAAGGACCACAGCAGCCCGTAGTCCGTCGGCCCGATGTAGGAGACGACGACCGCGAGCGCGGCACCGGCCAGGCCGGCCATCCCCGAGCTGATGGCGAAGGCGTAGGTGCGGACGCGGCGCGCGGAGACGCCGAGCGACAGCGCGGCCCGCGGCGCGTCTCGCAGCAGCACCGCGCGGTAGCCCAGACGGCTGCGCAGGAACAGGCAGCCCGCCGCCGCGACGACGACGAACACGCCGAGGGCCAGGTAGTAGACCGTGTTGCCGAGGTTCGAGATGCCCAGCGACGGCGTGGGGACGCTGGTCCCGTTCGGGCCTCCCGTGATCGTCAGCTGGTCCGCCACCTCGGTCACGACGTAGACGAGCACGATCGTCGCGATCGCCAGGTGCAGGCCGGACATCCGCAGCGTCACCCCGGCGGTGACCGCGCCGATGATCGCCGTGATCAGGACCGCAGCGAGCGCGGCGACGAAGAACGGGACGCCGGTGTACCGCGTCATCACCACGGCCACGGTGAACCCGCCGACCGTGACGAGCGCGCCATGCCCGAGCGACAACTCCCCGACGTAGTACTGAAGCAGGGAGATGGACAGGACCGCCGCGGCCACCGCGAGGGCTACCGCGTACGTCTCGAGCGGGTACGGGTGGGCCAGGAAGGGCAGCGCTATCAGCAGGCACGCCAGTACCGCGCCGGCCACGGCCGGCGTCGGGCGCTTCCACGAACCGAGGCCGGGCAGGCTCGGCAGCTCGCGCGACGCCGCTCCGGTCTCGGCCACCGTGATCTTCCGCTGCCCGAAAAGGCCCTGCGGACGGACGAACAGCACCGCGAGCACGATGATGAAGACGATCGTGTTCTTGTAATTCGGCGTGAGGTAGCCGGAGACGAGGCTGGAGATGAGCCCGACCACGGCACCGCCGGCCAGCGCCCCGCCGGACGAGCCGAGACCGCCGACGACAAGCGCCGCCAGGCTGATGATGCTGATGTCAAGCGAGGTCGCGTTGTCGACCTGGATGTAGGAGCCGACGAGAACCCCCGCCACCCCGGCGATGGCTGAGCCGAAGGCCCAGCTTGCCAGGGTCACCGTCGTGCGCGACACGCCGTAGGACCTGGCGGTCATCGGGTCCTCGCTGGCCGCGCGCATCGCGAGGCCGACCCGGCTCCGCTCGATGACCAGGTGAGCGACGAGCGCGAGGAGCACGGTCACCCCGATGATGCCGAGGCCCTCGACGCTCAGGTGGGCACCCGCCACGGTGATCTCCGACTCGGAGAAGGAGCGCAGCGAGACCGTCTGCGCGCCGAACACGGACCGGTCCGCCCAGGACAGGATGAACGAGACGCCAAGCGTGGCCACGGAAAGCTCGAAGTCGGACGCCCGCGACGCCGCGACCAGCATGAGCGCGCCGATCGCCACTCCGACCAGCGCGCTGATGACGGCGGCCAGGACCAGGGTCAGCCAGTAGGCGCCACCGCCCGCGCCGAGATGCACGATCAGCCTGGCGGCGGAGTAGCCGCTGGTGGCCATGATCCCGCCCTGGGCGAAGTTGAGCACCCTGGTGGTGCGGAAGATGACCGCGGTGCCAAGCCCGACGATGGAGAGCAGCGCGCCGAAGATCAGGCCGTCGAAGACGTACTGGATGAGGACGGTCACGGCTGGCTTCCTTCCGGGAGGCCGGTGGCCGCGAGCGCGGCCACCGGCAACGAATCCCTACACCCCTCAGGAAGACGGCAGCAGCTGGAACCCCTGGACCTGCTTGAAGTTGGCGCCACCGGAAAATTCCAGCATCTGCGCGCTGTTCACGCCGACGTGGTTGCTCGCGGAGAAGGACACGGCCTGCATGCCCTGGCCGCTGTAGTCCTGAATCGACTCGAAGGCCTTGGCCAGCGTCGCCCAGGTCAGCGGCGTGCCGCTCTTGGTGGCGATGTCCACGGCGTGCGCGAGCAGGGCGGCGGCGCCCCAGCCGGTGAGGGCCTGGGTCGTGTCGGCGCTCGGAGAATCCTTCTTGATCGTGGTGAGGAAGTTGGTCAGGCCGGGCTGCGTGATCAGGTCCTCGCCGGCGACCAGGTACGTCTTGCCGGCCGCATGGGGAACGGCGGCCAGGGCCGTCTCGAAGAACCCGCCGCGGAAGGCGTCGTTCAGCATGATGTCGCCGCCCCACCCGCTGTTGCGGGCCGCGGTGAGGATCTGCGTCGCGCCGGGGATGGCCCAGACGATGACGGCCTGGGCCTTGGAACTGGCCAGCCGCTGGCCGTAGGGCGCGAAGTTCGTCTCGGTCGGGGAGTAGCCGATGTTGGCCACGATCGACGCGCCATCCGCCGCCGCGGCGGCCTGCGCCGGGGCTACCCCTGACATGCCGAGGTCATCGGTGGTGTGCAGGATCGCGATCGACTTGGCGCCGAGCACCGACGTCGCGTACTTGACCAGCGCGCTGACCTGCCCGGAGTACGAGGCGTTGATGCCGAAGGCGTTGGCAGGCGCGGGGTCGCTCGCCGGGAAGATCTCGGTATTCGCCGAGTAGGGGAAGATGAGCGGGATGTTGTTCTGGTCCACGTACTGCTTGATCGCGGCCACCTCGTCGGAGCCATACGGCTCGAACAGGCCGAAGACCTTGTCGGTCTGCCACAGCGTGCGCACGGCGGTGACGGTCTGGGTCGGATCGTACCCGTCATCGATCCTGATCAGCTTGAACGTGTAGCCGTTCACGCCGCCAGCGGCGTTGAGCTGGTTGAAGTACGCCAGCGCGCCAAGGCCGATGGATCCGGCCACGGCAAGCGCACCGGTCTGCGGCCCGGTGAGGCCCAGGGTGATGACCTTGCTAGAAGATATGCCCTGCGTCGTCACCGGGGCCGAAGACGACGTGCCCGGCGTGCCCGGCGTGCCCGGCGTGCCCGGCGCGGCACAGGCGCTCAATCCCACGATGCTGGCGGCCGCGGTTGCGGCTGCCAGGACTCGGCGACGGTTCATGTGTGCTCCTTTTGATCGTGCGGGATGCGCCCTGGCCAGCCGGGCAGCGGGTCGAGGCAGGCGCAAAAGCCCTGGAAGCCGAGGATCTGGTCCTGGCAGGAAGTCTGCACGGAGATATGCTTCAACGTCAAGTAGTTCAATTTCAAGATAGTTAATCTTGAGTTACGTTAGTTGCGGGCGTCCGACGCCGGGGCTGTGGCCGGCGGGCTGGAGGGGAACCACCGTTCGTTCGGGATAAAAAAGAATTTCAATTTTTCCGAACGGTCAGTGGTTAATCGGCCTGGGCCTGGCTATGCGGGGCGGGGCGGGGTCCGGCTGGGCGGGGCGGGGTCCGGCAGGGCGGGGCGGGGTCCTCGGGGCGGGGCGACGCCGACTTTGGGGAAGACGACAGGTGACCGCTGCCTGGTTCACTGCCTGGGTGGTCGCGGCGTGGGTCTCGCTGGCCAGGGTGGCCTCGGTCAGCGGGGCGGCGACGAGGACCAGCGCGGCGACGGCGGCCAGCAGCCCGAACCGGATCCGGCCGGAGGCGGCGCTGAGGCGGCCCGGCGGGACCAGGCCGCTGGCCCGGCCGCGACGGCCGTCCCGCGATCACCCCGGGAGAGGTGGCCGGACTGAACCCCGTCTTGACTTAGTGCTGGCGCGCTGGCAAGCCTGGTCAGGAACTACCTGGTTATGCCCAGACCCGGGGGAGTATCCGTGACCGACACCCAGCCGTTTGCCCTGGTCGTTCTGCTGGCGGCGGCGGTCGGGCTGGTCGCGGTGCTGTCGGGCCGGGTCACCGAGCGGGTGAAGATCCCCTCGCCCGCGCTGGTCCTGGCCGGCGCGGCTGTCGCGGTGAACGTTGTCCCCGCCCTGCATGCCCCGCCGCGGCTGGCCGTGGAACGGGTGGTGACGGTGGCGCTGGTGTGCATCTTGTTCGACGGCGGGATGCACATCGGGTGGACCAGGTTCCGCTCCGCCGTGGTCCCCATCGCCACCGTCGGCGTGGCAGGCACGTTCCTGACGGTGGCCGCCGCCGCCGTCTTCGCGCACGTCGCGTTCGGCCTGGCCTGGTATCTCGCGCTGCTCGTCGGCACCGCTATCGCCCCGACCGACCCCGCCGTGGTGTTCTCCGTGCTGGGCCAGCAGGAGATCCCCGGGCGCAGCGGCACCATCTTGGAAGGGGAGTCCGGCGCGAACGACCCGGTCGGGATCGCCCTGATGGCCGGCCTGATCAGCGCGGGCGGCTTGAGCGCGGGCGCGTTCGCGCGGGTCGGCGGCGAGTTCCTGCTCCAGATGACCGTCGGCGCGGGGATCGGCGCCGCGGGCGGCTGGGCGTTGCTGTGGTTCACCCGGCGGGTGCCGCTGCCCAGCGAGGGCCTGTACCCGCTGCGCACGCTGGCCTGCGCGCTGCTGATCTTCGCCGTCGCCACCTTGGCCCGCGGGTCGGGGTTCCTGGCGGTCTTCGCCGCCGGGATCGCGCTCGGCGACGGGCGCGCCCCTTACAAGGGAGAGATCGAGCGGTTCTGCACGGCGCTGGCCAGCCTCGCCGAGATCGTCGCGTTCGTCGCCCTCGGCCTGACCGTCGACCTCGCCGTGATCGCCCGCCCCGACGTGTGGGTCCCCGGAGTCCTCCTCGGCGCCGTGCTCGCCTTGGTCATCCGGCCCGCGCTGGCCGGGGTGTCGCTGATCCGGGCCCGGCTGAAGCCCGGCGAGCTGACTTTTGTCTTGTTCGCCGGGCTCAAGGGCGCCGTGCCGATCTTGCTGGGCATCTTCCTGCTGGAAGCCCACCTGCCCGATGCCCAGCGCCTGTACGGCATCATCGCCGTGGTCGTGGTGTTCTCCGTCGTCGTGCAGGGCAGCCTGATACCCGCCGCCGCCCGGCTGCTGCGAGTGCCGATGCGCACCGTCGAACCGCAGCCCTGGGCCCTGGGGGTACGGCTGCAAGATGAGCCCAGCGGCGTGCACCACCTCACCATCACGGCAGGTTCGGCCGCCGACGGCCGTACCGTCGGCGAGATCACCGGCCTGCCCGGCGACGCCTGGGTCAGCTTCGTCGTGCGAGACGGCCAGCTCGTGCCCATCAGGGAGGACACCCGGCTGCGGTCCGGCGACGAGGTGCTGGTCCTGGCCGACTCGGGCCTGCACGGCAAGCTCGTCACCGCGTTCGAGGGCCACTGACCGCCAGGCAGCGGCCGACGTACTAGGTGGCGCGACCCCGTGCTCCTGATGGCCGAGGCTAGCGCGGGCTAAGCCGACTCACTGCCGCGTATCGTGGCACCGCCCTTCTGATCGCCTAGCCGGCCGAACTCGCTTTCGAGCAGCCGGGTGAGCTTTCCGATGGCCCCGGCGACGGCTTCATCGACGCTTGCGGCGTGATTCGTCACAGCCACCGGCATCCTGCTGGCGCTGGCGCGGACGGCCGGCCGGCCTGAGCCATGTTGCACATTCGATACATATTTGGCGGATCGGTCATTCGTGATCAGTCGGCGTTTATCGGGTCAACGGGTGTAACGTCGGCGGCGGATGGAGCCTGCTGGCCAGGGGAGGGATCTGATCATGTCTGTCAAGGGCACTGTCGCCGCGGTCGCCGCGGCGCTGGCCGTCGCCGGCGGTTGCGTGGCCGGCACGCTCCCGGCGAACGGGGAAACGACGGAATGCGGCCAGGCCTGCGTCGAGCTGTTCAGCGACGCCTTCTCCTCTAGCTATCTCC
>JBOHCG010000496.1:0-6068 GCA_050698735.1 Streptosporangiaceae bacterium | reverse complement strand
CCAGGCTCGCCAGATCCGGCTCGTCCGGCATCCGCGCCTCCCACGGCATATCTGAGCAAGAACCTAACTCAGGTTAGCGCCGCACGCAGGCACGATCAAGGACGTCTATGTTCGTGTCTCACACCCATGTGTGGGCCCGGCCCGAGCTCAGCCCACGCGACAGGAGTCTCATCACCTGCGCTGCCCTGGTCACCAACGGCAGCAACGAGCAGTTGCGCAGCCATCTCGGCCGGGCCAGGCAGAACGGCCTCAGCGACACCGAGCTGAAAGAAATGATCATCCATCTCGCGTTCTATGCCGGCTGGCCGCGCGCCATGTCCGCGATCACCCTGGCAAGGGAGCTATTCACCGGCGGAGCCGACCAGTGAGCGGCACCTGGACCGAGCAGGAGCTCCGCCGCGCAGGCGAAGCCACCGAGCTGCAGATCGCATCTCGCCGTCAGGACGGATCGCTGCGACCCTACGTCACCATCTGGACCGTCCGCTGCGGCGACGGCCTATACGTGCGGTCGGCCTACGGCACGGATAATCCGTGGTTCCACCGCGCCACCGCCAGCGGCAGCGGCCGGATCCGCGCCGGCGGTATCGGGCGCGATGTCGCCTTCACCACGGCCAGCGAACTCGACGCCGACACGCTGGCCGCCGTCGACGCCGCCTACCACGCCAAGTACGACCGTTACGGCCCGCAGATCGTCGGGACAGTTACCGGCCCGCACGCCGCGGCCGTGACGCTGCGTCTCGATCCCCGCGGCGCCGCCTGACCGCAGCACCATCAGCGAAGGAGTTCCGATGGATTACACGACACTAGGAAGCTCAGGCCTGAAGATCAGCCGCATCGCGCTGGGCTGCATGAGCTTCGGGGATACGTCACGCGGCTTCAACGCGTGGGCACTCGGCGATGATGCCGCCGGATCATTGTTCCGGCAGGCTGTCGAGCTTGGCATTACCTTCTGGGACACCGCCAACGCTTACGGCTATGGCACGTCCGAGGAAATCGTCGGCCGGGCCATCCGCACCTACACCCGCCGCGAGAACATCGTCCTGGCGACCAAAGTGTTCTTCAAGATGCACGACGGGCCGGGCGGCTCGGGCCTGTCCCGGCGCGCCATCGTCGAGCAACTCGACGACTCCTTGCGCAGGCTCGGCACCGACTACGTCGACCTCTACCAGATCCACCGCTTCGACCCGGCCACCCCGGTCGAGGAAACCATGGAAGCCCTGCACGACATGGTCAAGGCCGGCAAGGTCCGCTACCTCGGCGCCTCGTCGATGTGGGCCTGGCAGTTCTCCAAGATGCAATACCTCGCCGACCTGCACGGCTGGACCAGGTTCGTGTCGATGCAGAACCAGTACAGCCTCATGCAACGCGAGGACGAACGCGAGATGTTCGGCCTGCTCGCCGATCAGGGCGTCGGATCGATCCCGTGGAGCCCGCTGGCCAAGGGCCGCCTCGCGCGCCCCTGGGGCCAGCAGACCGCGCGCAGCGACACCGACGACGTGGCCCGCTGGGTCCTGCCCAACGACGACAAGCTCATCGCCGACGCCGTCCAGCGTGTCGCCGGACAGCATGGAGTGCCGATGGCCCAGATCGCCCTGGCGTGGGTCCTGCGCAACCCGGTCGTCAGCGCCCCCATCGTCGGCGCCACCAAGGAACACCACCTCGCCGACGCTGCCGCCGCGCTCGACGTCACCCTCAGCGACGACGACATCAAGACCCTCGAAGAGCACTACACCCCGCGCCAGCCCACTGGCTACTGAGCCGGTCCGGAGGAATTCATGCGGCCCCGTACAACCCTCCCCCGTACAACCCTCCCCCGGGCGACTGAACTACGACGCAAAATCAGCGCGCTGCAGGCACGTGCACCGGCAACCACAGTCCTGGCCTGCACAACCGTCGGCGTTCCCGCCGGGCTGCAACAATTCGGCGTCAGCACAGTCTCGCCACAGACCGCTCAGGACAGCCCCCGACGGCCAGCGCCCGGGCGAAACCACAGCTCACCATTAACCGGCGACACGGGTAGCCAAGCATGCGGCGCGCAGACCAACCAGATCTGCCCGAAATCCGCCAACCCCGATATCACCGGCGAAGGCCGCACCTAACGGCGGCTGCGCGCGGGTACGCGCGCCCTATCCCACGCCGACAGTCACGCTATGTGATCAGGTTTCCTGCGATCCTCGCCGAGCTGTGCCAAATCGTCCACAGATAATTCAGCCGCTGAATGTTCAAATAGCGAGGGCGCTAACACGAGGCGCTACACGTAAAGTGGCGCCGGGAGGTGATGGGGTGCCGCGTAAGGTCCTGGTCACGCAAGCCGGTTCGGCGTTCGATCTGATCGAGGCGCCTGCCGAAAACGAGCATCATCTGCAGGAAGTGATCAAGAACAGCCCGACGCTGCTACCAGTTGACGACCTGGGAATCACCGGCCCGCTGCTTGTCGTGGGCCGCGAAGCCAGCGTCGCGTCCGGCAGCATCGACCTGGTCGGCGCTGTTCCCTCCGGTGACCTGGTCCTGGTGGAATTCAAGACCGGCCCGCAGAACCCGGACTTCCGGCACGCCCTGGCCCAGCTCCTCGACTACGGCTCAGACCTGTGGGGAATGACCGTCGAGGAGTTCGACAAGGGCATCGTGCAGCGCTACCTGGAAGGACCCCACTGCCCGGCCGCCCGGAAGGCCTGCAAGACGCTGGCCGGGCTGGCAGACCAAGCGTGGCCGGCCGACGAGTTTGACTGGGACGAGTTCACCGACCGGCTGGCTAAAGTACTCGGCGATGGCGACTTCCATTACGTGGTCGCCGCGCAGAAATTCACGCCGCAGATGACACGCACCCTGGAATACCTGAACACGGTGACCCAGGCCGGGCACTATCACCTGGTCCAGATGATCCAGTTCAACGGCCCGGACATGACCGCATACGCAGCCCAGTCCGTCACGTCACCGACGGCTCCGCGCCGCACCCCAGCCGGGTCAGGTGCCAGCGAGACCAGCTTCATGGCCGCTCTCGACGACGATGCCTACCGGCAGGCGCTGTCGGATATCTTCGACAGCTGCCGGGCCCTGCGCCTAACCTTCGCCTGGGGCACTAAGGGAGCATCCATCCGGATAGCCACCCCCGACCGCTCCGAGCCACTGTCAATCGGCTGGATCTTCCCCGCCGGCGCGAGCTGGCTAGGGCTGACGCACCTGACCCTGGGTTATGACAGCTCCTCGGCGAATGCCACGCCCTCCGTCGCCGGTGCCCTTAGCACGTACCTGGAGCGGGTCTCACAGATTCCCGGTGCTACCGCCGCCACGGCCAAGGGGCTGAAGGCTTACACCTGGACGCCGCCCAAGGTGACCGCCGCCAAGACGCAGATCATCGAGGCGCTAGAGGCGCTGGTGACCGCCGCCAGCGGTACCGAGTCAGACCAGCGGGCACCAGGCTCACCCTCTTAAGCACCGGCTCACGACCACTGCGCAAGCCAGGCAGTAGTGCGGACCGCCAGGTCGTCGCGACACGGAACTGGTCGCCCCGCGTGCACCGCGCGGCCTTCTCTCCGGCCGGCGTCCGCTAGCCTTCCCGGCCCTTCAACTGCCCAGTAAAGCGGCGCCACGCGCCAGGGCCGACCCGGGAGTACCGGCCCGGACCGGTCCTGGGTCAGGGCGTGCCAGCCTCCTGGAGGGGCATGATGTAATACTCGCGCGCCAGCTGGGCATCCGTCGGCCCTACCGCACAAAATGATCATTCCGGTGCGCCTTAGCCAATCGTGTGGTCCACGACAAGAACGTACCTATCGGCGGTTCGCGTTCACCTTCAGATCGCGATCAGTGACCGCCGTGTGGCTATCGACTTCGGCTGTCGGAATCGGACGGTGCGCCAGCTCTGCCTGGCGGCTATGGCAGCCAGGCAGAGCTGGCAGCCCGTGTGGACTACCTGGCGGCGCCGGCGATATACGCCGCGACGATGTAAGTGGCGTGCCGGTCCAGGCTGCCTCGGGCCCGGTCGTACCGCATCGTAGTTCTCGGGTCAGGCGACGGCATGCGACTCATAATCCACCCGCGGACGCCGGACATGCGCGGCCGGGGAGTGCTCGAGGAGTTCTTCTTCGACGGCGTACCTGTAGAACCCGGCGATGGTGCACAGCCGCCGGGTGACGGTGGCCCGGGCCCGGCCCCTGGCCTCCAGGTCGCGGGCGAAGCCTTCGATGTCGGCGCGGCGGACCGCGAACAGGCTCAGGGAGCGGGCACGGCACCAGGTGGTGAACTGGCGCAGGTCCAGTGCGTAGGCCTCGCGAGTTAGGCCGCGGTACCCGGCCAGGAACCCAGCGAGGGCGAGCCGCTCGGCATCGCTGAATGCTGGCTGGATCGGTACGAGGGCGGTTGTGGTAGTAGCGGTCATCGGGTACCTCCCGGTTCGGGCTGAGACCGATGAGGCTGAGCCACCCGCGGCCTCAGAAACGATTAGGTCACCACCATCAAGCCACCTTTCCATCACTTACTGTCACGGCGCGCGAAATGCGGAGCCAAGCGCTGCGCCGGGAAACGCTCCAAATCGCCGACTAGGTGCGGCTGCTAGTCCGGCGGACTTCCCATGATCTAAGTTCCAGATCGGCCAGTTATGGCAGGTCCGCTGCGACTGCTGGCGTACTGAGTTCTAGCTAGTCGGCGGGCTTAATATCCTGACAGCTGGGGAGCCACGGGACGAGGGCGTTGGAGCGGGAGAAGCCAGATGCCCCGTGGTGCCAAGCTATGCGGATGGAGTACTTCGCCGCGCGTGGCCGAGTTCTGGCATGCCGGGCATCTGGGGCGCCCGCTGCCTGCCGGCGATGCGACCAGGGCCATCGTTGTCCGGGGACGCAGATGAGCTCATCCAGCTCGCCACGGCCAGCCTGCACGACCGGGAGGCCCAGTGACCCCAGCCCAGGCCCGTCTCGCCCGGGATCTGCCTCTTTCGCTGCCCTTTCACCCCTTGGCCGGGCTGTACTGGCCGGGATGCTGCCCGGCCGCGCCGAAGATGCCATCGCCGCTATCACCGCGACCGCGGCGCCAGCATGACCGGCGTGTTCCTGGCGGGGAGGGGCGGCGCGGCGGTGTTCCCGTGGCTGGCAGGTAGGTAGGGCATGCTGCGCGTGCGCGTGATGAGCCCGGCGGACACGACGGGCCGCCTGCTGGAGGCGCTGGACGCCGAGCCGGGGGTGAGAAACGTCGTGGTCTTGCGCGGGCTGGCGCGCCGGCCCGACGGCGACGCTGTCGAGTTCGACGTGCGCCAGGGCGCCGCCAACGCGGTGTTCGGTCTCTTGCGTGGTCTGCATCTGGACCGGCCGGGGGCCGTCACCGCCGGGGAGGCGAACGCGGTCCTGGCCGATCCGCCGCGTCCCGGTGGCGAGATCGGCTCGCCGCGGCGTGAGATCACCCCGGTCTGGGAACTGGTGGAATCCGCGATCCGCGCGCAGGCCGTCTACGCTCCGAGCTTTTTCATCTTGCTCACCATCGCCGGGATGATCGCTGCCGTCGGCATCCTGACCAACTCGCAGATCCTGATCGTGGGCGCCATGGTGGTCGGCCCGGAGTACACCGCGATCATCGCGGTGGCGCTGGCCATCACCAAGCGGCGCCGGGCCGCCATCCGCGATGGCCTGGCCGCGCTCTGCTGGGGGTTTTCCGCGGCGATGGTGATCACGTACCTGGTCACGCTGGTGATCCGCGAATCGGGCCTGGTGCCCCGCGCTTTCATCGGCGGGGTCAGGCCGGTCGCCAGCCTCATCGCCGCGCCGGGTGCGTTCTCGGTCATCATTGCGGCGCTGGCCGGCATCGTAGGCGTGGTGTCACTCACCGAGTCGCGGGCCAGCGCCCTCACGGGGGTCTTCATCTCAGTCACGACGGTCCCGGCAGCCGCCGGGGCGGGCGTGTTCGCCGCGTTCGGGAACTGGCAGCCGGCCCTGGACTCACTCGCGCAACTGCTCCTCAACGTGGTGGTGCTGGTGGTGGTGGGCGCGGCCGGCCTGCAAGCGCAGCGGGTTTTCTGGCGCAGGCGAACGGCGCGGCCCGCCGACCGGGAGTGAGCCTCCGACCCATGCCCCGGGCGGCCCCGG
>JBOHCG010000495.1:0-6083 GCA_050698735.1 Streptosporangiaceae bacterium | reverse complement strand
AAGTTCTGGTCCGTCACGACCTTCGTCGAGCCCACTAGCGATCACACCCCTTACTTCGTTTCGCGCGTTTTGCCGTAAACGTATTTCAATTTTCCCTGCTGGCCAGCCAGCGCTCGGCGTCTAGCGCCGCGGCGCAGCCGGTGCCGGCCGCGGTGACCGCCTGCCGGTACGTGTGGTCGACGACGTCACCGCAGGCGAAGACGCCCTCGATGGCCGTCCTCGTGGACGGCTGGTCAACCAGGAGATACCCCTCGGAGTCGGTGGCGAGCTGCCCGGTGAACAGCTCGGAGCGCGGGTCGTGCCCGATGGCCACGAACACGCCGGTCACCGGCAGCACCTGCTCGGTACCGTCCTTGGTGCTGCGCAGCCGCAGGCCCGTGACCTGCTGGTCGCCGAGGACCTCCTCGACCATGCTGTCCCACAGGAACGTGATCTTCGGGTTCGCCCGCGCCCGCGCCTGCATGATCTTCGAGGCGCGCAGCGTGTCGCGGCGGTGGATCACGGTCACCGACTTGCCGAACCTGGTCAGGAACATGGCCTCTTCCAGGGCCGAGTCACCGCCGCCGATGACGGCGATGTCGCGCCCGCGGAAGAAGAAGCCATCGCAGGTGGCGCACCAGGAAACCCCGTGTCCGCCGAGCACCTTCTCGCCCGGTACGCCAAGCTCCTTGTACCTGGAGCCGGTGGCGATGATCACGGTCTCGGCCAGGTACGTCGCGCTATCCGTCCGCACCACCTTGGGGGTGGCGGACAGGTCCACCGACGTCACGTCGTCAGGCATCAGCTCGGCGCCGAACCGCTCGGCCTGCTTGCGCATCGCATCCATCAGCTCGGGGCCCATGATGGCGTCGGGGAACCCGGGGAAGTTCTCCACGTCGGTGGTCTGCATGAGCGCGCCGCCCGCGGTGACGGACCCCTCGAAGACCAGCGGCTTAAGCTGCGCGCGCGCCGCATACAGCGCCGCGGTGTAGCCCGCCGGGCCGGAACCTATGACGATGACGTTCCGGACATCGCTCACTTCTGCCAACCTCCATCAACCCCTCATCCGAGTGGCACTCCAGTGAACCGATACTAGGGCGCTTAGATTCCCGGGGGCAGGGTTGCGGTGTCGAGAACGTCCTTGCTGGTCGCCGAGCAGCCGGGGGCCGCCCAGCCGGGGGCCACCACCAAGACCAGGTCACCCTTGGTCTTTGACGCCACGATGACGACAGCGGGCTGGCCCTGGTAGTGCGCGCTCTGCGCCAGGACGGGCGCGATCCCGCCGGTGAGGCGCAGCACGCACGCTCTGAGCTGCTGGGACGCGGCCTGGGTCGCGAGGGGCAGGTGAGACGATCCGCGCAGCGCGGCCTCGACCTGCCGGCCGAGCGTGCCTGGCAGGTAGTTGGTGTCGCTGACCGCCACACGGGACGTGCCGCCTTCCTCGGGCCCGGTCCGCGGCAAGTTGTGCGGGTTCTGTGAGGTGGCAGTTCCCGCGGCCGAGAAGGCGCTCGGTACCGGTGCAGGCGCCGACGCGGCGATGGTAGCCGGACTCCCGCCGATCTGGCTCAGGCCGTAGCCGAGCCCGGCGAGCACCACGGCGGCCGGCGCGAGCACGCGTATCGCCACCAGGCGGAACCGGCGGTTACCGGCGCCGATCCAGCCGGCCAGCCACCCGTTCCTCCGGCGGGGCCGGGGCCGGGATACCACGGCTCGTTCGGAATGATTACTTCTTTCCGCCACCTCGGCGGCGAGCACGATGTCCAGGCGGCCCGCCAGGTCGGCGGGGAGGGTCGTCGGCGGCACGGCCGCGAGCAGGGCGGAAACCTCGACCAGATCGGCGTCCAGGGCGGTGCAGCGGTCACATCCGGCCAGATGCGCGGCGAGCGCCGCGCCGCGCCTGCCGGTAATGAGCCCAGCACGGAACTCGGCCAGGACCTCTGGGTCGAGATGGGTGCTCTGCCCACTCATGCGTCTCCTCCCTGCGCAGGTGAGACGCTCTCACTCGCCGATCGGTTCCCTCCGGTCGCGCCGCCATCACCCCGAAGGTGAGCGACGTAGGGGAGCAGGCGGGCGCGGGCGCGGGCGCAGCGGCTCTTGACCGTGCCGGGCGACGTCTCGAGGATGGCCGCCGCATCGGCGACGGAGAAGCCCAGCATGTCGACCAGCACGAGCGCGGCCCGCTGCTGCGGCGGCAGGATCCGCAGCGCGGCGTCGACATCCAGCCTGACCTCCGTCGCGGGCGCCGGGTCGGCGTCGTGCGCCCACAGGGCCTCGAATGTCTCGTCGTCGCCGACGGACACGGCCGGGCGCGCGGCCCTGCGGCGCAGCCGGTCGAGCGAGGCGTTCACCACTATCCGGTGCAGCCACGTGGTCACCGCGGAGTCGCCGCGGAAGTCACCCGCCCGGCGGAACGCGGAGACCATCGCGTCCTGCAGCGCGTCGGCCGCCTCCTCGGGGTCGCAGACTGTGCGCAGGGCCACGGCCCACAGCCGGTCGCGGTGCCTGCGGAAAAGCTCGCCGAACGCCTCACTGTCTCCGGCCGCGTGCCGGCGGAGCAGTTCGGCGTCCGAAGGCTGTTGCCCGTCGGCTCCCTGCATCCGGCATCAGCCCGACTGGCCCGCGACGGAGCCGTGCACGACCACGTTGTAGATCTGCGCCTGGTACTCGTTGCTCGTGCCGGCCAGCCGCGGCAGGTAGGTGATCCAGATCAGCACGTAACGGCCGGTGGTGCTGCTGGTGACGTTGAACGTCACGCTGCCCGCGGCCGCGCTTGACGTGGCTACCTGGGTAAAGCTGGCCAGCGTGGCTGAAGAGGACTGCGCGTCGTTGCCGATCTCGATGTCGACGTGGGCGCAGCAGATGCTGCCGAACTGCACCACAAGCTGGCTCAGCCGGACCGTCTTGCCCATGTCGAGGATCAGCCCGGTGCCCTTCTTCAGGTTCCCGAACCTGGGATAGCCGTCGTAGAAGTCTGTGTGCCAGAACGTGCTCGGATTGCCGTCGATCGCGTACTTCGCGTCGTTGCCGTTCTCGTCCCCGCCGGCGCCGAGCGGGTCGAAGCTGTTCGCGCTGGCCGGCTTGAGCAGGACCGCCGATGCCGCGGAGGGCGCGGTCGGAATCTTGCCGCTGGCCTTCGGGGTGCTGCCGTGGCCTAGGCTGCGGCTGATCGAGTAGCCCGCCACGCCGATGGCGGCCAGCACGATCACGATGAGCGCGCCGACAAGCAGCCGGGTCGTCATGGAGCGCTCGCGGCCCAGCGGCTTGCGGTAGGCACGCCCTGGCACCGGGCCCGTGGGCTGGCCTGCCGTCGGATACGGGTTGGTGAAACCGGTCCCGGAGAAGGCGCCGTCGGCGGTCGGCGGCCGCGCGGCGGGCAGTGACATGGCGGCGGGCATGGGCCCGGGCGGGGGTAGAGCCAGGGACAGCAGCGAGGCCGGCGGCGCGATCTCCGCCAGGGCCTCGGCGAGCATCGCGGGGGTGCTCAGCGCGGGGCCGTGCCGGCTTGGCCGCTGGAAAAGCGCCCGGCAGGTCACGTCGTCGATGTTGGCGGGCACCGCGGCCGACACCTGGCTCGGCGTGCACGTCTCCCGGTCGGCGACCGGCGCGGGCGGCAGGAACCCGATCCCCTCCGCGGGCCCGTCGGCTCCGGGCGCGGCGGGCCAGTATCCGGTGAGGGCCGCATAGAGCAGCCGCGCGAGGCCGCGGGCATCGGCCTGTTCGGTGTCCGCGGCGTCCTCGTCACCGATCTCGGCCGGGCCTGCCAGCGCGGCGTCGATGCCGAGCCCGCTGATCTTCACGCCGCCGCCTGGCGTCCAGTGCAGGCAGGCAGGCGCCAGCCGCAGGTGCGCCTGGCCGTTCGCGTGCGCGGTCACGAGCGCCCGGGCCGCCTCGGCGATCAGCGCCGCCGCCCGCAAGGACTCAAGCGGGCCGTCCGAGAGCATGTCGAGCAGCGACTCGCCGACGACCCATTCCATCACAAGGTACGCGAGATCCTCGGCGTCCTCCACGTCGAAGACCTGGGCCAGGTGCGGGCTGCCCACCCTGCTGGCGGCCCTGGCCGCGGTCGCCGTCTCGGCGATCCGCGGGAAACCCGCCGCGAAGGTGAGCACGGTCACCGGCCGGGCGAGGGTCTCATCGGTGGCTTTCCAGTACGTCCAGCCGGCGCCCGCGCTCATCTGATCGACGAGGCGGTATCGCCCGGCCAGCCTTGTTCCTGGTTCCGACGTGTATGTGCTCATAGGTTGACACCCATGCTAATGCCGCCCGCTCCGCTGCCGCCCGATCTGCCCGCCGAACTTTGCGGTAACCGTGCTGAGCAGGAAGCCGAACTCGGCGATCCGCAGCTTGCGGGCGCAGGCCGCGTAGAGCAGGATCGCGCCGCCTCCGCCGATCACGGTCACCAGGAGGCCGTATACCCGGCTGGGATCCCGCACCAAGTGACCGGCGCCGTATATGACGAGCAACGCAAACAGCAGGCCGGGAACGGTGGCCAGGTGCATGCGCGCCAGCGACCGGGACACCGCCCAGCCGTCCAGGCTGCCGACGCGGCGCAGCAGCAGGATCCAGGCTGCGAACGCGCCCACCAGGTTGGCGACCCCGTACACGACGGCGAGGCCGGCTACCACGTCCGCACCCGGCAGCACGGCCAGCGCGATCAGGGCGCCGGCGATGCCAAGGCACATCGTGAGCAGGCCGACAAGCGCCGCGGTGCGGCTGTCCCGGAACGAGTAGAACACGCGGAGCTGGAGCTGGGTCACCATGTACGGGATCAGGCCGAGGGAGAACAGCCCGAAGACCTCGCCGATGTAGCGCGCGTTGGTGACCGTCTCGCGGCCGTGCGCGAGCAGGAACTCGGCGAGCGGGCCGCCCAGCACGAAGAGGTAGATGGCAGCCGGCACCACGATGACCGACGACAGCCGGATGCCGGTGGAGAAGTCCTCTCTGACCTGGGAGTATCGTCGGCTGCCCGCGTGCTCGCTCATCCGAGGCAACAATGCGGTGATCACCGAGATGCCGATGATGGCGTAGGGCAACTGGAACAGCTGCCAGGCGTACGCGTAGGCCGAGTAGCCTTCGGCCTGATGCCCGACCGATGCCTTGTTCGCGATGATCTGCACCACCAGGTAGCCGGCCGCCTGGGTGATCACGTACGCCGACATCCAGCCGGCCATCTGCCGGATCTCGCCGAGTTCCCCTGACTGGAAGCCGAGCGCGGGCCGCCACCGGAATCCGACCCGGCGCAGCGAAGGGTAGAGCGCGGCGGTCTGCAGCACGATGCCCGCCGTGGTGCCGAAGGCAAGCAACAGGACGGCGCTCGACGAGATCGTGGTCGCGGACCTGTCCAGACCGGACACGATGTAAAAGGCGCCGAGGACGATCACGACCACGTTATTGACGGTCGGCGTCCACATCGGCGCGGCGAAGCTGCCCCGGGTATTGAGGACCGCCCCGATCAGCGCGTTCATGCCGTAGAAGAAGATCTGCGGCATGAAGAAGTACGCCCAGATGATCATGACGTGCCGTTCGGAGCCTTTGATCGAACCGGCGTACAGGTCGGCGATTGGCGCGGCGAACGCGGTCCCGACGATCGTGACGCCGAGCAACGCCAGCACGCCGAGGGTGAAGATCCGCTGCGCGTACGCCTCGCCGTTGTCCGGGTCACGCTTGGCCGCGCGGACGAGCAGCGGCACGATCACGCTGGTGAAGACTCCGCCGAGCATCAGGTAGTAGATCGTGTTCGGCAGGTTGTTCGCGTTGTTGTACGCGTTGCTGACCGCCACGGAGCCGAGCGCGTAAAGCAGCACGAGCGTGCGCAGGAACCCGGTACCGCGGGAGATCAGGGTGCCGACGGCCATCCCGGCGCTGGACCTGAGCAGGTCGGACCGGCCCCTCGCGGCCGGCGCCGAAGAGCCAGGCGTCCTGCCGGGCTGTCGCGGCCCAGCCGGTCCCGGCGGCCTTAGGGGCGGCCCGGCTGGTCCCGGCGGTGGGATCGGCGCCGTAGGCGGGGCTCCGGGCGTCGGCGTGAACGTCGGCTGCGGGGGTCCGGGCGTCGGCGGCGTCGGCGGCGTCGGCGTGAACGTGGGCTGCGGGCCCGTGGGCGGCAC
>JBOHCG010000494.1:0-6085 GCA_050698735.1 Streptosporangiaceae bacterium | reverse complement strand
TACTCGAAGCCGGACGTGTCGCCCGCGCCGCGGCGCAGGATCTCGGGCTCTGGCTGGGAGAAGTCGATCACCGTTGTCGGCTCGGTGCCGCAGTCGCCGGAGTCGATCACCGCGTCCACGGACAGGTCAAGTTCCTCGGCGATCTGCCAGCCCAAGGTCATGGGCTCGTCCTGACCCGGCAGCAGCAGGGTGCTCGAGACCAGCGGCTCGCCGAGCTCGGCGAGCAGCGCCTGGGCCACCACGTGGCGCGGGATCCGCACCCCGACCGTCTTCTTGCCCGGGTGCTGCAGCCGGCGCGGCACCTCCTTGGTCGCCGGCAGGATGAACGTGTAGCTGCCGGGAGTCGCCGCCTTGATGGCCCGGAACACCGAGTTGTCGACGTAGGCGAACTGGCCGAGCTGGGCGAAGTCCTGGCACAGCAGCGTCATGTGGTGGCGGTCATCGAGGCCGCGGATCGACCTGATCCTGGCGATGCCGTCCTTGCTGCCCAACCGGCACCCCAGCGCGTAGCAGGAGTCGGTCGGGTAGGCGATCACCCCGTCAGCCCGCACGATGTCGGCGACCTGGACGATCGCGCGCGGCTGCGGGTTGGCCGGATGGATGTCGAAGTACCTGGCCACAGGAGAAGCTTAGAGTCATGCCTGGAGGCCTTTGACGGGAGCCGGCCGGACGGAGGGACACGGTGAGCGCATCGCGCAGGTTCCGGATCGCGGCGATCCCCGCGGACGGGGTGGGCAAGGAGGTGGTGACGGCCGGGCAGCGAGTGCTCGACGCGCTGGCCGGCGGCAGCGGCGGCGCGGTTGCGTTCGACTGGCAGGAATTCGGCTGGGGGTGCGAGTATTACGCGCGGACCGGCCGGATGATGGCCGAGGACGGGCTCGAGGTCCTCAAGACGTTCGACGCCATCTACTTCGGCGCGGTCGGCTGGCCGGGCGTGCCCGACCACATCAGCCTGTGGGGGCTGCGGCTGGCGATCTGCCAGAACTTCGATCAGTGGGCGAACGTCCGGCCGGTGCGCTTCCTGCCTGGCGTGCGCAGCCCGCTGCGGAAGGCGGATGACACCGAACTCGGCTGGGTCGTCGTACGGGAGAACAGCGAGGGTGAATACGCGGGCCTTGGCGGGCGCAATCTGTCCGGGCGCGGCCCCGGCAGCGAGGTCGCCGTCCAGTCCGCCTTGTTCACCGCGTTCGGCTGCGAACGCATCATGCGCTTCGCCTTCGACACCGCGCGCGGCCGCGCCCGGCGCAAGGTGGCCAGCGTCACCAAGAGCAACGCCCAGCAGTACGGCATGGTGCTGTGGGATGACACGTTCAGGCGCGTCGCCAGGGACTACCCCGACGTGCAGACCGAGAGCGTGCTCGTCGACGCGATGGCCGCGAAGTTCGTCCTGCATCCCGAGGACCTCTCCGTCGTCGTCGCCTCCAACCTGCACGCGGACATCCTCTCCGACCTCGGCGCCGCCCTGGCCGGCAGCCTCGGCCTGGCCGCCAGCGCCAACCTCAACCCCGACGGGCGTTTCCCGAGCATGTTCGAGCCCGTGCACGGGTCCGCACCCGACATCGCGGGCCGGGGGCTGGCCAACCCCATCGGCGCGGTCGGCAGCGCGGCCCTGATGCTGGACCACCTCGGCCTGCCCGAGCAGGCAGCCCGGCTGCACGCGGCCATCGAGGCGACCACCGCGGCCGGCATCCTCACCCGCGACCTCGGCGGCACCGCCTGCACCGACGACGTCACCAAGGCCCTGATCGACGCGCTCGACACGTGACCCGGCGGCGGGGAGACGCTCGAATGGGCCTGCGACCGCGGGAACTAGTCCTCGGTGGCCTCGATGGCGCCCTCGGGGCACATGAGCACCGCGTCGCGGACCGCGTCGGCGCACTCTGGCGGCACCGGGTCCGCGATCACGTGCCCCCGGTCGTCGTCGCCAAGCTCGAAGACCTGCGGGGCGATCAGCTCGCACTGGCCGTGCCCGCGGCACTTGCCCGCGTCGATCCGCGCGATCACGACTGGACCGTGAACGTAACGGGCAGCGAGGTCCGGTTCCCGTTCGAGGACATGGGCATGTGGGTGACCTCTCCGGCCAGTTCCCACGTCGAGATCCGCCGGGCGAGCACGCCGAGCACCTCGGCCATCTCGATCCGCGCTAGCTGGGCGCCCAGGCACGCGTGCGGGCCGAACCCGAACGTGTAGTGCGGTCCCGGATCCCGCGAGATGTCGAATGTATCCGGAGCACCGAACGCCGCCGGGTCCCTGTTGACCGACCGCGGATACACCCCGACCAATGACCCGGCCGCGAAGTCGAACCCGTTGTGCGAGGTGTCCCGCACCACCTCGTGCATGATGCCGCTGATGGCCGGCGCGTAGCGCAGGCCCTCCTCGACCGCGCGCGGCGCCAGCGACGGGTTACCCACCAGCGCCGCCCACTGCGCGGGCGACCTGACCAGCGACTCCAGCGTGAAGCCGAGCTGGCCCCTGGTAGTGTCGAGCGCCGCGGGGATCAGCGAGATGACGAGCATGAGCAGTTCGCCCTCGCTGAGCGTCTCTCCCTCTTCCTGCTGCACCCGGATCAGCTCGCTGATCAGGTCGGGCCCGAGGTCGCCCCGCCGGGCAGCGATCAGCTCGCGGGCGTACGCCTCGAACTCGCGGCCCGAGGCCTCGATCTGGGCCGCCTGGGAGCGCAGCCTGGCCACGTCGAAGATGGCCACCGAGTCGGTCGCCCACTTGTCGATCTGCGGCACGTCCTGCGCGGGCACGCCGAGGATCGGCATCATCACCTGGGCCGGATACGGGTCCGTCAGGTCCTTGACGATGTCGCAGCTGCCCCGAGACACCACCGCATCGAGCAGCGAGCCGATGATCGAGCGCATCGGCGCCCGGAGCGAGTCCATGATGCGCGGCCGCAGCGCGCGCACCGCCACTCCCCGCAGCCGCCTGTGCCGTTCGGGACCCGCGGCCATCAGGCCGTTCTTGGACCGCTCGTGCAGGTACTCGCTCACCTCGGGATCCACGTACGCGAACGAGACGCGGAAGTCCGGGTGCCGCATGATCACCCTGGCGTCGGCGTTGGTCAGCACCGCGTACCCGGCGCCCGCGCGGGCGAGCCAGCTGTGCTGCCTCGCCGCGCGGAACGCGCCGTAGGGATCTGCGTCGTACTCCGCCGACAGCAGGTCGATGACGGGAAGATCCATCAAGGCTTCTCGGTGATCACACCGGACGGGTTGTTGTAGGGGCCGGTGTAGAACGTCATCGAGATGTTCGGGTCGATGAACTTGTTGGTCTCCAGCGTGGCGGCGGAGAAGCCGGCCGGCAGGCCGGTCACCGACTTGGTCGACTGGAGCTGGCCGATCAGCGTGTTCACCCGGGCCATGTCGAAGCTGCCGAACGCGCCGGCGGACGGGTTGGACACGATCTTGTCCGCCAGCATGGTCTGGTCGGCGTACTGGGCGACCGCCATGTTGTAACCGCCGCCGATCTTGTAGGCGGTGGCGAGCTGGACGATCAGCTGGTTGACCCGGTTAGGCGACTTCAGGTAGCTGATCTGCGACTGCTGGATCATCGGCACCAGCTTGCTCAGGCACTTGGAGTACGTCTTGAGGTTCGCCGGGGTGACGAACGTCGTGTTCGAGTACGGGTTGTAGCCCGTGGTCTCGATGAGCTGGTAGGCGATCGGCTTGTCCCACGCCGTGAGCTGGTGGGAGTAGTAGTACGGCTCGTAGGTCGCGTAGCCGCCAGAGATCAGCGAGCCGCCGGAGGCCACGAAGTCGCCCGGGCTGCCGTTGTAGGAGCCGTCGATCTGGCCGTGGTGCAGCTCGCCCTTGGCCTCAAGGTAGAGGTTGAGCGCGCCACCGGTCCCGTAGGACAGCAGCGTGGCGCCCGAGGAGCCGATGTCGGCGATGCTGTTGAAGCTGTGCTTGGCCGGGTTCCAGAAGAACACGTTGTCGTACAGGTTCATCGGCGTCACAACGCCGACCGTGGGCGTCTTTGAGTACGACTGGATCTGCGTGTCGGTGGCGTCCACGCCAAGCAGGATCGATTGGTTCTCGTACAGCAGCTGCTCCGGGTTGGAGTAGCCGGTGGCGGGCCCGCCGGCCAGCAGCTCCACGTTGACCCCGGTGGGCTTGCCCGTGGTCGGGTCCAGCAGCGGCGCCGTGTAGGTCTTCTGGCTGCTGTCGATGGTGCCGCCGCTGGCCGCCAGCTCGTAGTAGGCGCCCTGCTCCGCCTCCGGCGTCCAGTTCTGCTGGATCTCGACGGTGGCTGGGCAGATGCCGGCCAACTGCCCGGTCACCGCGGCCGCGGTGGATGATGAGGTGGCGCCCGCGGCCGAAGAAGACGACGACGATGAGCCGCAACCGGCGATCGCGGCCAACGACACCGAGGCGGCGAGCAGCGCGAGCATCGACTTATTGTTCATTTGGTTCGCTCCCGGGGAAGTGACATAGGAGTAAAGGCGGCTACTCTTTCCAGTTGCCGTAAACGAGGCGGCCGAGGCCGGTGAAGAGCCAGAAAACGAGGACGCCAAGGACCGCGGACGCGAATACCGCGCCGAATAGCAGATCCGTGTTGAGCTGGTCGACGCAGGTGTTGATGAGTATGCCGAGGTCGGACGGCCCCTTCTGGAAGAAGAATCCGCCGACGATTTCCCCGACCACGCTCAGGCCGGCCGAAATCCGGAAGCCGGCGAACATGGCGGGCAGCGCGGCGGGCAGGTACAGGCTCTTCAGCATGCGCAGCCGTCCCGCGTGGTGGAGCCGGAAAAGGTCGTTCTGCGGGGAGGTCGCCGATTGCAACCCGAACGACGTGTTGGCGATGATCGGAAACAGCGCGATGATGACGCAGACCACGAGGCGCGAGCTGGAACTGAAGCCCAGCCAGAATCCGATGAGCGGTACCAGCGCGAGAATCGGCACCGTCTGGAACAAGATGAGGTACGGGTAAAGGCTGCGCTCGATGTACCGCGACTGGTGCATGAAGACCGCGATCAGGACGCCGAGCGCGATAGCGATGGCCAGCCCGATCAGGGCGAGGTACGCGGTGGTCCAGAACGCCTGGAGCAGGGTGTCGAGATTGGCCCACACGAAAAACGACTGGTCGACAACCGTCTGCAGCGGCGGCAGCAGGAACCGCCGGGTCGGGTCCAGCGCCACATAGCAGACGAACTGCCAGACACCGACGGCAACGACCAGCAGCACCAGGGGCGGGATCAGCCGTTGCAGCACTCGTCTGACGGTCGCGGGCCGCCGCCGGGGGGCGGCGGGATCGGCCTCGGGCGGCGCCAGCTGATCGCCGGTGAAGGTGGTCAAGCCGCACCTTCCTGGCTTTGCCGGAGCAGGGTCGAGACCCGCTTGGTGATGTCCACGAATTCCGGATCGAAGCGCAGCTCAGCGGTACGTGGATAGTCGAAGGGGACCTCAACGACGGCGAGCACGGTAGCGGGCCGCCCGGTCATGACGATCACCCGCGACGCGAGGAAGCAGGCCTCGCTGATCGAGTGCGTGACGAAGACCCCGGCGAACCGCTGCAGCGTGAACAACTGGATGAGCTGGTCGTTGAGCCGCTCCCTGGTGATCTCGTCGATCGCGGCGAACGGCTCGTCGAACAGGAACAGGCTCGGCTGCAGCAGCAGCGAGCGCGCCATCGACACGCGGGACCGCATGCCGCCGGACAGCGCCTTAGGGTACTTGGACTCGCTGCCCGTCAGGCCGACCAGCTTGAGCACCTCGGCAGCCCGGGCGGCCCGCTCCCGCTTCGGGATGCCGTGCAGCTCGGCGAACAGCTCGACGTTGCCCTGGACGGTCCGCCAAGGCAGCAAGGTCGGGTCCTGGAAGACGTAGCCGATGTCTGTCTGGTCACACCGCAGTTCGCCGCCGGTTGGCTCGAGTAGCCCGGAGGCGATCCGGAGCAAGGTGGACTTCCCGCAGCCCGACGGGCCGATGAGGGACACGAACTCGCCCCGGTGAACCTCCAGGTCGACGTTCCTTACCGCCTCCGTCCCGTCCGGGAAGGTGAGGCGGGTGGCGCAGAACTTCAGCCGCGCCCCGCCCTCGCCCGGAGCACCTCCCGCGCCCGAAATTCCGGGCTCGTGGGG
>JBOHCG010000493.1:0-6117 GCA_050698735.1 Streptosporangiaceae bacterium | reverse complement strand
TTACCAGGGTGGTTCTGGTCTCACAGCTGGTGATGGCCGCGGGCGCAGCCGGGTTCCTCGCGGCGGCCCTCACCGGGCACCCGCCGCTCGCGGCCCTGCTCATCCCGCTCTTCGCGTTCGTCGCCTGTTTCGGCAGCATGCGGCCGAACGCGACCGCGGTGGCCCTGACCAGCCAGGGCGCGTTCGTCGGCACCGCGTCGGCGTGGGTGGGCGCGCTGCCCTTCCTGCTCGGCGCCGTGCTGTCCCCGCTGGCCGGCCTCGGCGGCGAGGGCGCCGCGACCGTGGCCGGCATCCTGCTCGCCGGACTCTGCCTCGGCGCGCTGCCCTGCGTGCTGCTGATCGCCAGGAAGTAACGGGCAGAACTGGGGTACCGCCGTCCCCTTTCCGGAGGATCACGCGCGGAGCGCCGACGGCAGACCCTACGCCGCCGGTCATCCTTACGAGTCTGGTCGCTGGGCGCTGTGACCTACGGCACGGGCTGGGGAGGTGACAGACGTGGCCGGGCCGCCACTGAGCGATATCAGCCTGCTCGACCTGCTGGAGCCAGGCTGGCGCCGCCACCTGAGCGCGGGTGGGCTGGCCGGGACCCTTGAGGTCGAGACGGCGCTGCGCGACACGGTGGCCAGGACGCTGGGCGATCAATCCCGCGGGAGGTCGCCCGCGGAGGTGGCGCGCCGGTGGCCGGCGTGCCTGGTCGTGGGGCTGGCCACGGTGGCCGCCGCGTCCTACCGCAACGGGCGCTTCTGGCCCGGCTGGCACCGGGCGGCCGGGCTGCGGGCGACCCGCCGGTCCGCCGATCACTGGGGCCAGGCGTTCGTCGGGGCGCTGACCACGCTTGGAATCACCCCGCCGGGTACCGGATCGGAGGCCGTGCTCGTCCATGCCGCGGTGCCCGATGCTGCTGTCGTAGCGGCCGAGCTGGCGCGCGCTCCGGCGCCGGCCGGCGTGCTGCGCCTGGAACCGTTCGGCCGGGGCGTGCTGGTGGCCGATGGACGCAACCAGGCCTGGCGATCCGCCGTGCCGCACGAGGTCGCGAATCCGCTGCTTGTCTTCGACGAAGGCGGCGAGCACGCCGGTCCTGTCCTGCCCGCGGAGCCGGTCTGGGTGTGGTCACCCCCAGGAACTCGCGTTGGCATGGCCTCTTTATCGAAGGCTCAGCAGGTGCTGCTCACCTGTCCAGACGGCTAGGAAGCCGACGCGGTGGAGGTGGTGCAATTCCCTGGCGCTGGCCTGGCGGCGGCGCCTCTGGCGTGACCAGTACTAGACCGAACACCGTTCGGTGGGTCAGTATGGGGAGATGCGCATACCCTGGGTTCCCGCCGAATACGAACGAGTTTGCTGCGACTGCGGGCAGGCTTGGCGGGTGCCGTGGGCGGCGGCGTGGCGGCGCGGCAGGAAGGTGGCCGCCCCGGCCGTCGGCCTGGGGTCGACGCTGCGGGACAGCCGGGCGGCAGCGGCGCGCGGAACAGCGTGCATGGGCAGGCCAGCCAGGCTCAGGGCAGAGGTGGCGCCGGTGCTCGCCGTCAGCCGCACGGTCGGTGAGCTGCGGAGTTGCCCGCGCTGTGGGGCCAGGCGGTTCAGTCAGCGTGCCTTCCGCCTCAGTGACCTGACGGCCACCGGTTGAAATGGGCTCATGGCGAGGGCCAAGCGGCTTCGTACCCGGCAGAGGGACATAGCCGATGGCCGTAGAGGCCGGCTGAACTGAACTATTAGGACTTGGCGTTGACCAGTCCGGTCTTGAGCAGAGCTACGGCTAGCCGGGGTTATTGATCAACTCGGAGCGTTAATCAAAACCCTCCGAGTGTCCCGATGACAATGGCGCAGATCTGGATAATCGGCGCGTAGCCCGCCTCGCTTGTGTAGCGACGATCACCGATACGTATTCGGCGATATGCACGCTCTGCCTGTCCGTGACATTCCTGGCGCCGTCACCCTCCGTGGCGATCGCCGACTAGGCGCGGAGTCACGGCAGCGGTTCTTACCAAGTTAATGCTCACGATCCTGTCGCGGGCGGGCGGGACGGCGCCGCCGCGGCCGTGTTCGCGACAGGTGGCGGTAGATGCTCATGGCGAGCTTCGCGTAACAGCGGGGGTTGCCTTGCCGGGTTGGCGGCGGCCCCCGGATGGTTCGAGGTGCCGGTAGACGGTTTTGCGGGACACGCCGAAGGTGTCTGCGATCTCGGCGACGGTGTACTTGCGTTTACCGTTGTCGCATTTCTCCTCGTACATGCCGCGGGCCACCTCGGCCTGCCGGGCCGTCAGCTTGGGCTTGCGGCCGCCGACCCGGCCGCGGGTCCGGGCGGATTCCAGGCCTTCGCGGGTGCCTTCGGAGATGAGGTCGGCGAGCATCTCGTCCATCGCGGCCAGCACGTGGAAGGTGAACCGCCCGGCCGGGGTGGTGGTGTCGATGCCCTGCTTGAGCACGACTAGGTCGATCCCGCGCTCGGCGAGCAGCGCGGCGATCTCGGTGAGGTGGCGCACCGAGCGGGCCCGGGACAGCCGGGTCACCCAGCTGGCCACCGTCCGGGCGATCGGCACGTTCCAGCCGGACCCGGCCGCGGTACCTGAGCCGGTCGTGGCCGCTGTCGCACGCCAGCTCGGCATCGATGACCCCGGCGTGCTGACCGGCTACCGGGACATGCCGGTGCGGTGGCGTCACACCGCCGAGATCCGGGACCGCTACGGGTATCGGGACTTCACCGCCCAACCCGGCCGGTTCGCCTTCACCGCCTGGTTGTACCGGCAGGCCTGGGCCGACGAGGTGGCCTCGTCGGTGTTGTTCCGCGCCGCCCACCGGCAGTTGCTGGCCCGGCGGATCCTGCTGCCCGGCCACAGCGTGCTGATGCGGCTGGTCGCCACGGTCCGCGAACGCGCTACTTACCGGGTTCACAGCCGTCTGGCGCGAGCGGCCGGCCCGGAGTTGCGGGCACAGCTGGAGAAACTCCTACTGGTGCCCGAGGGACAGCGCCGCTCCGAACTGGACCTGCTGCGGCGCCCGCCGTTCACGCCCACGATCACCGGCCTGGTGCGCGCTCTCGACCGGCTCGACCGCATCCGCGGTATCGGGGCCGGGGAGCTGGACCTGTCCGGGGTACCGCCGGCGCGGATCGTGGCCCTGGCACGCTATGCCGACCAGGCAAGCCCCGCACCACCGGCCGGCCGGCCGGTGAGGTCCCCCTGGAGGTGATCACCCCGTCGTGGCAGCCGCATGTGCACGATCGTGACACCGGCACCGTCGATCGTGCCGGCTACACCTGCTGCGTGCTCGACCAGCTCCGCACCCGGCTGCGCCGCCGCGACATCTACGCCCCCGGCAGCACCCGGTGGGGCGATCCCCGCGCCGAGCTCCTCACCCCGCAAACCTGGGCTGACCAGCGTGAGACGCTGTGCGATGACCTGGCCCTCGAACCCGAGCCGGCCACCGTCATCGGCCAGCTGCCGGCCGCTTTGGATGCGGCATGGCGACGCACCGCCACCGGGTACGCCGCCAATCCCGACCTGCGCATCGAACACCGCAAAGGCCGCGACGAGATCGTGCTCACCCCTCTGGATGCCGACCCCGAGCCTGCCTCACTGGTCACCCTGCGCGGCGAGGTGGAACGGCTCTTGCCGGAGGTGGAGATCGCCGACTTGCCCCTCGAAGTGCACGGCTGGACCGGGTTCCTCGACGAATACACCCACATGGCCGGCGCCGAGACCCGCGAGCCGGGCCTGCCCGAGACGCTGTCGGCGCTGTCTTCCACGGGCAACGCGGCCAGCTACGCAAGCACTACCAGGTCGGGCAGGAAAACCAGCTCGACAGCCTCGGCATCATGGTCAACGTCATCGTCCTCTGGCAGACGGTCTACACTCAGGCCGCCCTTGAACATCGTGCAGCAGCGGCGGCTGATCCTTGACGGCGTGGCCCGCGCCACGGCCCGCGACGCGACCTGCACGGTGGACGACCTGATCGAACAGACCGCCGTGACGGCGGGCGAGGCCGGGGTGCTCGGCCGCCGCGAGTCACTGTGGGCGGGTCAGGGAATTCCTCACCCCGGTGCCCGGCGGTGTCACCGACGCGCTGCTTGCGGTCCTTCCCGCCACGGCCCGGGCCCGGCTGGACATCGCCGGCGGGTCCTGGGTGGCCGAGCTGTGCGGGCTGCTTGACCAGGTGCGCGCCGAGCTCACGCACGACGTCGCCACCTTCAGCCGAACGGACAGTGGTATCTCACCAGCCCAAGCCCGAGCCGGGCGGTGGCGTTGCCGGCGCGTGACTTGCGCCCGCGCACCGTGCTACGTGGGTGCACGTCAAAAATGTAGGTCGTTTTGGATCATGGCTGGTCAGAGCCAAGTTCTGAGATGCGGCCCAACACTCAGGTCGTGGCCGCACGGACAGGTTGCCGTCTCGGCGCTGGTCACAGGGCATATCTGACATCGGGCCGAGATCGACGTCCATGAGGCCGGGGGCGGCCAGGCGCAGCGGCGTGCCGGTGGCGTGGGCGAGGCGGGCGAGGCGCGCCGGTCAGTGCCCGAAGATGTCCGCCGCGGTCACCGCGAGGACATCCGCGTCCGCATGCTCGACCTGGTCGCGCGCGCAGACGGCATACCTGAGTTGGCCGGGATCGGGTGTAAGGCCAGCCGTCTTGCGGATGAGGCCGGTCTTGATCCGCGCGGCGTTGACGCTGCGAGCCCATTTCGCCTCGCCGGCCAGCACCGGCACCCGGGCCAACTCCCGCTGCGCCAGTACCACCGCGTCGATCTCCTCCTGGCCGTCATCGCGCCACCAGGGGCCGACGGCGACGATGTTCTCTCCGAGCTGGCCCTCATTGGCGGCGCGGCGGAGGAACTCGCGGAAGACTTCCTCGTAGACCGGTCCCATCTGCTGGTCGCCGAGAGCGGCCAGGGCGGGGATGATCGACTTGCCGAGCCCGCGCTCGATCTCGGCCCGGAACCTCATCAGCGGCCCCAGGTAGAAGGCGAGGTAGTTGTCGGCGATCCGGTAGATACGCCGCCGGGACCGCGTGCCCTGCTCGGTGACCGGGAGCAGCCGCTCGATGATCCGCAGCTCGACAAGCCGGTCCAGGGTCCGGGACGGCTCGGCCCCGATGGCATCCTGGATCTCGTTGTGCCTGGTCCGCCCGGCGGCGATCGCGGTCAGCACGCCGGAGGTGTGCTCGCCGGCGCCGACCTCGGTCGCCATCACCAGCTGGCCCTCGGTGAGCAGCAGGGCGCCCGGGCGTCCGGCCAGTTCGAGCAGGTTCTCCGTGATCGTGCCGCTCTGGTCCCACCACGACAGGTAAAGAGGCGTGCCGCCGACGACGCCGTACACCCGGGCCCGGTCCGCGGCATCCAGTTCCGGCAGCATCAGCGCCGCCTCATGCGGGCGGAACGGATGCAGCAGCAGCGTGAGGTCGAAGCGCCCGTACAGCGGCGCCCGGTACTCGCGCATCGCCGCCACGGTCCGCACCGCCGAGCCGGAGATGATGACGCGCAGCCGCGTCCGTCCCTGAACCTGATCGAGGAAGGCGCGCAGGATTCCCGGCAGGGCCGGCGACGACGCGATCAGCTCGGGGAACTCATCCAGGATCAGCAGCACCGGCGAGTCCTGCGCGCGACGGGCCAGGTAGTCCAGGATGTCGCGCCAGCTGCCGAACGGCTGCTCGCCGAGGTTCCGCAGCGAGTCGGGAAGAGCCACGGCGACCTGCCGGGACAACGTGGCGATCTCCGCGCCCGCCGCCTCGCCGGTCCCGGTGTGGAAGACCGCCGGCACGCCCGTGGTGACCGCGAAGTGCTGCAGCAGCGCGGTCTTGCCCACCCGCCGCCGGCCCCAGACCAGCGCGGGCCGCGGGTGTGGCCTGTCCCACCAGGACCGCAGCGAGACAAGCTCGTCCACCCGATTCACGAACTCCATGGGCAGCATACTAGCATCAGATGCTACTAACAGCTTATGTTACTAACAACAGCTGTCGGTTACTCTCCTCCAGATGTGTTCGAGCCGGCCGACAACGTCCTCGCCGGTGCTCGCGCCGGTCATCGGCGGGCAGGTCCTGCGGTTCACCAGCTGGCGCGGCGTCTTCGGGGTGCTGGCCTATTCAGCCTGTTCTTCATGATCAACGCGATCGGGCTCACCGTGATGGCG
>JBOHCG010000492.1:0-6119 GCA_050698735.1 Streptosporangiaceae bacterium | reverse complement strand
GTCGCCGCGGCGCTGGCCGTCGCCGGCGGTTGCGTGGCCGGCACGCTCCCGGCGAACGGGGAAACGACGGAATGCGGCCAGGCCTGCGTCGAGCTGTTCAGCGACGCCTTCTCCTCTAGCTATCTCCTCGACTCCTACAAACAAGGGGATGTCACCGGGACGCCCGTCATCCTGTTCACCGCCAGCAACACCGACCCGGCGGAAGACTTCACCGTCGACGACCAGGCCCTGGTGTCGGCCTTCTACGCCGAGGACCTGGTCTCGGCTGCCGTGGATCAGCACTACGGCGACGACACCGCGTACGAGGTCGAGTACTCGCCCTTCGGCGTTCCCACCGGCCTGTGCGTGGGTGTCGCCGCAACCGCGGTGGCGGGTGAGAAGGTTACCCTGCAACCCTGCGGCATCAGTGGCAAGGCCATCTGGATCGCGGACTCCCCGGCGTCGATCACCGGCTCCTTCGTCCCGCTGATCAACGGCTCCGACACGAACTTCGCTGACCCCTACGTGCTCACCTACCCGGCCGGCAGTAACCCGAACGACCAGCCGCGCCCGCAGCTCTACGTCACCGACCTGCTGAGCGCGCAGGTCCCCGCCAACCAGCTGTGGAGCGCGCAGGGCGGCATCGAGGGCACCGGCCTGTCCATCGCCCAGCCCGCCAACATCACCACCGACGCCACCGGCCCGTCCGGCGCCACCGTCACCTACCCGCTCCCGGCGGTCACCGACCCCGCCGCCGCCAGCCCGCCCGCGGCGGTGTGCACCCCGCCCTCCGGGTCGGTGTTCCCGATCGGCACGACCACCGTGACCTGCACCGCCACCGACAGCAAGGATCTCAACAGCCCGGTGAGCACAAGCTTCACCGTCACCGTCGAGGGCGCCGCCGCGCAGCTGGCCGACCTGCACCAGGCCGTCCAGGGCGTCGGCCTCGGCACGTCCCTGGCCGTCCTCGTCGCGGACGCCCAGCGGGAGCTGTCCGCCGGGCACCCCGCCCTGGCCTGCACGGCCCTGACCTCGTTCCTCATCGAGGTCGGCCAGCAGACCCCATGGTTCATCCGCGCCGCAACCGCCGCCCAGCTCATCGCCGACGCCGAGCGCATCGAGGCCGTCCTGGGCTGCGGATCCCGGCCGCCGCTGTGAACACCGGCTCTGCGCATCGCGGCGCGTACACTCCGAGCGTCGGGCTGTAGACGCGGGAGGGTGCAGTGCGGGTCGGGGCTGCCAGCACAGCGTCCTTGGCTGCCGCCCGGGTGAAGATCCCGCATCCGAGGATCCCGTCTCGGGTGAAGATCCCGATCGGGACGGCCGAGCTTTCGTTGCGGCCCATGATGTGGATGTTCCTGGCGATCCTGGTTACTTTCCTCATCACCAGGATCGTGACGAGGCTGATCAGGTCAGGCAGCGGTGGCAAGGCCGGGCTTGGCAACGTGCGGATCGCGGGGCATCACGTTCATCACCAGGTTTTCGGCATCTTGATCATCATCGGTACTGGGATCGACCTGGTGTCGCAGATGCCGCGGGGGGCGGCGCTGGACGGGGCAGCGGCGCTGTTCGGGGTGGGCGTCGGGCTTACCTTCGATGAATTCGCGCTCTGGCTGCACCTGGAGGATGTCTACTGGACCGATCAGGGGCGCAAGTCGGTCGACGCGGTCTTCTGCGTTCTGGTGATCACCGGGACGCTGATCGGCGGGGTGGACTTCGTGACCGGGCGGATCGGTACGACGGCATGGTGGTCGTCGGTCGGCGTCATCGCCGTCAACCTCCTGCTGTGCGTGATATGCCTGCTCAAGGGGAAGGTCGTGACCGGCGTCATCGGTATTTTCATCGGCGTCGTGGCCCTGATCGGCGCGGTCAGGCTGGCCAAGCCGGAGTCATGGTGGGCCGCGCACCGTTATGCGAGCCGGCCGCGGCTCGCCCGGCGCGCGGCTAGTCGCTACGATCAGCGCCGCGAGGAGCGGTGGAACCGGCTGCGGGATCTCGTCGCCGGCACCCCTTCCCGGGAAAGGCCAGGCTGACGGCGCCTGCTGACCCGGCTAGCCGGGCTGGTCACACCCGGGGCGGTCCTGGCCGGCGACTCGGTGACTCCGGCAGCAGAGCCGCACGTCGATCTGCGAATCCGGTACCGCGACCTTGTCACGCCATGGTGGCCGCAATACAACATCCCCGCCTCGCAAGCGCTGATCCAGACGCTACGGCCTCCATCCCCGTCTCCGACCTCAACCTCAAGGACAGGAAGACCGCCGCTGCGCCCGGCGCCGATCTACCTGAACGGGTACCGCTGCAGCGGCTGGAAGCGCAGATTTGCGAGCCGGCCGGGCACCTGGCCGCAGCCACGTGCCGGTTCCTGGTCTTGCTCGGCGACTTCGACGCTCGCCGCGGGTGGGCGAGCTGGGAGATGGCAAGCGGCGCGGCGTGGCTGTCGTGGAAGCCAGCTGGAGCGGTTCGCTCGCGCCCATCGGCAGGTCAGCCGCGCCGATGACGACGACGCCGGCGTCTCCGCGGAGACGCCCGCCATCTACACGTGCTTCGCCAGCGCCGAATACCAGGCCCGCCACCACGACGACCGCGACAGGGAGGAACCGCCGGCCGCGCAATCCGCGGCCTTCGCGACCGCACCGGAGGCCGAACCCTGGAGGCCGACGGCGACCGAAGTGGACGTGATCGCCGGAATAAGGAAGCTATACCAGGAACCCGCCTTCACCTGACGGCCTCCCTGCGGCGTCGGCTCATGTACCTATGCCTGCGGGCCTAGGTCGGCGGGAAAGTGCAGTCCGGAGGCAGATGGCCGCCGGTCGCGCGGTGCGTAGCGTCCCTTTCATCGGCAACTCCTGATGAAAGGGCGGTCCGCTTCCTCGACGCCCCGGTCTATGGTTCGCCGTGGCCTGGTAGCAGCGGGCCGGCCTTGATCCCGGTCAGTTTGGCGCGGTCCGTTGACGAACTCGGCCCGCACCCCGGCGCGGGCGAACTCCTCGATCAGTCCGCGTCCCAGCGCGGTACGGTCCGGCGGCCGGCCGCTCCGGCTTCCGCGCATGCGGAGCTTGACAGGCGGCCTGTCATCGTGCATTATCCTTCCCCTAGTAACCTAGTGGAACGGTAGTACGGGTGATCAGCTTCCATCTCGACGCACACTCCGGGATCGCGCCGTACCTGCAGATCGTCGGGCAGGTGCGCCAGGCGCTGCTGCTGGGGCTGCTCAAGGAGGGCGACAAGCTGCCCACGGTCAAGGAGGTGGTCGCCAAGGTGGCGATCAACCCGAACACCGTCAGCAAGGCCTACCGCGAACTCGAGCACCTGGGACTGGCCGCGGCCAAGCCGGGGGTGGGCACCTTCATCACCCGGTCGCTGGGCCACGCCTCGCTCGCCGAGCACGGCCCGCTCCAGCAGGAGCTGCGCGCATGGCTGGCGAAGGCCCGCGCCGCGGGCCTGACCGAGCCCGGCATCGACGCGATGTTCCAGAACACCCGCCGTGAGAGCGCCCTAGAGGAGATATGAACGCCATCCTGCAAGCCCGCGCGCTGGGCAAGAGATACGGCCAGCGCTACGCGCTGGCCGATTGCACCCTGGAGGTCCCGCCGGGGCGCGTGGTCGGCCTGGTCGGACCGAACGGGGCGGGCAAGACCACCCTGCTGAAGATCGCCTGCGGGATGCTCGCGCCGACCGCGGGCCGCATCGAGGTGCTGGGCGAGCAGCCCGCCGCGGGGCCCCGCGCAGCTGGCGCGGGTCGGCTACGTCGCCCAGCACACCCCCACCTACGCGAACCTGTCCGTCGCCGATCACCTCAAGCTCGGCGCCAAGCTGAACCCCCGCTGGGATGCGGCGCTCGCGCTGGCCCGTATCGGCCAGCTCGGCCTCGACCCGAAGCAGCGGGCGGGCAAGCTCTCCGGCGGGCAGCGCGCCCAGCTCGCCCTGACCGTCGCCATCGCCAAGCGGCCCGAGCTGCTCCTGCTCGACGAGCCGGTGGCCAGCCTGGACCCGCTTGCCCGCCGCGACTTCCTGCGTCACCTGATGGAGTCAGTCGCCGAGAACGACACCAGCGTCATCCTCTCCTCCCACCTCGTCTCCGACCTGGAACGCGTCTGTGACTACCTGATCGTCCTGGTTTCTTCCCGCGTCCAGCTCGCCGGCGAAACCGAGGACCTGCTCGGGCAGCACCACCGGATCGTGTGCTCGCGCCGGCAGGACACCGACCTGCCCCCGGAGCTCGACGTCATCTGGGCCGAGCACACCGACCGGCAGTCCACGTTCATCGTGCGCGGCCAGACCGGGATGCCCGCCGGGGACTGGTCCGCGGAACACCTCGACCTGGAAGACCTCGTCCTGACCTACATGGAACGCGCCGCCGGCCCCGGCCGCCGCACCGCCACGCACACAGCGGGAGCCGCGCGATGATCTGGCTCACCTGGCGCCAATTTCGCGCCCAGGCCCTCACTGCCCTGGGCCTCCTCGCCGCCGCCGCGATCTGCTTCCTGATCACCGGGCTGCAGATGCACCACACCTACGCCGCCGACCTGGCCACCTGCACCCCGCAGCACGACTGCAGCGACGTGCTCAGCCCGTTCGCGCAGGGTTACAACACCGCGTTTAATCTCGCCCAGCTCCTCGTGATCGCCGCCCCGGGGCTGATCGGCATCTTCTGGGGCGCCCCGCTGATCGGCCGGGAACTAGAGACCGGCACCGACCAGCTCGCCTGGAACCAGAGCGTGACGCGCACCCGGTGGCTCGCGGTCAAGCTGGCCGACGTCGGCGTCGCCTCGATCGCCACCGCCGCCGCCCTCAGCTACCTGCTGACCTGGTGGGCCGGGCCACTCGACCACATCACCGGCAACCGGTTCGCGGCCATGACCTTCTCCTCCCGCGACATCGTCCCGCTCGCTACGCCGCCTTCGCCTTCGCGCTGGGCACCACCGCGGGACTGCTGCTGCGCCGCACCGTTCCCGCCATGGCGGTGACCCTCACGGCGTTCATCGGCATCCAGATCCTCGTGCCCACCCTGATCCGCCCCAACCTGCTGCCCTCCACTACGGTCACCTTCCCCGTCAACCAGGCCACCGCGAGCCAGTCCACCGGCATCTACACCAGGGGTGGCGGCTCCGAGTTCTATTTCGACCTGCCAGTACCGCAGGGCGCGTGGGTGCTATCCGCCCCGCCGGTACAGGACTCCTCCGGCCAAGGTGGCCATGTCCTCCGGTATCAGCAACTGCCTGTTCCCGCCCACGTCGGGCCCTCCGACTAAGTCCGGAACGCCCCCACTCGGCCAGATCGCCGCCTGCGTTGCCCGCTACGACCTGCACGAAAGCGTCACCTACCAGCCCGCGCGTTACTACTGGCCGCTCCAGTGGTACGAAACCGGGATCTTCCTCGCGCTCGCCGGAGCGCTGTCAACTACCTCCTTCTGGTGGATCCGGCGCCGCCGGAACTGACCACGCACCCGCACGACCGCGTCGGTACCCCCCGTCTCCACCCGAGGTCGAGGACGTGTGCCAGAAGAGCTTCCCGGCGGTCTGGCGGGGGGCGCGCGGCTACCGGCCGGATGGCGCACAACTGGGACCAAGGTAAGCGCGCACGCGAACCCGGAGGCGTTATGCACTACATTCCGCAGGAGAGATATGTCAAGCCGGGACGGCGACCGCGATTGCGCCGCGCCGCATTGATGACGGCGGGAATCCTCACCGTCGGGGTCGCTGTTGCGGCCTGCAGCGGAGGCCCATCGAGACCCGGCCCAGCCGCGGCTTCGACGACGACCACAGCCGCCGCTAGCCCGACGACCACCACCGGCCCGTCAAGGTGCGTCAATACGACGCAAGCCCCGGCCGCGGGGGCATCGGGCCCGCTGCTGTCCGCAACTGATCCCTTCTACAAGTGGAGCGGATCGCTGGCGCGCGACGCACCTGGGACCATCTTGCGGACGCGGACCATCCCGTTCGCCGACGGCAGGGCGAACACGCCCATGAAGACGGCTCAGCTGCTCTACGTCACCACCGATGAGCTTGGCTGCAGAACGGTCTCGGTGGTCACCGTGTTCCAGCCTCTTGACGAGCCGGCGTCCGCTCCCACCCGGTTGTTCGCCTACCAGACGTCCTACGACGCCCTCGGCGCCCAGTGCGATCCCAGCTACACCCTGG
>JBOHCG010000491.1:0-6120 GCA_050698735.1 Streptosporangiaceae bacterium | reverse complement strand
CGTGCTCGTCAACAACGCGGGGATCGACAGGATCGAGCCGTCGGAGGATGTCAGCGACGAGAATCTGCTCACCGTGATGCAGACCAATCTGGTCGGGTACTTCCACTGCGCGCAGGCCGCGGGCCGCCGCATGCTGGAGCGTGGCGGCGGGTCGATCATCAACGTCTCCTCGATCGCCGGCCAGGTCGGCATCGCCGGGCTGACGTCGTACTCGATCTCCAAGGGCGGCGTGGACCAGATGACCCGGGTGATGGCGGTCGAGTGGGCCACCCGGGGGGTCCGGGTCAACGCGATCGCGCCCGGATATTTCGAGAACATCATGGTCGGCGCCGACACCGAGCACGACAGGCCGGACAAGCAGCAGCAGGTCACCACGTTCACCCCGATGGCCAGGCGCGGGCGCCCCGACGAGCTCATCGGCCCGGCCGTGTTCCTGGCCTCCGACGCGTCCAGCTACGTCACCGGCGCGGTGCTGTACGTCGACGGCGGCTACACGGCGGCCTGACCATGGCGTTCGATCCGCTCTCCTACATGTCCCGGTGGGGCCACAAGAAGGTGCTGCTGTGCAACGACCAGGACCGGCGGAGCAGGGAGTACTACTTCAACTACCGGATCGCCGCCGTGTACACCGCGGCGGAGGTGGCCGAGGCGATCGGCGGGCACCTGGCCATCGGCCAGGCCATCCAGCGACGCGAGCCAGAGGCGGCGGAGCGGCTCGCCCGCGCCCATGTGCACGAGGCGCTCGAGGACGCCGTGATCAAACTGTGACTCGTATGCAACCGTGTATGCAACCGTTGGTGGCACAGCATGTAAATCGTATACATGCACGCACTGCTCCACCGCGGCGTTCCCCGAGCTCGAGGCCTTCCACCGGGCCGGGATCCCGTACGTCATGGACGCCTCGACCAACCCGCAGCTGACCGAGCAGGGGTTCGCCCAGGCGTTCCGCACCATCGGCCGCGACGACGAGCAGGGACCCATCGCCGCCAGCTTCATCACCGGCTTCCTGCATGCCACCCGGGTGGCGGTCGGCAACGACAACAGCACCTACGCCAAGGGCCTGGCCGACGCCACGGTGGCCGAGCACTGGCCGGTCGCGCTCCTGGTGTTTGTCGCCCTGCTGGCCGGGATGGCCTTCACCGCCGGGCTCGGCATGCTCATCGAGCGGGTGGCCTACCAGCCGCTGCTGCACTCCTCCCGGCTGGCCATCCTGATCAGCGCTCTGGGGGTCTCGCTCGCCCTGGAGCAGGGCGCGCAGCTTATCTTCGGGGCCGGCTACTCGGCGTATCCGAACGTGCTGTCCAACGCCGGGTTCTCCTTCGCCGGCGCACGCGCCTCCTACGTGCAGGTGGGCATGTTCGTCCTGAGCGTGCTGCTAATGCTTGGCCTGTACGCGTTCGTGCAGAGGACCACGGTGGGGACGGCCATGCGGGCGCTGGCGATGGACAGGGACGCGGCCAGGCTGATGGGCATCAACGTGCCGCGCCTGATCCTGCTGACGTTCATGCTCGGATCGGCGCTGGCCGGCGCCTCGGGGGTTATGCAGGGCCTGTACTACACGGAGATCAACTTCTTCATGGGCTTTCTCATCGGGCTGCGCGCGTTCACCGCGGCGGTGCTCGGCGGCATCGGCAACATCCCTGGCGCGATGGTGGCCGGGCTCCTCATCGGCCTGGTCGGGTCGTTCTCCGACGGGTACATCTCCTCGGAGTGGAGCGACGCGGTCATCTTCGCCGTGCTCATCGCGGTGCTGGTGTTCAAGCCCACCGGCCTGTTCGGCGAGCGTGTCGCGGAGAGGGTCTAGCCGTGGCAGGCGGCGGCCGGCGCAAGATGGCCCAGCGCAAGATGGCCCAGCGCAAGATGACAGAGCGCAAGATGACAGAGCGCAAACCGGGAACCAGCCTTCGTTCGGATAAAAAAGATTTTGAATTTTCTGAACGGGCAGTGGTGCACCGGTCGCTACCGTGACTGCCTCGCGGACCTGTCGTATCTGGCCCACTTCGCGCGCTTGCGAGCAGTAGTATTCGCGGGCGTTGACTGCTCGCAGACCCGTGAACCCAGGCCCGGTGGAAGTAGAGATGCCACTTTTCCGGAAGAACACGCGACCAGCAGGTACGGCCCAAGGTCCGGGCGCGACGACGGCGCCAGCGCAGCCAGCAGCGCCCGAGCCGCCGGCGCCGCCCGTCGACGGCCTCGCCGGGGATCCTGCCGCGCATAGGTTCCGTCGCGAACTCGCCGAAGGGCGCTGGCAGGAATTCCACGACTTCGTTGAGGCCATGACGGACTGGAATTACCGTCACTTCTACGTCAACAGCCTCTCGAGTATCAGCGGCCGGCCCGCATGGCTCGACGAGTGGGTGGCGGCGCGGCCGCAGTCAGCGGTTGCCTTCCTGTTCCGCGGCTCGCACGGGATCAACTGGGCCTGGGAGGCCCGGGGAGGCGGGCGCGCGAAGACCGTGAAGGAGGACGCCTGGCCCGTCTTCCAGGCCCGGCTGGTAGCCGCCGACCGGGACCTTGCCCGGGCCGCGGCGCTGGATGAGCGCGATCCGACACCGTTTGCGCGGGGCATCTGGGTAGCCATGGGGCTGTCGCTCGGCCAGCCGGAGATCAGGCGGCGGTTCGGCGAGTCCGAGCGGCGGCATCACCTGAACGGCGCCGCCAACTACGGGATGGTCCAGGCGCTCGGCCGCAAGTGGTTCGGCTCACGCGAGGAGATGTTCGAGTTCGCCCGCTGGGTATGCGCGCAGGCGCCCGACGGGCACAGCGCGCACAAGGTGATCGCGCTGGCCCACCTGGAGCAGTGGCTGGACAGTCCCCGCGGCGATGCCCAGCGCTCGTACTTCCTCGCCGAGCCGGTCAAGGCCGAGATCCGCACGGCGGCCGACCGCTCCGTCCGTTCGCCGCGCTACGCCGTCGGCCTGCTGACCCCGGGCGACCGGAACGTCTTTGCCATGTGCTTCCGGCTCATGCGGGACTATGACGCCCAGCTCGAACAGATGCGCCTGATCGGCCCGCTGATCACCCCGCATCCGTGGCGCTACCAGGGGAACCCCGGGCAGGCGTATGAGCGCGCCCGGCTACTCGCGCTGGAGAAATCCACCGGGAATGCCCGCGGCAGGCCGTCATTGTGATCCCGGTCGTGGAGCGGGACCAGATCGACGGCGTGCCGGTCCTGCGAGCCGACGCGCCGTCCGGCCGTCACGCGGCGGCACTGGTCTTCCGGGTCGGCCGCTTCGACGAGACGCTGCCCGGCGCCGGCGTCACGCACATGGTGGAGCACCTGACCCTCGCCGGCAAGCACGAGGCGCCGTATTCGTTCAACGCCAGCGTCTCCGGGCGTTTCACTACCTTCATTATGGAAAGCGGCGACCCATCCCACATCCGGGACTTCGTGGCGTCGGTCTGCCACGGCCTGACCGCGTATCAGGGCGCGGACCTGGACCGCGAGCGACGGGTACTGCGCACCGAGGCCGCCAGCCGCGGCGGCGCGGGCGGGCTCGGCACCTGCCTGGGCGAGCGGTACGGCGCGACCGGGCCCGGCCTGGCGAACTACCAGGAGTTCGGGCTCTACCACCTCGGCTGGGCCGACGTGCAGGCCTGGCGGAACCGGTGGTTCACGGCCGGCAATGCCGCCCTGTGGATCGCCGGTCTCCCGCCCGACGGGCTGCGCCTCAGCCTGCCCTACGGCCCGGCCCCGCGCCCGGCCGCGTTGCGGCCGCTCGGCCACCGGCTGCCTGGATTCGTCGTCGCGGGCCGCGGCGGCATCGGCATGTCGCTGACGGGACCGCGGTCCGTCGACGCCCACGCGACCGTGGACGCCCTGCAGCGGCGGTTGACCCAGGTCCTCCGCCACGAGCACGGGCTCAGTTACGACGTGCAATCCGTCGCCGAGGATCTCGACCGTGATCTGGTGCATACCTGGATCGCGGCCGACGCGCTTCCCGAGCAGACCCCGATGGCGGCGCACAGCATGCTGACCGCCTTCGAGGCACTGGCCGAGGACGGCGCCAGCCGGGCCGAGATCGACGACTACGGCCGGCGGCTGCGCGACGCCTACGAGTCCCCGTCGGGATCGGTCATGGTCTTGCAGCGGCGGGCGCACGACATCTTGACCGGGCGTCCGGAGCGGGACCCGGCGCAGACCCTGCGGATCGTGGCCGGGCTGGACGCGAAGATCACCGCCGAGGCAGCCCGCGCACTCCACGACGACATGATCATCGTCACGCCCAGCGTGCTGCCCGCGGTGCAGGGCCGGATGCAGCGCCTCCCGATCTGGTCGGCGGGAGCCGTCCACGGGACCGAGCACCCGTCGGTGGATTCCGACGCGACCCTGATCACCGGCGACCAGGGCATCACGCTCACCGTGGAACCGGGCCGTCAGGTGACGGTCAGGTATGACTCGGTCGCGGCCCTGCTGCGCTGGAACGACGGGAAACAGGCCCTGGTCGGCACCGACGGATTCGCCGTGCAACTCGATCCGGCCGAATGGCCCGACGGGCAGGGAGTGCTGGACGACGTTGCCGCGCACCTCGGCCCGGAGGTCATCGTGCCGGTGGCCGCGCCCGGCCCCGTCCGGCCCGGGCGTCGTACGGTTCCCCCCGGACCTGACGCGGCCACCGGGTCCGGGACCACCGGGCACAGCCCTCCTCCCTATCCGGGTCCGGCGACACCGCCGCCCGGTGCGCGCCGGACCGCCCGCTCCTGGTGGGCTCGGATCCTCGGGGCCGTATGGGTCTTGTTCTTCATCACCGGTGTCCTCGCGATCGCGGGCGGTGACGTCAGCGGCGGAGTCGGGTTCGCGGTCATCGGAGTGGCCGGAATCGCCTGGCAGGAGTTCAGGCACCGCCGGCGGCGCAGGACGTAGCACCCCCGGATGACGGGCTGCCCTAGGAGGGCTTGGCGAATCCCCGGCTACCTGCGGTTAGGCCGGTTCCCTGATCAAGGCATACCCCAGGATTCCATTGACAGCCGCCCGGCAGGCGGGCCGACTTCATCACCGAACGTGACGAGCCCCCCGAAGTGCCCGCCCGCGTAGTCGCCGAGCCTGGATGGCGGGGCGGCTGCCGATGGTGCTGGTTGACCGGTCTCCGGACGGGTCGATCTGCGGCTGTGCCGGCCCGGGTCGGCGGCTGGGCCGGCGCAGCCGGACAGTTACCTCCCCCGCACGCCGTCGGCGAGTTCTCGGAGGATGTCAATGTGGCCGTTGTGCCGGGCAGTCTCCTCGGTCAGGTGGAACAGGATCCAGCGCAGCGTGACCGGCTCAGTCCGCCAGTTCAGGGCGCCCCTGGACGGAGTGTCCAGGTCCAGGGACGCCACCAGGTCGCGGTGCCGGGCGCAGGCTGCCCGGTACTCAGCCAGCAACTGAGTGAGCGGCACCTCGACCGCGATCCGGAACTCGCGATCGGGATCCTCGTCGGTCCACGGTGCGTCGATCGCGCCGCCAAGCAGCGTGGCCTCGATCCACGAGCTCTCGACCCAGCGCAGGTGGCTTACCAGCCCGGAAATCGTCATCAGCGGCGAGCCCGGCAACGGCGCCCGGCGGGCGTCCGCATCCGGCAGGCCCTCGCACTTGGCATGCACGGTGTCGCGGGCGTAGTCCAGGAACGTAGTCAGGACCGTGCGCTCGTCCCAGCTGGATGGGATGTCATCTGCCCGGTCGGCCGAGATCGACTGTGAAGCTGATTCTGAAGTCATGTCATTCCCCTGCTGAGCAGAGGCGCGACCGGGACTGCTATCGGCCAGTCTCCGGAGGCGCCTGAAGGTGTATGGACATCGCGCCTCCTTTCCGGCTAGCTGCGCCACGCCGCGCGGCGACCCCGCGAGCCTAACGCACCAGGCTGGGGCATGCAACGCATTTGTTCCGCCCTCCGGCCAGGCTCCAGCCCAGACGGGCCACCAAACCAACTCCAGTGACAAAACCGGCAGATGGGCCGCGTTCATCGGCAACGGGCCGGCTTACGCGTCACGGGACACACAATAGGCTAAGCGGCATTGGGGGGCTGGACCAAGGGATGCACCCCATGGCCAGTTCGACGGGTGAACGCGAGCGCCCTGGCGCCCGTGACGAGGGCGATCGAGGAGCGCGGGATCGGTCGCGAGCTCGTCTCAGGGGTGTCCGCG
>JBOHCG010000490.1:0-6128 GCA_050698735.1 Streptosporangiaceae bacterium | reverse complement strand
CAGGCGATGCCGTCGAGGATGTCGTGCTCGCTCACCAGGACCTCGCCGAACCCGAAGCGCGACATGATCCGGTCGAGCACGAGCGCTCCGGCGCCGATGACGTCGACCCGTCCCGGGTGCATCACGCTGATCGTCGCCCGGGCGGCCCGCGTCTGGGCCAGCAAGGCAGCGGTCACGCTGTGCACGTCGGCCGCGGATACGCGGGCATGGTGGATGACGGCGGCGTCGTAGGCTGGCAGGCCCATCGCGATGCCCGCCACCGTGGTGACAGAGCCCGCCAGCCCGATCAGCGTCCTCGCCCGCCCGACAGGTACCGCGTCGGCCACCGTCGCCAGGGCGTCATCGATGTCGGCGGTGGCCGCGGCGATCTGCTGGCCTGTCGGCGGGTCGTCGTGCAGGTGCCGCTCGGTCATCCGCACGCAGCCGATGTTGACCGAGATGGCGCTGTCCGCGGCTTCCCGGCCGAGGACGAACTCGGTCGAACCGCCGCCGATGTCGGCGACGAGAAAGGGGCCTTCGACGTCTTCGGATGCAAGCTCCGCGGTCGCCCCGCTGAAGGACAACACCGCCTCCTGGGTCCCGGTGAGGACCTCGGGGACGATGCCGAGCTCTTCCTTGACCCGGCGGGTGAACTCGGCGGCGTTGTCCGCGTCCCTGGTTGCGCTGGTTGCCACCATGCGCACCGCGGACGCGCCGGAATCGGCGATGATCGCCGCGTACTCGCGCAGCACTCCCGCCGTCCGGGCGAGGGCCTCGGGTGCCAGCCGTCCGGTCTTATCCACGCCCTGGCCGAGCCTGACGATCTCCATCCGCCGGTCCAGATCGGTCAGCGCGGCACGGTCGAGGTCGACGTCCGCGACGAGCAGGCGCAGCGAGTTCGTGCCGCAGTCCACGGCGGCCACCCGACGGGTCATCCCGCCGTCCCCGGCACGCAGGGTCCTGATGCCCACCACTCGCCCATAGTGTCTAGTGCCTCACGGCCGAACGGGTTCACCACGCCCGCAGCGAGCTCGTGAGCGACCAGCGCATGCAGGCACTTGACCCGCTCGGGCATGCCGCCCGCCGATTGCGTGCGCGGCGGCAGCGGCTCGATTCCCGCCGACCTTGCGGCCGCCTCCCGCCGGCTCAGGTAGTCGCGGTGCGCGGCCTCGTACCGACGTCGAAGCGCGTCGTCGGCCAGCCTGGCGGTCATCTCCTGCATCAGGCCGGAGGCCTCCAGCTTGCTCACCGCAGCGTTCGCACGGGGACAGGTCAGGTAGTACAGGGTCGGGAACGGGCTGCCGTCAGCCAGCCGTGGCGCGGTCTCCGCTACGTCGGGCAGCCCGCACGGGCAGCGGTGGGCGACGGCGACAAGGCCGCGTGGCGGCCGACCGAGTTGAGCGGCGATCACCGCCGCGTCCCGCGGCGCTATCACTTCGCGGAGCCGCTGTTGGCCTGCTGGACCGACTGCCACAGCTTGTCGTACCAGGCCGCAGGCCCCGACCGCTGAGTAACGGCGGTCCCGGTCGGTGACGGACCGCCCTCGATCACGTAGCACTGCGTGCCGGGAAAGCACATGTCCAGATCCTGGCGGGCCAGCTGTTCGATATACGAACGGCCCGACAGCCTGACCTGCTCCGCCTGCAGGCTCTTCACCTGGGCGAGCGTCGCCTGCTGCTCCGCCACCAGCTGGTCGATCTGCCGTCGCTGGGCCACGTACTCGCGGACCGGATACGCCAGGCTCAGCGCGATCGCACAGATCACCACGGCCAGGATCGCGACCCGGCCGGTCAGCCGGGTCGCCCGGGGGACGGCGGCCGGCTCGGACATCAATCCGTTCCGGCCCTGCCAGCGAACCTCGGATACGCTCTCGCCCCCGCGTACGTCGCCGCGTCGCCCAGAAGTTCCTCGATCCGGAGCAACTGGTTGTACTTCGCCACCCGCTCACCGCGCGCGGGCGCCCCGGTCTTGATCTGACCGCAGTTCGTCGCCACCGCGAGGTCTGAGATCGTGGTGTCATCGGTCTCACCGGAGCGGTGACTGATCACGCAGCTGAACCCGGCCCGGTGCGCCAGGGTCACCGCGTCCAGCGTCTCGGTGACCGACCCGATCTGGTTGAGCTTGACCAGCAGCGAGTTCGCCGACCGCTCGGCGATGCCGCGGCGGATCCGTTCGGGGTTGGTCACGAAGATGTCATCGCCCACTACCTGGACCTGGTCGCCGACGCTCGCCGTCAGTTCGCGCCAGCCCGGCCAGTCCTCCTCGGCCAGCGGATCCTCGATCGACACGATCGGGTAGGCGTTCAGCCATTCGGCGTAGACGGCGGTCAGCTCCGCCGCCGTGTGCGGCTTGCCGTCGAACCTGTAGCTGCCGTCGGCGTAGAACTCCGACGCCGCGGCGTCAATGGCCAGCGCGACGTCCTGGCCTGGGGTGAAGCCCGCCTTGCCGATCGCCTCGATGATCAGGTCCAGTGCTGCCCGGTTGTTCTCGAGGTCGGGCGCGAACCCTCCCTCGTCGCCTATGCCGGTGGACAGGCCGCGCTGCTTGATGACCGACTTCAGCGCGTGATAAACCTCCGCCCCCCAGCGCAGTGCCTCGGTGAAGGTCGCCGCGCCGATCGGGGTGATCATGAACTCCTGGATGTCCACGTTGTTATCCGCGTGCGCGCCACCGTTCATGATGTTCATCATCGGGACGGGCAGCACGTGCGCGTTCGGCCCGCCTAGGTAGCGGAACAAGGGCAGGCCGCTGGAGTCCGCGGCCGCACGGGCCACGGCCATGCTCACGCCGACGATGGCGTTCGCGCCTAGCCGCGACTTGTCCGGCGTCCGGTCCAGGTCGATGAGCGCCTGGTCGATGAGCCGCTGGTCGTCGGCCTCGTGGCCGAGCAGTTCGGGCTGGATCTCGTCGATGACGGCCTGGACCGCGTGGCTCACCGCCTTGCCGCCGTATTCGGCGCCGCCGTCCCTGAGCTCGACGGCCTCGAACGCGCCCGTCGAGGCCCCGCTCGGTACCCCGGCGCGGCCGACGGTCCCGTCGTCGAGCGCCACCTCGACCTCGAGGGTCGGGTTTCCCCGGGAGTCCAGGATCTGCCTGGCATGGATTGCTTCAATGGAGGCCACCGCTGGCTCCTTGCCTCAGTGTGTGTCGAGCGCCCGTATCGGGCTGAACCTTACCTCGGGCTTGCCCGCAATCGAACGTGGGAACTCAGCTACTAGTCGAGCCTAACGGAGCGGTGGTACTCGGCGCGCGGGCCACGCCGGGCCAAAGGCTGAAACACCCGGACAGCGCCGGGGTCCGCTTATGACAGTGGCAGACGTTAACCGACATACATGACCCGGGACACCGGCTGTTCACCGTCGACCATCTCGGCTTGATGCTGGATGGCATGGAGAACATCCGCGACGTGGACTTTGACGAGGACTGTCCCAGATCCGCTCCGCGGCCGACCCGTGCATCATGGCTAGCCTGCACAATCTGGCCATTATCCCTGGCACTCCTGAACTACGCCATTACTCCGTCACGCAACGCAACCCGCGAACTACGCCAGTGCAGCCTGATGTTCTCGTGGTGTATCAGAACCAGGGGTCGCGGGTCATGTATACGCACGACGGTGCGTCGCGCCCGCATTTACCTTCTCGCTGGCGCACTAGCAGGACAGTCTTTCCTCGCAAAGCGGAGGTGCCGTTATGGCCAGTGGAGACAGTAGCGAAGTGGCAGTCCGGCCGGAGCTGAATCGAAGCCAGGCGACGAGCCTGGTGTTCGATGCCCTGACCACTGTCATCCCAGGTCTGCGGGTCGAGGCGCTGGACGAGCGGCAAGAACTCTACGCCGACCTGGGGCTGGACTCGTTGGGTTTCGTTCGGCTGCTCATCGAGCTCGAGGGCAAGCTCGGCGTCCAGTTGGTGGATGAGGACCTGATCACGATCGAGCTCGTGAACGTCGCAGACCTGGTCGACCTGGTCGAGCGCATCTCGCGTCCGGCGGCAAAGTAAAGGTCTAGACCAAATATCGCTTGGAGGTTGCAACATGGTTGCCGCGGCGCGAGACCCACTGGTCCCCACCCACTGGTTTAACATCCTGCACGACCGGCCCCAGTACGTGAGCTCAGCTATGTCGAGATCACGATTGACGGGAGTGGCGAAACCGGCGAGCCACAGCGTACAACTCCAGCAACCGTTCTCACTTGCACGGCAGTCCCTCAATACGACCGATCGGTTTATACCGATACCCGAAGAGGTCCTCGACCTGTATGCGCAGTACCGTCCGACGCCCTTGCGCAGGGCGGCACGCCTCGAGGAGCGCCTCGGCGTCAACGCTCGCATCTACTACAAGTACGAGGGTGCCAACCTCGCCGGGAGCCACAAGCTCAACACCGCCCTGGCGCAGGCCTACTACTACTCCCGCGCAGGTGTAAAGCGCATCGTTACGGGCACGGGGGCGGGCCAGTGGGGGACCGCTCTCGCCTACGCGTGTCAGGTCATGAACCTTGACTGCACGGTCTTCTGGGTCAGGTCTACCTTGCGTCAGAAGCCTATCCGCGGCGAGATGATGCGGCTCTTCGGTGCAGAGGTCCATGAGAGCCCCAGCGATCGGACTGAAGTCGGACGGAGGGTGCTCAAGGAGGATCCGGCGGCGACCGGTACCCAGGCAGTGGCCAACGGGGAAGCTCTTGCGCTCGCAGAAGAGGACAGCGAATCACGGTTTGCCGTCGGGAGTGGCGAGAACTCGGTGTTGCTCCACCAGACCGTCATCGGCCAGGAGGCTATCGCGCAGCTAGCCCAACTGGGCGACTTCCCCGATTGCGTCATTGCGTGCATGGGCGCCGGATCGAACTTCTGCGGGATCGCGTTGCCCTTGCTAAGTGCGGCGGAGGACTCTGGGAGGTCGATTCGGCTCGTCGCCGTCGAGTCCACTGCATGTCCGAAACTGACACGAGGTCGCTACCTCTACGACCTGAGCGACGCTCTGGGCACCACCCCGATCACCAAGGTCTACTCGCTCGGCAGCACCTACGTGCCACCGCCGGTGTACGCTGGCGGACTGCGGCACCACAGCGCTGGGCCGCTGGCGAGCGCCATGCGCGCGGACGGCTCCATGGAGGCAATGGCCATCGACCAGGCCACTTCATTCCGGGCGGGCATGCTTTTCTGCGAGGCCGAGGGCATTCTCCCTGCCCCTGAATCCGCCCACGCCGTGGCCGGGATGATCGATGTCGTGTCGCGGCACCCGCGCCAGGCGGCTCCGCTGGTCGTCCTCGTGAACATCAGCGGGCACGGGTTGCTGGACCTGGGTGCCTACCGCAGTTTCGCCGCCGGGGAGATCGAACCGGTGAGTGAGGACGAGGCCAGCCTCTCGCGGAGCCTGAGCGCCCTCGAAGAGTTCAACCGATCCATCGCGGAACCTGCGGAAGCATCGTGACCGCTGGCGGAGGTTCTCGCCGGTCTGGGCGCGCAGGGGTGATCTATCTAACGCCATCGGATGATCAATTCGGGCACGTCTGACATCCAGAGGAAAATCATCGTTGCCGAGCTCGGGATATTGGAATGACATCGACACTGGCACATCTGCTCCTCCAGGCCGCTGACACGCATCCTGACAGGCCTGCCGTCTGGTCGTCGACCGGCGAGCTGACGTACGCAGAGTTGAACCACCGTTCCATGTGCCTGGCCCGTGCCCTGGTGGAGCACGGGATCGAGCCGGGCGACCGGGTGGTGATCGTTCTGGCCAAGGACGTCGCGCTTCCTGTCGCCATCTTTGGCACGCTGCTGGCAGGCGGCGCCTACGTGCCGATCGACTACCTCACTCCACCAGCGCGAGCGCACGCCATCGCCGCCGACGCCGAGGCGGTCGCCGTGGTCTCCGGGCTGCGGACGATGCGAGCGATGGTCCTCGGCGACGCGAACCAGGCTCACGACGGTGCGAGCGACAACTCTCCTGCCCTGCACTGGCTCGGCCGGGGCTGGTTCGATCCGGGCAGGTCCCCGGAACGCCGGCCGGTGAGCGAGAGCTTGAGTCAGGTCCAGCAGCTCGACCAATTGCGCTCGCCGGTTGAGGTACCGGCCTCGGCGCTCGCGTACATCCTGTACACGTCGGGCTCCACAGGCCGGCCGAAAGGCGTGGTGCACACGAACGCCAGTGCACTGGCG
>JBOHCG010000489.1:0-6128 GCA_050698735.1 Streptosporangiaceae bacterium | reverse complement strand
GGTCCTTGTCCACGTAGACGACCCTTGCGTCAGGCGCCTCCGCCTGCGCCACCTGGTGCACGTTGTTCTCGGTCGGGATGCCGGTGCCGATGTCGAGGAACTGCCTGATCCCGGCGTCTCGCACCAGGTACCGCACCATCCGGCCGAGCACCGCCCGCTGGGCGCTGACGTCGGCCCGCACACCGTCGATCCCGCCGGGAAAGGCAGCGTAGGCGCGGTCGGCGGCGTCCCTGTCGACCTTGAAGTTGGCCTTGCCGCCGAGCAGGTAATCGTAGATGCGCGCGACGTGCGGGACGGAGATGTCGATCTCGGGCGGCTCGGCGCTTCCCGCGGGCCCAGTGTTGGTCACTACGTCTTCCCTTTCAGGCGGCCATCCGTACGGTAGGAGATCGACAAACGTTCTCAGTATCTTTCAGTGCTCCGCGACTCGGCAAGAGAGCCGGCCGGGCACGAGATTACAGAAGGCTTGCCGGGCGCGGGCGGCCCGCCCCGCCTGGGCGGGGCCGGGCGCACGACGCCGGGTTCGTCAACCACCACGATGGTCCATCGTCCTGGCCAGGACAACCACGATGGTCCATCGTAGTGGCGGGTGTCATACGCCCCGGGTGCCTGCTGGGAGCGGCCGCCCGGTCGCGGAGGGGATGACTGCCCGGTCGCGGAGGGGATGACTGCCCGGAATCTGGGTACACGGTGAGGACTAATTTCGATACTCTTGAACGTGCAAGGTTTCAGACAGTTCAGGGGTAAGGGCTGTCCTAAAGTTATGAACGACTAACTTCTGTGTACGCCGCGCGACTGTTTCGTGCTGAGAGCACGCCTGGTGACCGGGGCTATCACTATGAAAGAACCCGCCGCCACCAAGCCGCGGCCGGGACGGGCAGGGGACGGGAGCAACTCAGATGAACGACGGCAGGTTCGCCGGCTGGCGGAAGTCCAGCCGCAGCGGAGACGGCAACAGCTGCGTCGAGGTGGCCACCCGGGTCCGCTGCGGTAATCAGGCCCGCGGCGTGGGGGTGCGCGATTCGCGGCAGGACGGTCGCGGTCCGGTCCTGGAGTTCGGCCGGGCCGTCTGGGCGGAGTTCATCGTCCGGGCGAGGAATCCGCTCAGTTTAGGAAACCGCCCGCCTCGGCCCGTTATGATGTCCGCCGGGCGCCTTCCCGGGTCGCCCGGCGCCCGATCTAGCGGTCCGCCCGCGGCCCTGGGCTTGTGCTGTCGGCTGTGCGAATCAATAATTGGGACGTTCGCTAATCCAGTACGGCGCTCGATCGTGTTCAGGCCTCCAGGCGGCCGGGAGGACGTCGATGATTAGCCCATACGTTCGCCGCTTGCGCCTTGCGACAGAGGTGCGAGCGCTACGAGCGGCGGCCGGGTTTACCGCGGATCAGCTCGGCAAGCGGATCGGCCGGTCCCGGGCGGACATCTCGCGTCTAGAGAACGGGCACGTCGTCGACCAGGCGGACATCATCAGCATCCTGGACGCGCTCGGGGTGGACGGCGATCGCTGGACGCAGATCGTCACGATCGCCCGGGAGGCGGGAGAGCGTGGCTGGTGGGAGTCGAACAAGGCGATGGGCGACCGGCAGGCGCTCTACGCCAACCTCGAGGCCGGCGCCGCCACCATCCGTGAATACCAGCAGACTTTCGTGCCCGGGCTGCTGCAGATCCCGGAGTTCGTGCGCGCCCGGGTCGACGCCGAGGTCACCCTCAAGCCCTCGACACCGAACGCCAACGGGGTCCTGGCCGGGCGGGTCGGCCGTCAGCGGATGCTGCGCCGACCGGGCGGGCCGACCTACGAGGTGATCGTCGACGAGGTGGCAATACAGCGCCTTGCCGCGCCGTCGGAGATCGTGAAGAAGCAGCTCTACTACCTGACCACCGCGGTGAACCACGATCCCAAGGTCACCCTGCGGGTGCTGCCCGTGCAGGCGCGGATCGAGAGCTTCGCCGTGCCACGGTGCACGTTCTCGATCTACACCTACCCGGATCAAGGCGATCCGGCCGTGGTGGCCGTCGACACCGTGACGTCGGACGTGATCCTCACCGACCCGGAGGATGTGGACCCCTACCGGCTCCAGTACGACCGGCTGCGCGACGCGTCGCTGTCCCCCGACGACAGCCTGGACCTGCTCACCGAGGCCGCCGCCGAACTGCCCGAAGAGTAACCCGCCGCGTACGCTTTCCTAGCGCACAAGCGTTACCAGGGCATGCGGAGATCCTGGCTCAAATTTACGGGGGCTTCTGTCACCTCCAACAATGCTCAAGGCCTGTCTTGAGCACTCTTGGAGGTGCCGGGAATCGAACCCGGGTCCTTCAGTACCTCACCAGGGCTTCTCCGAGCGCAGCTTGCTGTGCTTTTCTCAGCCCCGGCGATCACGCAAGCTAGACGCCGACAGGCTCAGCCGCTGTTCGATGTCCCGCCTGGTCCCGCGGCCGGGTCAGGCGGTGATCCTCCTAGCTGATGCCAGGCACCGGGTCGAAGGCATCCCCGGGCTGACAAACCTCTAACTCGTCTTAAGCGGCGAGAGCGAGGTTAGTGCGCGTAGAGTTGGCACTTATTGTTTTGCGGTCACAGGATTTACGAGGTCACAACCGCAACCCTCGGCTCGCTTCCCCTGGTTCGACCACCGAAGTCGAAACCGTTCACCCCCTATTGAGTTGTCCGGCGGGCATGGTCAACCTGCCTGCCATACCCGAACCGTACACGCACAACACTCAACCGCCAACTCAGATTCCCGGTCGGGGCACGCCGCCCCGGCCACCTCAGGCGAGGCGCTTGCGACTGGTGAAGCGTGAGTGTCATACCCGCCCCGGGCGGTGGCGGTAATGGGTGTGGCACCGCATACCCGTTTCGGTACGCAATGCCACACCCACTACCTGCACGATCGCGCAAGGCTGGGTGGGAACATGAAATGGCCCCTGCGGGCGCTGGCGGTGGCCGAGATGCGCCCGCAGGGGCCGACCGGCAGGGTCGGAGCCGGTCTGTGGCCGGGTCTCCCCCGAGATGAGGCCCGGACCTTCACGTTGACTGGGGCGCAACCCCCCAAGCGAAACCCAGTCATCTGTAATGACGCATGTGACTACCTGGGCGGTTGCTTCACCTGACCAACTTTGGGTCACATGTTGATAACACAGAGTAATTGAAGGTTACGGAACGTAGATCAGCGGCCCATCGCGGAGAGGAAGGCTCCGGCAAGGGATGCGGCGGATAGCTGGGCGGTCTTGCCGGTTTCGATGATGGTGAACGCGATGCTGCCGCGGAAGCCTACGAACCAGCTTGTCCAGCCCGATCCCGACCTGACCACGCCGACCTGTCCGTACACCGGCGTCCCGGATAGGTAGGCCGCGTGGGCGGCGCCGGTGCGGACGGCGTCGAGCATGAGGCTGCGCAGGGTCGGCAGCGTTCCCGGATCGAGCGCGGCGCCCGCGTCGGCAGCCGGGTCAACGGGGTTCTCGATGAACTGCGGCGTGTGCCAGTTGCCCGAGTCCACCGCCGCCGCGATCATGGCCATGGACAGCGGGCTCATCTGTACCTTCCCCTGCCCGATCGTCTCGGCGGCGACGTCCGCCTCCCCGCCGAGGGATGGCACCGACCCGGAGAAGGCGGGCACCTGCAGCTGCGACCAGTCCGCCCCGATCCCGAACTCCTTCGCCACCTGGGCGAGCTTGCTGGCGTTGAGCCGCTCGGAAAGCCCCGCGAACACGGTGCCGCAACCGTCGGCGAACTCGGCGCTGAACGGTTTCAGTTCGCCGGTCCCGTCGCTGGTGAACGTCTGCCCGCCGACGCTGAAGGAGTTCTCGCAGGAGATCTGGCTGGATGTCTTCAGCCCGGTTGCCAGCAGCGCGGCGGTGGACACGATGGTGAACGCGATGCCCGGGGTCAGCTTCGCGTTGAGCGGGCCCGCAGCAGGCAGTGCGCCGGAGGCCTGATGCTCGGCCACCGCGAGAACCTGACCCGTCGTCGACTGGACGGCCACGATCTCGGCCGAGTCCGGCGCGCCGGCCAGCGCGGTCAGCGCGGCATCCTGCACCGACGCGCTGATCGTGGTGTGCACGGGCGTGCCGGGAGCGCCCATCCACCGCGCGAGGACACGTTCCTGCGCACCGGCCGAGTTCACGATCACGACCTCGGTCATCGGGGTGCCTATCAGCTGTCGCTGATAGGCGGCCTCCAGCCCGGTCAGGCCCACCGTGGTGCCGGGAAGGTAGTACGCGCCGTCGGCGCGCAGTACCGGATCGATCTCGTCGCCGACCTTGCCGACCAGCCCGGTGGCCTTGGCCTGGAACAGCCGCTCCTGCGAGCGCTTCACTACCAGGCCGGGCACGCGGGCCAGGCGCGAGCGAAGGGTCGCGTAGCTGGTCGGGTCGAGCGAGGCGAGCCTGAGGAACTCGCGCGGCGGCGCGGAGTTGATCTGGCCGAGGACCTGCGCCGCCTCAAGCCCGGTGACGTTGGCGAAGGCCCGGGCCGTCACCGCCGGGTGAGCCAGGCTGTCCGGCATCACGCCGAGCACGTAGACCGGGGTGTCCACCTCTAGCGGGTCGCCCTCGGCGTCCAGCACGGATGCCCGGCTCGGGAAGTCGGTCACGACGGCCAGCCTGTCGCCCGGGCGAAGGTGGGGTTCGATGACGCTGGGCGCCCACTCTACCTTCCAGGCGCCGCCGACCTGGCGCAGCCCGAACTGGCCGTGGTAGGCCCAGACCCGTCCCTGTTCGGCCAGGTCGATCGAGGCGGTGAAGGACGCCACGGCGGTGCCGCCGTGCTGCACGATCGAGTCCATGGTCAGGAACAGCTGGGTGGCGTCGACCTGGGCGAACGCGGCGGACAGGTCGGCTGCCACCGTTCTTGGCGCCGCCGTCGTCAGCGCTCCCGCGCCTGCGTAGTTCTGCTGTTCCCAGTCGAGCATGAACGCCTGCGCGGTGGGCTGGGCGGACGGGTCCGTACCGAAGCCGGTGGCCAGGCCGATCACCAGCACGCCCACCGCGACGATGGCGATCGCCGCGATACGCGATCGCCTTGCCCGGCGGGTCGCGGGTGAGGACCGGCGATCGGACTTAGCCGCCGGCGGGGCGACATGGCGGGCCGGCCTGGGCCGCGCCGCGACCCTGGTACCAGGGGGGGCGGCGGTTCCCGCGGACTCTGCGTCAGATCGACCGGGGACCGGGCGGCGTGGCTCCGGCGGACGGGCCGGCACAGGCTGGCCCGCCGGCATGAGCGGCCCGGTGGCAACTGGCTGACCTGGCGGCGCAAGCTTGCCGGCGGGCGCTGGCCGATCGACGCGCGCGAACGGGCCCGAGAGCGCGGGCGGGCCTGGGTGAACGGGAAGGCCGACGGACCAAGGCGGGCCCGAGGACGGCGCCGGCGGATCGGCGGGCGGGTCGCCGGGGGCTTGCGGGCCGGCGTTTGCCGTCGGGCCAGAGTATGCCGTCGGGCCGGCGTTTGGCATCGGGCCGGCGTTTGGCATCGGGCCAGAACTCACTGGGGGGCCCTGGGGAACAGGCGGATGGACGGGAAAAGGCAGGCCCTCGGGCACAGTCGGATCAGCGGGGGGCGGACCTGCCGACTGTGTGGTGACCGGCCGTTCGGCGCCACCGGTGCCGGGCAAACGGGGACCCCGCGGCCTGGCGTGGCCACCGCGCTCGTTCGCAGGAGGGGACACGATCCGTCGCCCGTCACCTTCGCCGTTTCAGCGCACGATCGATTTCCCTGGCCGCGTCGCGCTTGGCCAGGTCCTGACGTTTATCGTAGGTCCGCTTGCCACGAGCCAGGGCCAACTCCACCTTGACGTTCCCGTCCTTGAAGTACATCGACAGCGGAACCAGCGTCAGGCCCTGTTCTGCGATCTTGCTGGCAAGGCGGTCGATCTCCCTGCGGTGCAGCAGTAGCTTCCTGATCCGGCGGGGGGTGTGGTTGGTCCAGGTGCCCTGCACGTACTCGGGGATGTGCACGTTGTGCAGCCACACCTCGCCGTCGGTGATCTGCGCGAAGCTTTCCGCCAGGGACGCTCGGCCCGCGCGCAGCGACTTGACCTCCGTGCCGGTCAGTACCAGTCCGGCCTCAAGGGTGTCCTCGATGGTGTAGTCGTGACGCGCACGGCGATTGCGGGCGATGACCTTCTCGCCTTGCTCCCGA
>JBOHCG010000488.1:0-6129 GCA_050698735.1 Streptosporangiaceae bacterium | reverse complement strand
GGCTGCTCCTGGGTGTGCCGTCGCTGGGCTGGGCCGGAGCCGTGGTGCTCTGCGGCGGGCTGGCCGCGCACCTGGCGATGCTGGCCGCGCACCTGCGGCGCCGCCGCCGGCGTGCCGACCTGTTCCTGGCCTTCGTGGTCACGTCTGCCGGGTGGCTGCTGGCCGGGGCGGGCCTGGCCCTGGCCGCCGAGCTTGCCGCATCACGGCGCGCGGCCCTGACCGCCGCGGCGGTGGCGGCCCTGGCCGGGTGGCTGCTGGAGGCGCTGGCGGGTCACGCGCTGAAGGTAGTGCCGCTGATCGCCTGGCCTGCCCTGAGCAGCCGCACGGGTGCCGGGCCGCCGGCCCGGCGGCCGGGCGGCCCTGACCTGCACGTGCACGGTCTCGCCGTGACGGCGTACGGGCTGCTGACTGCGGGGATCGCCGCGGCCACCGCCGGGTTCGCCGCGTCGCAGCCGGTACCGATCGGCGTCGGCGGCTGGTTGCTGGCGGGCGCCGGTATCGTGGCGGCGGTCAGCCTGTCGGCCCGGCCGCTGCGGATGCTGCTGCGCCGGGACCCCAGGCAAGCTACGGCACCCGGGCGGTCCACTCGTTCGCCCTGAACTTGGACCAGGCCAGTTCCCGGGCGGCACGCAGCTCGCCGGCGGTCAGGCTGCCCCGGGTGAGCCCGTGGCGCCGGCGGAAGTGCTCGATCAGCGTGTCGGTGATCTCGGCCCGGGGCAGCCGGGTCTGCCGGCGCAGCGGGGCGACGCGTTTGGCCGCGCTCGGGATGCCCTTGCCCGACAGCTTCTCCCGGCCGATCCGCAGCACCGACGTCATCGTCGCCGGGTCCATGTCGTAGGCCATCGTCACGTGGTGCAGCACGGTGCCGCCGGCCAGGCGCTTCTGCGCGGCGCCGCCGATCTTCCCCTGCGGGGAGGCTATGTCGTTGAGCGGCTGGTACCAGGCGTCCAGGCCCAGGTCCCCGGTCAGCGCGGCGATCACCCAGTCGTCCAGGTAGGCGTAGGACTCGGCGTAAGACATGCCGGCCACCAGCGACCCCGGCGCGTACAGCGAGTAGGTGATCGTGTTGCCGGGCTCGGCGAGCATCGCCCCGCCGCCGCTGATCCGCCGCACCACGGTGATCCCGAGCTCGCGGGCCTCGTCGAGGTCGACCTCGTTGCGCAGCGACTGGAAGCTGCCGATGATGACCGCCGGGGCCGCCCATTCCCAGATCCGCAGCGTGGGCGGGCGGCGCCCGGCGGCGACCTCCCGGGCCAGCACCTCATCCAGCGCCATGTGCAGCGCCGGCTCCTGGGGTTCCTCGTAGACGAGCCGCCAGCCGTGGTCGCGCCAGCTGCTGGCTCTGGTCATGGCTCGAGGAAGAAGTCCCCGCTGACCTGCACCTGGGCCAGCCGGCCGGCCGCGACCTCGATGTCGGCGGCGACCAGCTTGCCGCCGGGCGCCTTGTATTCACCGTGCACGAGCACTCCCTCCCGCAGCCGGCCCTCCCGGCTAGGCCCCGGGGCGGCCGATACGCACCCGCCAGGCCTCCGGCCCGGCCTCCAGGTAGTCCCAGCTGAACTCGCCCGCGTACTGCGCCTCGAACTGGTACCGCAGCGGCAGCGGGTCATGGTCGTTGACCAGCACGAAACCGGCGCCGGGCTGGAGCGCCCTGTATGTGGTGAAGATCGTGTCGTGCCGCTGGAAGTGGGCGAGCTGGCGCACGTCCAGGTCCGGTTCCTCGTCGCGGCCGTCCGGCCCGGCCTGGCCGCCTGGGGCCGCCCGGCCGTCCCGGGCCTTTGCCGCCGCGGGCGCGCGGCCGATCCGCACCCGCCACACCTGCGGCCCGGCCTCGATGGAATCCCAGGTGAACTGCCCGGCGTGCTCGGCCTCGAACTGGTACCGCAGCGGCTTGGGGTCGTGGTCGTTGACAAGGACGAAGCCCTGGCCAGGGGTGAGGTTCTGGTAGGTGGCAAAAATCGTCTCGTGGCGTTGCGCCGGGGCCAGCTCCCGCACATCGAGCTCGGGCTCGCCCGCCGCGCCGGCGCGAACCGGAGCAGGCTCCAGAACGCGGGCCGGCCTTCCATCCCGGGCCGGCCTTCCATCCCGGGCCGGCGCGGCGCCGACCCGGCGCGCCAGCCCGTGCAGCGCCGCGGTCACCGTGACCGCGAGATCGGGCCGGTCCTCCCGCAGCGCGGCCCACGCCGCGGCGGCGAGCCGGCAGGCCAGGTCCTCCTGGCCGGCCCGGGCCAGCGCCCGCCCCGCCTCCAGGAGCAGCCCGAGCAGCGCCCCCTGCGGGTCGCGGGCAGCGGCCTTCCCCGTCCGGCCCGTCTTCGCGGCCTCCTCGGCGCGCCGGTGCATCTGCGCCAGCAGCGCCGCCAGGTCCATGTCGTCGTTGGCGAGCAGCGCCGGCAGCAGCACCTCGTTCTCCTTGGCGGCGTGCGCGGCGAACAGGTCCGCGATCTGCCCGGCCCGTTCCGCGACCGCGGTGGCGTCGGCCAGGCCGGCCAGCGCCTCGGCGGCCGCCGACAAGGCGCCGTGCTCGGCCGCCATCTCGTTGACGGTGCCGACCAGGTCGCCGCGCGCCGCCGCGGCGGCGGGATAGATCGTCTCCTCCTCGGCAACCGCGTGCGGCAGCACCTCCTCGGCCAGGTAGGCGATCAGGCCGGCCACCGCGGCGTCATGCGGGCGGCCCGCGGTCACCGCCTCCGACACGGCAGCCGCCCGGCTGCTAAGCTGCTCGCTGAGCAGCCGGTGATGGGTCCGTATCGCCTCGCAAGCCTCGGTCCCGGTGATGGTCATGTCATCTCCCTTCGCGTGACCGCCTCACGGCGGCGCCAGTATTATTTACCACACTACTTGATAAAACCTTGCACCCCCAGGCTGCCTAGGACCGTCCGGCCCGATGCGGGCACGTCGTCCGTTTCCCTCATGGAGGGTGTCATTGAAATCACAGAAATCGTGTGCTACCGCCGCGGTCCGGGCCGGGCCGGGGCGAGAGTTGCCGCTCAGCCTGCTGTACGAGGAACCGGGGCTGCCGGGCTTGGGGGCTGCCCGCGGGCCTGGCCGCCGCCTACGGCGGGGACCTGGGCTTCGCCGAGCCGCGCTACCGGCTGCGAGCGCGGAAACCGGCTCCGCGATGACGGAGCGTCGCCGGCCCGGCCGCATCCGGTCACTAGACCGCGGCCGTACGTCGCCCGGCGGTCTGCGATGGGCGTCGGCATCCGGTCCGGCGTGCCCGGTGCCCGGCAGGTGTCTGCAAGTTCCTTGCAAGCAAGCCGTCCGATAATGGTCGCGGGGGCGAGCCTGCGGCTCGCGGAACGGGTCGGAGGTGACGCAGATGAGCGCGGAGCGGCAGTACCTGGACCGCCGGATGGCGGCGGCCGGGGCATGGGAGGCGGCCCGGAGTTTGCGGCGGGAGGGGTGGGCGGCGGTCTGCCCGCGGGAGATCACCCCGGCGTGCGAGAGATCCAGTCCAGCACCCGCACCACCTACTGGCGCGGCAACTGGGACGAGGACCCGCAGCTGCGCGCAGAATTCTCCGGGCTGTGCACTGGGCGCGGCTGACCTGCCGGCCATCAAGAGGCGGTCCACGGGCCTGACCGGTGACCGGGACCGCGGATCATACGATCGTTCAGGAGAAATGTGATGAAAGAGGCGATTGACAGGCTGCGGGCGGCCGGGGTGTCGGTGTGGCTGGACGACCTGAGCCGGGAGCGGCTGACCAGCGGGAGCCTCGCGGCGCTCACCCGCGGCCACGGGGTCTCCGGGGTGACGACGAACCCGACGATCTTCGCCCGGGCCATCACCGGCAGCGACGCCTACGCCGCCCAGATCCGCGACCTGCGAGTGCGCCGGGCCGGCCCGGACCAGGCGCTGCGGGAGCTGACCGCGTCCGACGTGCGGCAGGCCTGCGACGTGCTGCGCCCGGTGTACGAGGCGACCGATGGCGTGGACGGGCGGGTGTCGATCGAGGTCGACCCGCGGATCGCCCAAGACACCGAACGGACGGTGGCCGAGGCCCGCGCGCTGTGGTGGCTGGTGGACCGGCCCAACCTGTTCGTCAAGATCCCGGCTGCCAAGCAGGGGCTCTCGGCGATCACCGCCTGCCTGGCCGAGGGGATCAGCATCAACGTCACGCTGATCTTCTCCCTCGCCCGCTACGGCGAGGTGATCGAGGCGTTCCTGGCCGGGCTGGAGGCCGCCCGCGCCGCCGGTCGGGACCTGTCCGGCATCGCCTCGGTGGCCTCGTTCTTCGTGTCCCGGGTGGATACCGAGGTGGACCGGCGGCTGGACAAGCTCGGTACACAGCAGGCCACGGCGCTGCGCGGCAGGGCCGCGATTGCCAACGCCCGGCTGGCCTACCAGCGCTACGAGCAGGCGGCCGCGGCCGGACGCTGGAAGTCGCTGGAGCGGGCCGGCGCCCGGCCGCAGCGCCCGCTGTGGGCCTCCACCAGCGTCAAGGACCCGGCCTACGACGACACCCGGTACGTGACCGGCCTGGTCGCGCCCGGCGTGGTCAACACCATGCCGGAAGCCACCCTCCACGCGGTCGAAGATCATGGGCAGATCCCGGACGACAGCATTCATGGCCGTTACGAGCGGTCGCAGGCTGTGCTGGACGACCTGGCCGCGCTCGGCATCGACTACGACGACGTAGTACAGACGCTGGAAGACCAGGGGGTGGCCGCGTTCGACGCGAGCTGGGATCACCTCGGCCAGCGGCTCGCCGGCGCGCTCAGCCCTCTGGCCGGCCAGAAGGAGGAGACCTGAGATGGGCACTGACATCCGGGTCCGCCGCGTCTACGACAACCCTTCCCCGGAGGACGGGGCGCGGGTGCTCGTGGACCGGGTGTGGCCGCGCGGCCTGCGCAAGGACGCCACGCGGCTGGACGAGTGGGCGAAGGACGTCGCGCCGTCGACCGGACTGCGGACGTGGTACCGCCACGACCCGGCCAAGCTCGGGGAGTTCCGCCGCCGCTACACCGCCGAACTGGCCGGGCCGGAGCAGCAAGAGGCATTCGGCCGGCTCCGCGCCCGGGCGGCCGGCGGGCCGGTCACGCTGCTGACCGCCACCAGGGAACTCGATCTGAGCCAGGCGGCGGTTCTCGCCGATCTGCTGCGCAAGACCGCATAGCGCAGGCGCGAGCCGGTCAGGCCGCGCGTGCCCGCAGCCGGTCCGGGGACACCTCCGCCGTCCTGGCCGGGAGAGGACCCGCGATCATACCGGCGGCGTCGGCCGGACGTCCCGCCTCTCGCAGCGGAGCGCGGTCCTCCGGCCGGGCGGTTGCTTCTGGGGGTCGCGTGCCCGCGACGACCATCGCAGCTCTTCACATCTAATTCTTACAAGTAAATCGTAAGAATTGACAGCCCGGATTGTCAACGGGGCTGACCGTGAGTCCATGCCGGTCAGTGGCCCGATCCCCGACTCGGTGGCCGGACGAAGGCAGGGCAAGTTTTGACAACTGAACTAGTATATAAGCAGTGAAGTTGCGAGGCCGGACGGCTGGGAGGAGGGGCGAGGTGGCCGTGACATCCCAGGCGCCCGCGGGAGCGGCCCGCTCCGGGGCAAGGCTCGTGGCCCTGCACGCCGAACTGCAGCAGGTGCTGGATCAGTGGGCGGCCGTGCTGGCCTCCGCAGCCGACCGGGGCGATCCCATCCGTCCGGCGAAGAACCTGCTGCGCACCTTCCTCGCCGACGAGATCCTGCCGCACGCCCGGGCCGAGGAACGAACCCTCTACCGGGCAAGCAGGCGCGATCCGCAGGCCGCCCTGCTGGTGGAGGCGCTGATCCGCGAGCACCGCGACCTGGCATCGCAGGCCGGACGGCTGGTCGCACAGGTGCGACCGGTCGCCGTCGCGGCGACCGCGGAGGCCATCAGCACCCTGTTCGCCAGCCACGTGGCGAAGGAGAACGACCTGCTGCTGCCCGCCCTGGAACGGTCCGGCGGCAACCTTGCGCGCCTCATCGCCCGTGAGCACCGCCTGTCCGATATCAGGAGCGCCGCGTGAGCCTGGTCCTAGCCGACCAGGCCGGATTCGCCGTGGACTGGGACTGGCGCCGCGGGCTGACCGTGTGGACGCTCGCCGGCCCGCGCTACGAGTGCCGTTTCGCCGCCAAGGTGATCGAGTACCAGCTGCCGGCCCGGC
>JBOHCG010000487.1:0-6137 GCA_050698735.1 Streptosporangiaceae bacterium | reverse complement strand
GATCCAGCACTCCGCCCCGGTCGGCGTACGGGTCATCCTGTGGGTCGTGGGGGCCGTGCTGGCCCTCACCGCCGGGAGGACACTGGGCGGCCTGACCCAGGTGACGCCGGGCGAGGCGGTGGTCGTCCAGCTGTTCGGCGGCTACCAGGGCACGATCCGCGATCCCGGGCTGCGCTGGGTCAACCCGCTCGCGGTCAAGCACCGCGTCTCGGTCAAGATCCGCAGCTACCAGGGTCCGGTCACCAAGGTCAGCGACGCCGACGGCCTCCCTATCGAGATCGCCGTCGTCGTGGTCTGGCAGGTTACCGACACGGCCAAGGCCACCTTCGCGGTGGATGACGTCCGTGAGTTCGTCAGCACCCAGGCCGAGATCGCGGTCAGGCAGATGGCGAGCAGCTACCCCTACGACGACCACGGCACCGGCCGGCCCTGCCTGCGGTCGAGTTCGCTGCAGGTCGCCGACGAGCTCGCCGCGGACATCTCGGCGCGGGTCGCGGCCGCGGGCGTGTACGTATCGGAGACGCGGATCACCCAGCTCAGCTACGCGCCGGAGATCGCGCACGCCATGCTGCGCCGTCAGCAGGCCGAGGCGATCGTCGCCGCCCGGCTGAGGATCGTCGACGGTGCGGTTGGCATGGTCGAGTCGGCGCTGGCCAGGCTGGCCACCGACGGGATCGTCGAGCTGGACGAGGAACGCAAGGCGGCCATGGTCAGCAACATGCTCGTCGTCCTGTGCAGCGACCATGCCACCCAGCCCGTGGTCAACACCGGTACCCTCTACCAGTAGCGGATGGCCGGCCAGGCATGGCAACCGAGCGGAAAACGATCATCCTCCGGCTGGACCCGGCGGTTCACGACGCGCTCGCCCGCTGGGCATCCGACGAGCTGCGCAGCACCAACGGCCAGATCGAGCTGCTGCTGCGCCGAGCCCTCGCCGACGCCAAGCGGCTGCCGTCGGAGGTATCGCCGATGCGCCGCCCCGGCCGCCCCCGCAAGGACCCCGACGAGTAACCGCGCCGCCCCCGGCGCCCCAACCCACCACGATGGTCCATCGTCGTGCCCCAGCGGCTGTCCCGACCCACCGCGATGGTCCATCGTCGTGCCCCCAGCGAACACGATGGTCCATCGTTGTCGTTCAGCCTGGGCCCGCCGGCCCGGCAATCGGCGCGCAGATACCGGGCGGCCCCAATCCAGATCGTGCATATGGAGACTTGATATACATATATTTAAGCGCCATACTTCATATATGAGTTACCAGAGTCAAGCCCTGTCCCTGAACCAGTTCTCTGCCGAGATCAACCTCCTCGACCCGGACCTGGCCGTCGCCGTGGCCGTGACCGACCTCGATAGCTTCGGTCCGCTGAACGAGGCGCATGGCACCGATGCGGGAGACGCCGTGCTCGGTTCCTTCGAGCGCGCGCTCACCGCCGGCCTGGGCTCCGGTGCCCTTGTCGCGCACGTGCGCGGCGATGAGTTCGCGGCGGCCCTGCCCGACATGTCGTGCGAGGAAGCGCTGCTCGCCATGGAGCGGGTCCGGGCCGAGTTCACCGCGCGACCCGCCGCCGACGGCATCGACGAGCATCTCGGCGTCTCGGTCGGCATCGCCGGCCGTCCGGCCCACGGCACCACCGCGGAGGAACTGCTCGAGGCGGCCGACGCCGGCCTGGTCCGGGCCAAGCGGGCCGGGGGCAACCGGGTGGCGATCCACATCGAGGAGCGGATGATCCTCAAGAGCAGCTACTACCCTCGGCCATCGCTGCACCGCCTGACCAAGCTGGCCCGCAGGACCGGCCGCCCGGAGGCCAGCCTGCTTCGCGAGGCCCTGGACGAGTACCTCGCACGGAACGCCGGCCTCCTCTGACAGACCGCCGCCGGCCGGGGCCCGACTCTCGCACGGAACGCCGGCCTCCTCTGACAGGCCGCCGCCGGGTCGGGCCCGACTCTCGCGCGATTCGCACGGTCGGCTCCTATCCTGAGCCGGTGACCTCCCAGCTGCGCGCAGGCCCCGGCACCGGCTGCCGACGCCGGATCGCCGCGTGCACCCGGCTGGACTTCTGGTTCGACGCGGTCCTGCTGGTGTCCTGCACGCTGGCCTACAGCTACGGCTTCACCGGGATCGGGATCCACGAATGGCTAGCCTCGGCGCCGGGCTCGCCGTGGCGATCCACCTCACGCTGCACTGGGACCGGGTCATCCGCACCACCGGCAGGCTGCTGCGCCCCCGCGGGCCCGACAAGCTCATCTGGCTGGTCAACCCAGCGCTGCTGTGCGCCATGACGCTGTGCGTCCTGTCCGGCATCCTGATCTCCCGGGTGGCCCTCGGGTGGCCCTGCCCTACCCCGGCATCAACCTGACGCAGATCGGCCCGTTCTGGACCAGGGCGCACACCCTCACCGCGGAGGTGACGCTCGGCCTGGTCCCGGTGCACGTCGCCGAGATCGAGGCCGGCGTGATCGCCGCCGTGGTGGTCCTCGACATCGCCCGCAGGAGGCTGCGCCGTTTCCTGCGCGCCCGCCGGCTACAGGCCCGTGACGGCAGGCCGCGATGATTTCTGCCGCCCCCGGTGGTCCTATCTGGCGGCTGACCGTTTATCCGCTGGTCAGGTGGAAGGAGGGACGGGAATGAGTGAATTGCTGAAGGACGCAAGCATCGGCGCGATCACGTTGTTCACCGAGGACCTGGACCGCTCGAAGCGGTTCTACCAGGAGGTCTTCGGCTTCCCTGTGGCATGGGAGGACGACAATTCGGCGGTATTCAAGTTCGGGAACACGATCATCAACCTGCTCAAGATCCCCGCGGCCCATGAGCTCATCGAGCCCGGAACCGTCGCCGGTCCCGACGCCGGTGCGCGCTTCCAGCTCACCGTCGGGGTAGCCGACACCGATGCCGTGTGCGCGGAGCTTGCCGGCCGCGGAGTGGAACTGCTGAACGGTCCGATGAACCGGCCGTGGGGAATCCGCACCGCCAGCTTCACCGACCCGAGCGGCCATATCTGGGAAATCGCGCAGGACCTGTGACGGGCAGCTTCCTCGCCAGGCGCCGGCGCGGCAGGTGAGCTCTAGCCGAGTTCCCAGAGCAGCCGGTAGTAGCGGGTCCGCGCTGCGTCGGGTCTGATCCCGTAGGCGTCGAGCAGCGGCTGCTCCCAGCCGGGTCCGTAGTTCCACCCGGTGCTCCAGGTGGCGACGGCCAGATCGGCCCAGCGGTCAGCGACCCCGAGGTCGCCGAGGTCGACGTGGCCTGACCATCGCCCGTTGTCGGCGATCAGCGTGTTCGGCGCGCAGGCGTCACCGTGGCAGACCACCAGCCTGTCGGCCGGCGGGATGTCCTGAACCTGGGCCATTGCACCCTCGATGCCGAGTTCCACATGTTCCGGCGCCCAGTCCGAGGCGTCGAGGCGCCCCGCTGCGGCCGCCCGCCGCGCAACGGCGATCCGGTCCCGCGCCATCCAGGAGAACGGGCAGTCCGTTACCGGCAGGGCCTCGTGCATCGCACGGAGCCCTTCACCGATGGCGATCACCGCGGTGCGCGGTTCGGCCCGCCAGCGTTGCCAGACCGCGTTGTGACCTGGCAGGGCCGCCGTGACCAGCCAGGAGCCTTCACCGTCGGCGCCCAGATCGAGCACGCGCGGAACCGGGGTGAATGCGGCCGCCCAGCTCATACGGGCCGCCTCGGCTGCCAGGTCCAGCGGGGACCCGGCAGGCGCCCATTTGGCGAAGCGCCGGTCTGGGCCGTCACCGACCTCGAAGGTAAGCGCGTCCTCGTTCTCCCAGACCAGGCGTACCCGGCGAGCCGCGCCGAGCCTCCGGACCGCCTCAGGCGGTCTCGCGGATCGCCGGGCGCTCCCGGTGCTCACCCGTTCACCATGTCATACCAGGGCGGTAGCGGGATTAAGGTCAGGCTGGCTTGTCTTGCGGGTCGATGCCGTGCTGGCGGAGCAAGGCGCTGAGCCGCTCGATCTCGTCGGCGAGCCGCTGGCATCGCTCGGCAAGCACCGGCAGCGCGGGGTGCGCGGCTGCCCACTGATCCCGCCGCGCGGCCCTTCTGGCCAGCAATTCCTCCTCCCGGCCACGCAGCGACGTCGCCTGCGCGAACTCCTGGGCATCGATGGCGGCCTCCTTCTCGGCGCGGACTACCTCGAGCTGCTCATCCAGGTCACTGGTGTCGGGTCCGGTCCCGAGCCGCTGCTCGATGGCCGCCAGCCGCTGTTCGACCGCCTCCATGCGAGCCCGCACTGCCGGCAGCAGCCTGAGCTCCCGCTCGGCAGGCGGGGCCGCCGCGGCATCCTCAGCCTGGTGTCCGAACAGCAGATGGGTGACCTGCCGGCGCACCCGGTTCAGGTCGGCGCCGAGCTTGACCAGCACCTGGGCGGCGACGCCTTCGCCCTCGTGGATCAGGCCGAGCAGGATGTGCTCGGTGCCGATGTAGTTGTGGCCGAGCTGCTGCGCCTCGCGCAGCGACAGCTCGAGCACCTTCTTGGCCCGCGGCGTGAACGGGATGTGCCCGGACGGCTCCTCCTGGCCCTGGCCGATGATCTCCTCGACCTGCTGCCGCACCACGTCCAGGCTGATCCCGAGCGCCTCCAGCGCCTTGGCCGCTACACCTTCGCCCTCGTGGATCAGGCCGAGCAGGATGTGCTCGGTGCCCACGTAGTTGTGGCCGAGCAGCCTGGCCTCGTCCTGAGCCAGGACCACGACCCGCCGCGCCCTGTCGGTAAACCTCTGGAACATCGTCCGCCGCCTCGCACTACTGAGCACCTGGCCGCCCGCCCAGAGCACCAGCCAGACAGAACCCGCCCGGGCAAGCCAGTGATGATCCATCCACAGTACGCGCCTCCGGCCAGAGCCATTCGTTACCGCGGAGCCGCCCGCACGACCGGCAGGCGCTGGATCGAGTCCAGTCCGAGCGGTCGTCGGCATTGCAACCTCAGTTCACCCCCAGACCTCCATTTATCCGTTTGGCATCTGGTCCCGGGGGCGCTGCGGGCGCGGGCGTGCTGCGGGCGCGGGGCGTGCTGGGGCAACCGGTGGCCGTGGCCGCGGCCACGGCGGTCGTCAGCGAGCCGGTTGGCGAACCCAGCGGGGGCCCCGGCGGACCAGGCGCGACAAGCCGCGACGCCGTCGTGGCATCGGCACGTCCCTGGTGAACTGGCCAATCAGGTCACTCTGGGCGGGGACCGCGAGCTGGTCCATCAGCTGGTCGGCAATCCGGATCGGCGCACCGGTGGCCGCGGCCATGGCCAGGGCGTACCCGATGCGGACCGGCAGCTGCCGGGGCTCAGCAGTACCTGCTGTGGTGAACTCGATCCGCGTCGCCGACTGCGGGGTGTCGCGCCCCCGCCGTGGCCCGGTGGTCAGCGCGGGGTCCAGCTCATCGATGTCCACGCCGGTCACGGTTACGCCGGCGGTGCGCAGCAGGCCCGCGGTGATCACCTCGGCGGACTCAGGGTGCGGGCGATCCTCCGGGCCCCGGAACAGGTCGTGCCCTTCCGGCCCGTTCAGCCACACCGGAAGTGCCCGGCCGGAGTCGTCGGCCAGCACCACGAGCATCGAGAAGAACCCGAACCCGCCCATCCGCTTGCCCGGCCATGGCTCGGTGTGTGCGATCCGTACCGTCGTCATGACAGTGAAACGATCCGGATCGCGGCAACGTGCCGTCACAGGCCGAGCGCCAGGCGCCGGGTCCGAGCATGAGAGGCCACGCCTTCCCGGGCGGCCTGAGCAGGTGGCCGACCCCGCCGCCCTGAGGTCATCCCAGATCGGCATCGTCTGTCAGGAACTGCAGTGGGACCAGGCGGTGATGCCGGCGCTCGCAGCATCGAAAATCAGCCGCGCCGCAGCCCTTCGCGAAACCCGTTGTACCGCGGCCACCAGCTCGGCCGCCCGCGGCGGTCAGCGACCCGGTTGCGACTGCCGACCGCTGATCCGCGGGATGACCTGCTGGCGTACCCGGTTCAGGTCGGCGCCCAGCTGGACCAGTACCAGCGCGGTCAGATCACGGCATCCGGTGGCATGACGTGTCCGAGGCTGTCGACAACCGGATCCGCGTTCCCGCAGGTCAGAGAGGGGTTGGCGGAGGTAGCACTGTGCGCCCCCAGCAGGATTCGAACCTGCGCTCACGGCTCCGGAGGTCAACTCCAT
>JBOHCG010000486.1:0-6139 GCA_050698735.1 Streptosporangiaceae bacterium | reverse complement strand
CCATCGTGCGCTCCGCGGCGACCAGGTCGATGTCTTCAAAGACGAACGTCGCCGGCGCGAGATCGCGGCCGATCCCCAGCGCCTGCTCGATCAGCCCGAGCCCGCGGCCGGTCAACAAGATGGTCGTCCGGCCGGCCATCGCGTGGAGCAGGTACATCGTCGAGAGCGTCTTGCCCGTCCCAGGCGGCCCGTGCAGCAGCACCCCGCGCCTGAGGTGCCGGCCGGCGGCGCGCAGCCGCCGGGCGCTCTGCGTGATCCCGAGCGTGTGGCGCTCAAGACGCTCAAGCGTCCCCTCGGGAAGGATCACGTCGGTCCGCGTGACCGTTGGCACGGTGTGGAACTGGACCCCGACGCTGCCGCCCTGCTTGTCTTGATGCAGGGAGATGATCCGGCCGCGGAACACGTTGTGCTCGCGCATCGCCGCGCGCAGCTCGCGCAGCAGCCCCGACACCGCCCCAGGCACGGGCGAGACGCCCTCCAGCCGCAGCAAAGAAGGGCGCATCGGATGATCCCCGCCCCGAGAAAGCACCAGCGCCACCGGCGCCTCCTCGTGGACGGCCAGTAGCAGGGCACTCTCGACACACTGCACGACCCGGCCGTCGCCCACCTCCACATCGACATAGCGCACCGGCCCGAGGGAGATCGGGCCGGCCACCCCCTGCCCGGCGGCGATCTCAGCCAGGCCGATCGACCCGAACCCCATATGCGGCGTGGTAAAGCCCACCAGCTCAGCGTCACCCAGCACCGCGTCCAGCGCCAGCTGCAGGTTCGGGTGCTCGGCCAGCGGAAACTCAGCCCCCGTGGTCGGCAAGCCCTTGGGATCGGTCCCCAGATGCTCCCGCAGCCGCACCGCCACCCCGGACTCACGCTCCTGGGCCACCAGCGACATCGCCCGCATGAACTCCACGAACGCCGCCCCAAACGACCCAGGATCAGGAAGCTCGCTCATGACCATGACCAGACCGTAGGCGACCAGCGGCCAGATCTCAACTCCAGTCGCCAGCCGGCCGTGTGGGGTGCCAAAAGCCTGCTGTGCCTGTGAGCTGCCTCGATGCGCCAAGGCCAGCCCGTAGGACATGATGATCGACCGTGTCCCTTCGCCTGCTCTACCTGATCTTCGTTCGGCTCTGCGGCTGGCTGGTCCTGCTCGGCCGCTCATCAGCGTCCGTGAACGCGGAACTGCTGGTGCTGCGGCACGAGGTCGCCGTGCTGCGTCGCGCTACGCCCAGGCCCAGGCTCGACTGGGCTGATCGAGCCGTCATGGCCGCGCTGATCACGCTCCTGCCCGGGAAGCTGCGGGCACACCGGCTGGTGATCCCTGGAACCGTCCTGCGGTGGCATAATCGCCTGGTTACCAGGAAATGGACATATCCGCAACGGACAGGCCGACCGCCGGGTCAGTGCCGGGATCACTGCGCTTATCGAGCGCCTCGCCACCGAGAACAACGGCTGGGGCTACCAGCGGATCCAAGGCGAGCTGCTTAAGCTCGGCCACCGGGTCAGCGCATCCACGATCCGCCGGGTCCTCAGGACGCTGAAGATCCCGCCAGCGCCGAAGCGGCGCACCGGCACGACGTGGCGGCAGTTCCTCCACACCCAGGCCACGACGATGCTCGCCACCGACTTCTTCCACGTGGACTGCGCGGTCACCCTCCAGCGCCTGTACTGCTTGTTCGTGATGGAGATCGGTTCCCGCTACGTCCACATCCTCGGCGTTACCGCCAACCCGGACGGGCGGTGGGCTACGCAACAGGTCCGCAATCTGCTGATGGATCTCGGTGAACGCGCCGCCGGCTTCCGGTTCCTGATCCGGGACCGGGCCGGGCAGTTCAGCGCGTCCTTCGATGCGGTCCTGGCCGGCGCAGGCATAGAAGTGATCAAGATCCCGCCGCGAACCCCGAAGGCGAATGCCTACGCGGAGCGCTTCGTGCTCACCGCCCGGACCGAGGTCACCGACCGGATGCTGATCTTCGGCGAACGCCATCTGCGGCGCGTCCTCGCCCAGTACGAGGCCCACTACAACGGCCGGCGACCTCATCCGCAGCCGCCAACTCCACCCGCCCGTACCCGATCACCCTGTCGCTGACCTCTCCCAGGTCCGGGTCAAGCGCCGACCGGTGCTTGGCGGCCTCCTCAACGAATATGAGCGGGCCGCGTAGAAAGCCCAGGTCAACCACAGTGGCCGAGTTCTGGAACCCCACAAGCCGTGATGACGAGTCGGCCGTTGTGCCGCTTGACACGCCCGTGCGCCACCGGAAGATACTCGACAGCGTGATCAACGAGTACCACCGGCCTGCGAAAGCAGCTCACCGAAATCCGCATGTCGGACCGGTAACGGCAATTCTGGAGCGGTACAGATGCAGGCCTTACGAGCGCCGGAAACGCCTGCTCAGAGCCAGCGTGCAAGTTTTGGTACGGCACAAGCCGGAGCGCGGGGCCATTGGGAGGTTGGCGCCGCGCTCCGGCGTCTGTGGCCGCTAGAAGTTGTACTGAAGGTAATTCGCCTTGGTGAACTCCAGGGGTGCGGAGAAGATGATCGTGCCTGGCGCCGGGCTGTTGGTCACCGTGAACGTGCCGAGGGTGCCCGCGGTGAAGCTGCCGCCGGCTGCGGGCATGGTCCCGTTCGCCACCATCCGGGCGACGTAGGCGATCAGTTCGCCCTCCTTCACCTCGTCCCAGAGGAAAAGGCCGGTGAGCGACCCGTTGGCGAAGTACTTCTGGTTCGGGTTGGGGTCGCCGATGCCGAAGACGCCGATCTTGCCGGCCTTGCCGAGTGCCTGAACCGCGGCGAGCGCCCCTGGCACGGCGTCGCCGTCAATGGGGATAAGCGCCAGCAGGTCGGGGTTGGAGTTAATCAGGTTGGTCGCCTGGGTCTGCGATATCGCCTGGTTGGACTGGCCGTATCCGATCGGGCCGATCTTCAGGTTCGGGTACTTCTGGGCGATGTACGTGCGCATGGCGCCGATCCACGCGTTCTGGATCGTGGCGTCCGGGGTCGAGGACAGGATGCCGATCGTGCCCTTCGAGCCGAACTTGGCCACCACGGCGTTGATGAGGCCCTGGGCCATGGCGGGGTACGCGGTGTCCTGGATGAAGTAAGACCGGGCGCTCGCGGTCACGTCGGAGTCGAAGCCGATGACCTTGATGCCGGCCTTCGCGGCCGCCTCGAGCGCCGGGACCTCGGACGTCGGGTCGTTGGCGGAGTACGCGATCACCTGCGGCGGGTGGTTGCTATGCACTAGACCCATGATCACCGCGGCCTGGTCAGGGCCGCTGGCGTCTACTGAGGCCGTGTAGTCGATGGTCTCGTTGAGGCTTCCGGCTACTTCCTTGGCACCCTTGACGTTCGCCTCGAACACCGACAGGCCGAGGAGCTTCGGCACTATGGCCACGGTAATGTGCGAGTTTGAGGACGACGATGCGGCAGGGGTTGAGCTTGCCGCGTTGCCTGAGGTGCTGCTACTGGTAGAGCAGCCCGTGAGCGCGAGCGCGGCCACGGCCGCCAGCGGCAGGATACGCCGGGGCCACCGCCCCGTAGATGCGACTATTCTGGGCATATAGTCCTCCTTTGGACCTAACTAGCCTTTTTCCGGAAATTTTGGGTACGTTTTACTGGCCAGCGGACAATCGGGTCCGTGGCAGACGTTCAGGAAGTGCGGGTCACCCGCGCGCTGGACTACCCATGCACGTCCCGGGAAAGGGTCCGGAAGCGATGCATTCTCGCGCTCATCCGCTGCCGGAGGTTCCGCTCGAATGCGAACTTGATGACGAGGGCGCCGATCAGCACGAGGCCTGTAATCATCGTGATGGACAGTGAGCTGTTCCCTTCGATCAGCATTCCCTGGCTCAGGAAGCCGAGCAGGAACACGGCCAGGACCACCTCTGCGATGCGTCCCCTGCCGCCGAAGATGTCCATTCCGCCGAGGATCACCACGGTGATTGCCGGCAGCAGGAGATCGGTGCCGATCTGGGGCTGGGCCGAGTTGTAGTAGGCCGCGAGCAGCACGCCCGCCGCCCCGGACATGGCGCCGCACAAGGTGAACACCGCGGTCAGCGAGCCGCGGATGGCGATGCCCGAGTACAGAGCGGCCCGCGGGCTGTAGCCGATGAGCGTCAGCGAGCGGCCGAGACCGGTGTAACCGACTGCCGCGATCACGAAGAGCGCGATCACGAGGAAGATCAGCAGGGCGATCGGCACGCCGCTGACGCTTCCCTGGCCGATCAGCGTGAACGCGGAAGAGAATCCGAACGGCGGCGACGCGCCGGCCACGGAGGTCGCGACGCTGGTGACGATGAACTGCGTGGCGAGCGTCACGAGCAGCGAGTCGATCCCGACGAAGGCCACGATGATGCCGTTGAACAGGCCGAACAGCGTGCTTGCCGCGATGGCGGCCACGATGGCGAGGACCGGACCGCCGCCCTTGGAAAGCACGGTTCCCGCGATGACCGCCGCGAGACTGGCGTTGGCCCCGCAGGAGAGATCGATGTTGCCGGTAAGGATCACCATGGCCAGGCCAAGCGCGAGGACACCGGTCGGCGCGAACTGCTCGGTCAGGTCAAGCATGCCCGTCCCGTGCCCGGCGAACTGCCGGGTGGTCAGCGTGAAATAGATGAGCTCGGCGATGATCGCGACCACCAGGCAGGTACCCCAGACTGGTATGCGCCAGCGCCTCGGCAGGGCAAGAGTCGTCATCGGGCGCCTCGCTGTCGCTTCGGGCTCCGCCGCCGCGTCCCGCGCGCCCTCGAGCGGCTGTCATAGACGACCGCGAGCAGCACGAGCACCCCGACGCCGGCTGGCTGCCATACGTCAGAAACGTGGGCGAAGCTCATCGCGGTGAGCGTGACCGTGAGGAACACGCTGCCCACGAGCGCGCCGAACGCCCCGCCCACGCCACCGGTGAGCGCGGTCCCGCCGATGATCGCGGCCGCGATGGCGGTGAGGTTGTCGTTGATGCCCGTGGTCGAGGAGGCGCCGCTTGTGTAGACCAGGAAGGCCACGCCGCCTAGGCCCGCGAACAGCCCCGAGATGACGTACGTCATGAACAGGACGCGCTGGACTCCGATGCCCGCCCGGTACGCGGCCTCCGCGTCGTCGCCGACCGCGTATATCGAGCGGCCGAAGGCCGTGTACCGCAGGACCCACGCCGAGACAAGAACGAACGGCAGGACGAGCAGGATGATCACCGGGACGCCTGGCAGCACCGTGTGGCTGCCGAGGTTAGTGATCGAGCTTGGGATGGTGTCGACCTGGTTCCCGTTGGTGACGACGAACTCAAGTCCGGAGTAGACGCTCAGCGTCCCCAGCGTGGCGATGATCGGCGGCAGCCGCACCACACCCACAAGCAGCGCGTTGCCGAGGCCGAGCACGATGCCCACGACCGCGCCGAGAAGGACGGCCGGGAGCAGCGTCATGCCGTGATTCTGGATGCGGAACCCGACGATGATCGCGGACAGTCCCATGATCGCGCCGACCGACAGGTCAATCCCGCGGCCCATCATCACGAAGGACTCGCCGAGGGCCAGGAAGGTGATGACGACGGAATCGGCGAAGATGAACGCCAGGTTGCCCGAGGCCCAGAAGTACGGGTGCGCAGCGGTGCTCGCCGCCACGACAATGACGATGACGGCGGTCACCAGGATCTCGCGGCGACGCAGCAGCAGGGCCCAGCGCGACGGCATGTACAGCTCATGCCAGGCAGCGGAGGCGGCCCTGACATTCTTGGCTGTCGTCATAACGCGCCCACCGCTAGATGGCCGAGAGCTTCGAGCGTGATCTCGTCACCGACGAGTTCGCCGGTGACGTTGCCCTCGTAGACGGAGTAGACACGATCGCAGATGCGAACCAGCTCTTCAATCTCGGAGGAGATCACCAGAGCCGCCAGCCCGCTCGCCGTGAGCGACTCGATGATCGAGTAGATGCTTTCCTTGGCGCCGATGTCCACGCCGCGGGTGGGCTCGTCGAGGATCGCCACCAGCGGCCTGGCCAGCATCCAGCGGGCTAGCAGCGCCTTCTGCTGATTGCCGCCGGACAGGGTCTTCATCACCGCGGCGATTGAGTTCGACCGCACGTCCATCTCAAGCGCGGCGGCCCGGGCGAGCTCTTGTTCCGTCCATGGCCGGATGAACGAGCCCGCTACCC
>JBOHCG010000485.1:0-6153 GCA_050698735.1 Streptosporangiaceae bacterium | reverse complement strand
TCGACGTACACCACAATGGCCGGCGGGGCGTCGCCGCTGGCGAATGCCGCGTCCGCAGCCTCGGGGAACGGCAGCCGGTAGGGCGACCTGTTCCGCCACATGGCCACGTGCCCCGTGTACCCCTGGATCACGTACACGGCCGGGTATCTTCGGCCCGGCTCGTCATCGTAGCCGGGCGGCAGGTACACGGGCAGCGGACGCTCGTACGGATCGCCGAGCGGGTTACCGCGCAGCAGTTCGCTGCTGATGACGTTCTCCTCGATGCGGCCGGCGAGGTCGGCGGACCAAGGCAGCACGGCGTCTCCTTCCGCGGGACGGCTGACCCCTACCCTAGGGGATCGTTACCTGTCGAGGCCGCTCTTCAGCGCTCTGTGGGCTTCCAGGGCCGCGGTGACGAAGGCGTCGGCGGCGCCGAGGTAGCCCGCGGGCTCAAGCGCGGACTCGATCTGCTCGGCGGAAATCCCGGCCGAGGCGAGCCTGTCTTCCAGCTTGGGCACGGTCAGCAGCACGTCGCGCAGCGGCAGGCCCGCCCCGACGGCCCGTTGGCTTGCCTCGGCCACTAGGTCGTGTGCCTGTGCCACGCCGAGGACGCCGGTCAGCAGCGAGGCGACGTGCTCGGCCAGCGGCAGGCCCTTGGTGGCGGCGAGGTTGGCGGCCATCCGCGACCCGTTCACCGCAAGCCCGGGCAGCAGTTCGGCTGCCCAGCTCGAGGCCGAGCCAGTCAGCCGCAGCAGGGCGGTCAGCGGCTGCCATTCAGCCTGCCACGCGCCGGCCGCGCGCTGCAACTCCTGCTCGCCCGCGGCGACGAGGGTGGCGAGCAGGCCGGGAACCTGCCTGCTGCAGCCGAGGATGGCGACCGCGGCGACCGGGTTGTGCCTGCTCGGCATCGCGGCGGAGCCAGCGCGTCGCGGGCCAACGCCGGCGACGACCGCATCTGCCGCGGGCACTGCCTCCCAGACCTCGCCTACCTCCTCCTGGGCAAGCACCGTGACGTCCCTGGCGATCTTGCCGAGCACCGCCGTGACCCGGGCAAGCGCGGTACCCAGGTCGATGATCCGCAACCGGTCGGTATGCCAGGGCAGCACGGGCAGCGCCAGGCCAAGCTCCTCCGCGAGCAGCGCCGCGACCTCGGGCCCGCGGTTGCCGAGCGGGGCGAGCGTGCCCGCGGAGCCGCCGAACTGCACGGCGAGCCGCTGCGACGCGATTGCCGCCAGCCCCTGCCGCGCGTCGTCCAGGCCGGCCAGCCAGCCGGCCGCGACCAGGCCGAAGGTCACGGGGACGGCGTGGCGCAGCAGCGTCCGGCCGATCATGATCGTGGCCCGATGTGTCTCGGCCAGCCTGACCGAGGCGTTGGCCGCGGTGCCCAGGTCGGTGAGCACGACGCTGATCGCCCGGCGCGCGAGCAGCATGGCAGCGGTGTCCAGGATGTCCTGGCTGGCCGCGCCACGGTGCACGGCGCTGACCGCGGCTTGCGGCACACGCCTGGCCAGCGCTCGGGCAAGCGCGGGCACCGGGTTACCGGCAAGCGCCGCGAGCTCGCCGATCTCGCCGACATCGAAGTTGGCCGCCCTGGCCGTCGCGGTGACCGCCTCCCCCGATCCCGCGGGTGCCAGCCCGGCCCGCTCAAGCGCCCGGGCCAGCCCTGCCTCGGTGTCCAGCATGGCCTGCAGCCACGCGGTGTCGTCGGCCTCGACCGCGCCCCGGGCGAACATCGCGCCGAACAGTCCCCGCGCGGTCGGCCTGTCGTGGTCAGACATGTCCGGGATCAGTCCTCTCCGTATCCGGCTCACCACGATAGACCGCTGCGCGTACCAGCCCGCCGCATCTCCCCCTATCGTCACAGCTACCAGTGCTTTAGCGGTCCGGCTAGATGAATTATGGTCTGATCATGACTGAGCACCTTGCGGGCGATTCCCGCGTTCCCCAGCGCCGCCACATAGTCACCGAGATCCCCGGACCCGTCTCACGCGAGCTTCAGGCCAGGCGCGAGCGCGCGGTGGCCCGCGGGGTCAGCACCGTGCTGCCGGTGTTCATCACCGACGCGGGCGGCGGTGTCGTCGTCGATGCCGACGGCAACTCACTGATCGACTTCGGCGCCGGGATCGCCGTGGTCTCGGTGGGCAACGCAGCTCCCAGGGTGGCCGCCCGGGTGGCCGAGCAGGCGGCCAGGTTCACCCACACCTGCTTCATGGTGACGCCGTACGAGGGCTACGTCGAGGTCTGCGAGGAGCTGGCCAGGCGCACCCCGGGAAGCCACGACAAGCGCTCCGCCCTGTTCAACTCCGGCGCGGAGGCGGTCGAGAACGCGGTGAAGATCGCCCGGCACGCCACCAGGCGGCAGGCCATCGTCGCGTTCGACCACGGCTACCACGGCCGCACCAACCTCACCATGGCGCTCACCGCGAAGAACATGCCGTACAAGGACAAGTTCGGGCCGTTCGCGGGCGAGATATACCGGATGCCGATGGCCTACCCGCTGCGCTGGCCCGGCGGACGAGAGGCGTGCCGGGACAACGCGCTGCCCATGATCAAGTCCCTCATCCATACCCAGGTGGGCGAGGACAACGTGGCGGCCGTGATCATCGAGCCGATCCAGGGCGAGGGCGGGTTCGTGGTACCGCCCGACGGGTTCCTCGCCGGGCTGGCCGCGTTCTGCCGGGAGAACGGGATCTTGTTCATCGCCGACGAGATCCAGACCGGGTTCTCCCGCACCGGCGACTGGTTCGCCTGCGAGCACGAGGGCGTGGTGCCCGACCTCATCACGACCGCGAAGGGCATTGCCGGCGGGCTGCCGCTGGCCGGAGTGACCGGACGCGCCGAGATCATGGACTCGGTGCACGCGGGAGGCCTGGGCGGCACCTACAGCGGGAACCCGGTGGCCTGCGCCGCGGCTCTCGGCGCGATCGAGACCATGGCGGCCGAGGACCTGGCCGGGCGGGCGCGCCGGATCGGGGAGATCATGCTGCCGCGGCTGCACGGGCTCGCGGAGAAGTACCCGGCGATCGCGGACGTGCGGGGCCGCGGCGCGATGCTCGCCATCGAGCTGACCGAGCCGGGCACGCTCGACCCCGACCCGGGCATGACCTCAGCCGTCGCCCGGGCCTGCCATCAGGCCGGGCTCGTGACGCTGACCTGCGGGACGTTCGGCAACGTGATCCGCTTCCTGCCGCCGCTCGTGATCGGCGAGGACCTGCTCGACGAGGGACTGTCCATTCTCGAGGACGCCTTCGCCTCGGCGAGCGGAGATGACCGCTAGCCCAGGGGCGGCACGCGACGCGGAGCTTGGCCGCCTGGTAATGGCGGCCAAGCCCAGGTCGTTCTGGCTGGACCAGCCCGACGTCCCGGCCGCCCGTGCGCCGATGGCCCGGGCCGACGGCAGGTCCGGGCGCAGGAACCTGTGGCTCAGAGCCCTGGACGCGGCGGGCATGGGCTTCGACTCCTAGCAAAGGGTGCCCCGGCCGGGCCGGCCCGGCCGGGGCATGCGATCGCTAGTGCCAGTTAGGTCAGCTGTCGCTTAGTCCGCTTCCGTCCGGGCCGGAAGAGATGGCGACATTGATGGTGGACGAGTAGCTGCCGGCCGCCGCGGTGGCCGGCACGTTGATCCCGCGCAGCTCGACTCCGCCGCGCACACGGCGTCCGGCGTTGTCGTGGCCGAGGGTGCGCTGGAGCCGCCGCTCCGAAATTGCACAGACTCTAATGCTTACGCGGCCGCGGGTTGGCGCGGACGGCCGGGCTGTCGATCAGATCCGCATCGACGTTGAGCGCGATTCCGCCGACCTTTACTCGGTGCGGGCCGGTGTATTGCTTCGAGGTATCGGTCCGCCACGCGGAGCCCTTCAGATAAGGCGACGCGTTCAGGTTCTTCTTGTTATTCCACAGGGCAACCCAGACGCACTGCGGCTTGGCCAGCCGATGGCCGTTGATCCGGCTGGTCTTCTGCAGGCTAATGATGGCCGAATCGGCGCTTGAGTACACGCCTGGCACGTACCCTTCCGCGTGCAATTTCCGGTCCCAGGCGTCCAGGAACGTGAGCACCGCGTTCGCGCACCGCGAATTCTTACGATTGTAGGCCTCTATATCATAGTAAATGGGCGCTCCCTTGCCGATGCCGAATGCCTTCGCGTGGCGCACCGCGAATCTCGCCGCCAGGCGGCCCTGCGCGGCTGCGACCTTGGGGTTGATCCGCCCGGAGTAACGATCGCATGATGGCTGCGGCCCGACGTAGATGGGCAGCAGCGACCAGCCCATCGCCTTGACGGAGCGGACCCACGCTGCGGACAGGTTGCCGTACGAGCAGGCCATGTCCTCGCCGCCTATGTAGATTCCCACGGCGGAAAACTTCGCCCGCCACACTTTCATGGTGTGCAACGGCGGCGCGGTGCACGTGTCGAAACCGGCTATCGGGCCCGCTGCGGGCTTGGCGGTGACGGCCACCTCAGCGCTGGCCAGGTCCGGTGCATATCCCACCCCCATGCCGATGAAGGCGAATGCGTAGCCGCCGACAATGAATACGGCCGTGCGATGCATGCTCTCCCCCGAAACAACGCAGTTGCCTACGGGGGGTCGGGTTGTTCTCGGGGAACGGCGAAGGTCAGCCGTTTGCCAGCGGCCTCCTTCCGGCTGGCACCTTCGAGCGGCTATCCGACGATATTAGCTATCACTCTATGAAGTCAAGCACTTACTTAACGTACTTCTCGAAAGGGTGGCGTTGACATCTGGGCACAGTGGTCAGCCGAGGTCGGCCCCGTTGAGGCCGAGGCCTATGGTCGAACCGGACACCGAGCGCGGGTCGCGCGGGCGCCAGGCGCCGCGGGCCACTGCGGCGAGGAAACGGTCCACGACGCGATTGAACACGTCGGGTTCCTCCAGGTTGGCCGTGTGCCCGGTGTTCGGGAGTATGGCAAGGCCTGCGGTGGGGATGGTCCGCTTGAGCATCATCGCGGGCTCCAGGCACCCCTCGTCCTCGTCGCCGACCAAGACGAGGACCGGAGTGCTCACCCGGGCAAGCTCGTCGGCCAGTGCGTAGAGGGACGGGCGGGCGGCCTGGACGCCGCGCATGGTCAGCGCGCTGCCCAGCGAGGAATGCGCGGCGAGCGCGGTTGCGAACTCAGCCCAGCCGCGCGGGTTCTTGTTCTGGAACTGCACCCGGGCCGGGCCGACCGCGTAACGCTCGGCGACCTTTGCCGCGCCCTCGGCCGCGAACGCCGCCGCGGTCAGCATGGACTCGGCGCGGAAGGCATCAGCGCGCTCGGGCTGGGCGCCGTATCCGGCCCCGGCGACCACCGCCGGGCCGACCCGGTCGGCGTGCGCCATCGCTAGGTGCAGCGCGGTGAAGCCGCCCATCGACAGGCCCACGACGTTCGCCCTGGCGATGGACAGGCCGTCGAGGACTGCGATCGCGTCGGCTATCGCCCTGGTCTGGGAGTACGCGGCCGGGTCGGTGGGCACGTCCGACGGCGGGTACCCGCGGGCCGCGTAGGTGACGCATCTGTAGGCGGCGGAGAAGAACCGGACCTGCGGTTCCCAGCTGCGGTGATCACCGGCGAACTCGTGGATGAATAGCAGCGGCTCCCCCTCGCCGGTCTCCTCGACGTGCAGCGTGACGCCGTCATCCGTCACGATCGCTGGCATTTGCGGCTTCCCCCTCCTGCCGGTGCGGAATCGGCCTCTCTCTTATACCGGAGGCGCGCCCATGATGTGCTGGTACGTTCGGGCCGACGCGGCGGCGGCGTCCCCGTCGGCCAGCGCCAGCAGGATCTCGTCGTGCTGGCGGGCCGACTCCGCGTGGCTGCGCCGCACCCTTGGCCCGGGATTCAGCGACGCCCAGAGCAGCCTCATCAGCGACATCAGCAGCGGGCTGCGGGCGTAGGAATAGACGGTGAAGTGAAATTCCCTGTTCAGGTCCGCGTAGCCGGGATCGTCGTCGGCTAGGGCGCGCATCTGGTCGTTCAGGTCCCGCAGCCGGCCCAGGCCGCCTGCGTCGATCCTGCGCGCCGCCAGCGAAGCGCCGAGCGACTCGAGCGCCGCGCGGATCTGGAAGTTCTCCTCGATCCTGCCGTCGTCGGGCGCGACCACGGTGAAGCCGCGGTGCGTGTCGCAGACCAGCAGCCCCTCGGACTCCAGCCGCCGCATCGCCTCGCGGACCGGTGTCTG
>JBOHCG010000484.1:0-6174 GCA_050698735.1 Streptosporangiaceae bacterium | reverse complement strand
GATGTCATCCCCCCAGACCCCCCTGGGGGACTGGGAGCAGGCCGCAAACGCCCCCGCCGCCGAGCTGTGGCGAGCCAGGCACACGCTGCGCGCGCGCCTCGTCGCCGAGACCAGGCGGCGGCTGCGCGCCTCCTGGCGGCAGCGCGGCGCGTCCGGGGCCGAGCTGACCTGGATCGACGACGTGCTGGACCCGGACGTGCTGACGATCGGGTTCGCCCGGCGCGTTCCCTCCTACAAGCGGCTCACGCTGATGCTGAACGACCCCGAGCGGCTCAGCCAGCTGCTCAACGATCCCGCCACGCCGCTGCAGGTCATCGTGGCGGGCAAGGCGCACCCGGCCGACGTCGGCGGCAAGGCGCTGATCCAGCAGATGGTCCAGTTCGCCGACTCCCCGGACGTGCGCCGCCGGATCGTGTTCCTGCCCGACTACGACATGGCGATGGCGCACGCGCTCGTGCAGGGCTGCGACGCCTGGCTGAACAACCCGCTGCGCCCGCTCGAGGCGTGCGGCACCTCGGGCATGAAGGCGGCGCTGAACGGCGGGCTGAACATCTCGGTCCGCGACGGCTGGTGGGACGAGTGGTACGACGGCGGGAACGGCTGGGAGATACCGTCCGCCGACGGCGTGGAGGACCCGGTCCGGCGCGATGAGCTCGAGGCCCTCGCGCTGTACGAGCTGCTCGCCAAGTCGGTCACGCCGCTGTTCTACGACAGGGACGCCGAGGGGGTCCCGCTGGGCTGGGTGGACAGGATCAGGCACGCGCTGCTCTCGCTCGGGCCCAAGGTGCAGGCCGAACGCATGGTCCGCGAGTACACCTCGACGCTGTACGTGCCGGCGGCCGACGCCTCCCGCGCGCTGGCCGGCGCCGGCGGCTTCCAGGCCGCGCGCGAGCTCGCGGCCTGGAAGAAGCGCGTCATCGACGCCTGGCCCGGGGTGCGGATCGAGCACGTGGAGGCGGAGGCCGCCGGGCGCCGGCTCGGCTCCGCGCTTGCCGTGCGGGTCGCCGTCACCCTCGGCGATCTCACCTCGCAGGACGTGACGGCTGAGGTGGTGTACGGGCGCCCCGACGATGACGACGACATCGTCCAGCCCGGCTACGTCACGCTGGCCGCCGAGCCTTTGCCCGCCGGGGCCTTGCCCGCCGGGGCCTTGCCCGCCGGGGCCTTGCCCGCCGGGGGCGCTAACGGGATCGTGCGCTACTCCGGCGAGGTGACGCTGGACCGGCCGGGCCCGTTCGGCTACACGGTCCGGGTGCTGCCGCACCACCCCCTGCTCGGCAGCAGGGCCGAGCTCGGGCTCGTCACGTTCCCGCAGGCGCCGGCCGGCATGACCAACGGCGACCTGCGTTAGGGTGCCGACATGAGTGAGTTCGTGCGGCTCGAGGTCACCGGCGGCATCGCCACCATCCGGCTGGACCGGCCGAAGGTCAACGCGCTGAACGATCAGGTCACCGCCGAGCTCGCGCTCGCCGCGAGCGCGGCCGCGGCCTCCGACGAGGCCCGCGCGGTCATCCTTTACGGCGGCCCGAGGGTGTTCGCGGCCGGCGCGGACATCGGCCAGATGGCCGAGGCGGACTACGCGGCGATGGCCGTGAGGTCGACCCGGCTGCAGGCGGCGGTGGGGCTCATCGCCGCCATTCCAAAGCCGGTGGTCGCCGCGATCACCGGGTACGCGCTGGGCGGCGGGCTCGAGGTCGCGCTGGCCGCCGACTTCAGGGTCGTGGGCGAGTCCGCCAAGCTCGGCCAGCCGGAGATCCTGCTCGGCGTGATCCCGGGTGCCGGGGGGACGCAGCGGCTGCCCCGCCTGGTCGGCCCCGCCAAGGCCAAGGACATCGTGTTCACCGGCCGCCAGGTCGGCGCGGCGGAGGCGCTCGCGATCGGGCTGGCGGACCTGGTGGTGCCGGACGCGGATGTGTTCGACGCGGCGCGGGAGATGATGGCCCGCTACGCGACCGGCCCCGCGCTCGCCCTGCGCGCCGCCAAGCAGGCCATCGACAACGGCCTCAACGTGGACCTGGCCACCGGCCTGGAGATCGAGCGGGTCCACTTCGCCGCCCTGTTCGGCACCGAAGACCAGCGCGCCGGCATGAGCAGCTTCCTAGCCAACGGCCCAGGCAAAGCCACCTTCACCGGCCACTGACCCCGCGCGCTGCCCACCCGCCGGACCACACCTGCCCCACCCCCGGCAGCACCCGCCCCGCAGCACCCGCCCCCGGCCCGCTGCGCAAAACCCACATGCCCCACAGGCACCCGGCGTTGACCAGGCCCATCATTGTGGATCGTTACCCCCGCGATCCGGGGGGTAAGTATCCACGATCCTGAAGTCCCCGCGACGCCCACCCCTACGCTCTCCGCCCCGGGCCCCGGGCAACCCCACGGCCCCCACGGACCACAGGCATGACATCGGTCCGTCATCGTGGATCGTTAGTTCCCCTATAGGGGACCTTTTGATCCACGATCCTTCTGAAGCCCTTAGTTCCCCGTGACGAGCTTGCGGAGGGCCTGGGCGGCCTGGGCGTTTTCCTTCGCGTAGATGACGAGGGCGGCGGCTAGGGCGGCCGCCCAGTCGCCGATGGGGACGGTCTGCCTGGACAGGACCACACCGCGCACCGCGCGGCAGATCTCCGCGACCGGCTGGCCGTTGCGGACGGCCAGCGTCATCTGCTGGTCCCCGAGTTTCGCGACGATCTTGGAGACCTCGCCGGGCCGCCCGCGCATCCGGTCGGACATGGTCCGATCCCGCTCCACCGACACGCAGTCGCTGGGCAGCGCCTCGCCGAGCGACTGGGCGAGCACCCGGGCGTAGATCGCGACGTCCGTGCTGTCGACGCGCAGCGCCGCGGTCACCAGATCCAGCGAGAGTGCGTCATTTGGCTCACTCATAGGGGAGAGTGCGTCATTCGGCTCAGTCATCGGTCAGCCCCAGCGTCGGCCTCAGCGGTGGATATGCCGCGATTCTAGTGCGCCGACGCCTGGCGCGGGCCTGCGGGAAGGGCGCCGGGGCCGGGCGACCGGTCGTCCCGTCCCGCCGCGCCGTCGATCCGTTACACATTCGTATCCTCCAAAACCTGCCATCCCTCTCGTACTCTGGATCTCGCATGCCTGCGACGGAACGACTGCCGCGTACCCTCGGCCCGTATCGCCTTCAGGACCGCCTCGGGGAAGGCGGCATGGGGGTAGTTCACCTCGCTCAGGCTCCAGACGGCAGCCTGGTCGCGGTCAAGGTGCTGAACTCACGCGGCGAGGGCAGCAACGCTCGCCGCCGCCTGGCCCGCGAGGTCGAGACGATGCGGCGGGTGCACAGCCCGTACGTGGCCGAGGTGCTGGACGCGGATGCGACCGGCGAGTTCCCCTACATCGTCACCAGGTTCGTGAACGGGCCCACGCTCGAGCAACTTGTGCGTGCCCGCGGCCCGCTGTCCGCCTCGGGCCTGCGCAGGCTCGCCTGCGGCACGGCTGAGGCGCTGGCCGCGATCCACGCGGCCGGGGTGGTGCACCGCGACCTGAAGCCGAGCAACGTGATGCTCACCGACGACCGCCCGGTGGTGATCGACTTCGGCATCGCCCAGGCCGGCGACGCGACCAAGCTGACGCTGACCGGGCTTGTCATGGGCACGCCCGGGTACCTTGCGCCCGAGGTCATCGAGGGACAGCCGAGCAGCTTCGCCTCCGACGTCCACTCCTGGGGCGCGACGATGGCATACGCGGCGACAGGACGCGCGCCGTTCGGCTCGGGGACCTACGAGACGATCTTCTACCGCATCGTCTCCGGCCGCCCGGACCTGGCCGGCATCCCCGCGCCGCTGGTTCCGCTGTTTTCCGCGGCGCTGGCCAGGGACCCCGCCCACCGCCCGACCGCCGGCTCGCTGAGCGCCCACGCCAGCGCCGTAGATCTCTCCGCGCCCGCCCCGGCCACCACCACCGCCTACACTTCGGCGCCCGCGCCCGCGCCCGTCCCCGCCCCTGGACCCGTCCCCGCCCCTGGACCCGTCCCCGCCCCTGGACCCGTCCCCGCCCCTGGACCCGTCCCCGCCCCTGGACCCGTCCCCGCGCCCGCCTGGTGGTCCGCGCCGGCCCCCGGATCCGCGCGCGCCTCGTGGCCTGCCCCTGGTTACGCGCCCGGATCCTCGCCTGCCCCTGGTTACGTGCCCGGATCCTCGCCGGCCCCACCCCCCGGATCCGCACCCGCCCCATGGTCCGCCCCGGTCTCATTGCCCGCCCCCGCCCCAGGACCCGGACCCGCCGCCGCGTCCGCCCCGGCGCCCGCCCCGTGGTCCGCCCCCGCGTCGGCCCCAAGGCCCGCCCCGGCGCCCAAGCAGGCGGCGCGAGACGTCGCCGACCTGCTGCCGCCCGTCGACTACGGCCGGGGCCGCGGCTCCGCACGCTCCCGAGGACCAGCGCAGGGACCCGCGACGCAAGGCCCCTGGCCCGCCGCCGGCACCGGGTGGCCGCCGGGATCGGTGCCTGCCGCCGGCACCGCAAGGCCGCCCGCCGCCGGGCCGGCCGTGGCGGACGCCCAGGACAGCTCGCGTCCCGCGGGCACGAGCCGGCTCGTCGGTCCGGCCTTCATGGTCTGCGCCGCGGCGATCACCGTGGTGCTTCCGGTCGCGGGCCTGCTCGCCTCGCTGGTCGCGATCACCCTGCTGCGCGCGGCCGACCGGGCGCAGAGCAAGCTGGCCGTGCGCAGGTCCGTGCGCGGCCCGCGGCCGAGCGACCCGCTGGTCGTGCTGGTCAGCGCGCCGCTTTCTGTGGTGCGTGCGGCGCTGACGCAGGCCCTGCTCGCCCCGCTGGCGTTCATCGCCGCGGCGGCGGTGTACGGCGGCACGATCGTCGTCGAGCACAGCGCGTCGCCGCCGCAGGCGGGCGCCTACGCGGCCGCGGCCGCCGTCGCCTGCCTCGGCCTGGGCCCCGGCTCCGGCCGGCCGCGGCGGCAGGTCAACCGGATGGCGGGCGCGGTCGCCAGGGGGCGCCTCACCGGGACGGTGGCGGTGCTCGCCGCCTGGGCGCTGGCGGTCGCGGCGATCCTGTTCGCCGCGTCCCAGCAGCCCTACTACTGGCCGGCGGTGGCACCGCACCTGCCCGGGCTGCACGGCCTGGTCGCCTCCGCCGCCGACTGGCTGCTGAAGCACGCGCACGCCTGACCGGCGTGCTGAAGCACGCGCACGCCTGACCGGCGTGCCGAAGCACGCGCACCCGCAGACCTAACGCGCGCCGACCCCTCACGCCGCCGAATACTGCTCGCCCGCGGCCGGTCACGGCTCGCCGGTGTCGGCCGGCGGCATCGGCTTGACCAGGCCAAGCGCGACCACCTCGTTGGCCAGCCTGGTGCGCCGGTTCTGCCCCTCGGGGATGCGGAACTTCTGGTACAGCCGGAGCAGGTGCTGCTTGACCGCAGCCTCCGTGACCACGAGGTCCAGGGCGATCTCGTGCGCGGTGGCGGGCGTCGCGAAGGCCTCGTCGGATAGCGCGGGGCGGCACAGCGTGGTCAGCACGTCAAGCTCGCGGCGGGTGAGTTCGGGCGCGGCAGGCCGGCGCAGCTCGGCGTCGGCTGCCATCGCCTCCTGCGGCAGGCCGCCGATCCGGGCGCGGGCGGCGCCGAAGCTCAGCACGTCGCCCTCCTCCAGCACCCGCCGCGCCACGGGCCGCCCGTTAACGCGGGTCCCGTTCCGTGATAAACCCAGGTCCTCGACGTAGACGTAGGGGCCGCGGCGGACGAGCTCGGCGTGCAGCCGGGAGACGCTCGGATCGTCCAGCCTGATATCTACTCCCAGGCCGCGACCGACAGTCGTTATCTCACCACGAAGCGCTATGACCTCGCCGCCTTCCTCGATGCGGAGGAACGGTGTATCCACGGCGACCCTCCCGTCTAGCGGAACCGTTAGTGCCATCTCACCATCTGGTTACCCCCGGTGTCACGGTTCTCCGGGCTGAGATTACGGTGCAAGGCGGGGCATGTCGTGGGCAGCGACCTGCCCCGGGCCGGTAAACTTCCATCGGCAGCCGGGAGGCAGGTGCATGGCGGATAAGCCGGCAAACGCTGGCGTAAGCGGAGGACTGGCGGGCGATCTCGGGCCGCCTCCTGCCGTTCACCACAGCGATTACCCCCGCCCGGTCCTCGGCTACCGTCCCTCCCCCGCCCCCGCCCCCACCCCCTCCCCGGCCCCAGCGCTCGCG
>JBOHCG010000483.1:0-6175 GCA_050698735.1 Streptosporangiaceae bacterium | reverse complement strand
CGCCAGTTCGTCGAGAAACCGGCCGGCAGCGTTGATGTCCACCGGCGAGGGCAGGATCGGAACGATGACCGTTTCCGCCCGATGCAGGAATTCGCTCAACTCGGCCCCGTGCAACCGGGCCGGCGCATCGATGACCAGCACGCCGGTCGTGCGCGGCACATGCCGCAAGCCTTCGCCCGCGGCGTCGAGCCCAATGATCGGCGGGCGATCGCGGCGGGGACGGCGGCTGGCCACCAGGTCCGCGATATCGCGCTGCCCAGCGGCCTGGCGGCCGCGAGGGTCCCGCCGCCTGCCAGCCGGGCCGCCAGCCGCCAGGCGGCCGAGGAGGTAGGCAGCGGCCAGCCCTCGCCGGTGACCTGGGCCAGCCGCCGGGCAAGCGACGCGGTGCCTGAGCCGGTCAGCGCGGCGCCCGCCGCCGGGTAGCCCGCCACGGCGGCCAGCCAGGCCGCCGCGGTCCATCCCGAGACGGTCAGCGGGCGGACCGCGCCCGGATGGCGCTGTTCCAGCAGCGCGGCGGAGGTCCCATAGTCCTTGCGCCTGGCGAACCAGGCCCGCAGCCGCACCCGATGCTGGTGCGGCATCGTGGCGGCGGGCTCGTACCGCACCCGCCAGCCGGCCGCGGCCAGCCGCCAGGCGAAGTCGACGTCCTCTCCCACCTGCATGTCTTCGGTGAAACCCGCCCCCGCCGCGATCCTGCGCACCACGATGGCGGCGCCCGGCACGTATGGAACCCGCGCGGCGGGCCGCACGATGCTGGCGCGGGCACCCATGTCCAGCGTGGAACTCGCCCCCTCATACCGCGCGAGCCAGGTCCGCCCGTCCTCGTGCGGGACGATCCGCGGCGCGACCGCGCCCACCGCGGGGTCGGCGAAATGCGGCAGCAGCGGGTCCAGCCAGCCGGGGCGCGGTACGCAATCGGAGTCGAGGAAGGCCACGAATGCGGTGTCTGCCGCGGCAAGGCCGGTGTTCCTCGCCGCGGCAGGCCCGCCGTTCACGGTCCGCCGCAACACGCGGGCACCGGCCGCGGCCGCGGCGCTCGCCACGGCGGCCGGGTCGCCCGAGCCGTCGTCGACCACGATCACGTTCGGCAGCTGCTTCAGCCCGGCCAGGCATCGCGCCAGCTCGGCATGCCGGTCGCGGACCGGGATGACGACCGTCACCTCGCCGTGATGCGGCCCCCGGCCGGCCGAGGCCAGGGCGTCCAGGTCCGGATGGGCGATCCCGGTGTCGAGCAGCCGGCGGGCCAGCGCGCGGGCCTTGGGGTTACCGGAGACGGGCGCGCCGCGCCACCAGTCGGCCACCTGCCGGGCGCCCGACGGCGTCAGCCGCAGCACCCTGGCCGGAGAGCCGCCGACGAGCACCGTCCCGCCGGCCAGCAGGCGCGCGGAGGGATCCGGCATCATGCACAGTTGGGCGGGGACCAGCTCGTCGTCTGGCCCGGAAGGATCCAGCGCATCCGATGCCCCCCGCGGGCTGATCCTCTTCGGCACGCGCCCAGACTATTAGCATGTCGGCATGCCTGCATGGCGGTGCGCAGCATCGGGCCGGCTGCCAGTCACCGAGCTGACGCAAACGCGATGGCCCGCCATCGAGCAGGGCCCGCGCCTGCTGCTCGTCGTGCCCGTGGGCTCGCTCGAACAGCATGGCCCGCACCTGCCGCTCGACACCGACACGCGGATCGCCGTGGCCGTGGCGCGACGGGCATGCGCGGGGCGGAGCGGCGTGGCGCTCGCGCCCGCGTTCGGCATCGGCGCGAGCGGCGAGCACGCCGCCTTCCCCGGCACGCTGTCTATCGGCGCCGAGGCGCTGACCGCCTGCCTGATCGAGCTCGGCCGCCACGCCAGCCTGCACTGGCCGGCCCTGCTGCTCGTCAACGGGCACGGCGGGAACGCCGGCGCGATCCAGGCGGCGGTCGGGCGGCTCCGTTACGAGAGCCGGGCCGCCCTTGCCTGGCACGCGGCGATGCCAGGCGGCGACGCGCACGCGGGCCGGGCCGAGACGTCGGTCATGCTCGCGCTGGCCCCCGACGCGGTCCGGATGGACGAGGCGCGGCGGGGTGACGGCCGGCCGCTCGATGAGATCATGCCGCTGCTGCGCGAGCGAGGCGTCCGCGCGGTCAGCGAGAACGGCGTGCTCGGCGACCCGGCCGGCGCGTCCGCCGCCGAAGGCGAGCAGCGCCTCGAGCGCCTCGTCGAGGGACTGGCGCAGGCCATGGACCGGCTGCTCGAACTGGAGGGGCAAGAGAGATGACCACAGCGGGGCGGCTGGCCGTGGTGACCGGGGCGGCGCGCGGGATCGGGGCGGCCGTAGCCCGCCGGCTGGCCGCCGACGGCTGGTCGCTGCTGCTCGTGGACGCCTGCGCGGCGCAGCCGCCGGCGCACTACCCGATGCCGTCGCCCGCCGATCTCGCCGCCGTGGCCCGGGCCTGCGCCGATGCCGGCGCCGGGTCGGTCGGGGAACTTGTCGCCGACGTCGGCGACGGCCCGGTGCGGGATAGGCTGCGCGATGCGCTCGCCGGCCGGGCGCCTTCTGCCGTAGTCACGGCCGCCGGGGTGATCAGGGGGGACCCGGCCTGGGCGGTGCCCGACGACGCGTTCGGCCTGCTGATGCGGGTGAACCTGGCCGGGGTCAGGCACCTGGCCGACGCGTGCGTGCCGCCGATGATCGAGGCAGGCCACGGCAGGTTCGTCGCAATATCCTCGGCGGCCGCGCTGCGCGCGATGCCGGGCCTCGCCGCCTACTCAGCGGCCAAGGCCGCGGTCGTCGGCTACGTCCGCGCGCTCGCCGCGGACCTGGCGGGCACCGGCGTGACCGCGAACGTCGTCTGCCCGGGCTCCACCCGCGGGCCCATGCTGGCCGCGAGCGCCGCCGTCTACGACCTGCCCGACCAGGAGACCTTCGCGGCGCAGGCGCTGCTGCGCCGCCTGCTCGAGCCCGACGAGGTCGCCGCCGCCGTGGCCTGGCTCTGCAGTGCCGACTCGGCCGCCCTGACCGGCGCCGTAATCCCCGTCGACGCCGGCCTGACCGCCTGAGTCTCATGGCCCGCTGCTGGCTGTGGCCGGCGGCCTGACCCAGAGACCTTGGATCCGCTGGCGTCCGTTCGGCGAATGCACCGTGGCGGTAACCACCTGGCCAACGCAGGGTGTCGTCTCGGTATCACACCGTTCGTTCTGGAAAAAGAAAGAAGACCCCAGGTGGCGCGGGCGGAAACCGGCGTGGGCACGGCCGCGGGCAAAGCGCGCTAGGTTGTGCCAGTCCCTATTTTTGCTGGCCGCGGCCGTCACCTTATGGCGGCCAGCACGGAGGATCACGTGACCGAGACAGTCTCAGCGCCGGAAACTCAGACCGCGGCGCCGCCAATCATCCCGCGCCCGGCCACCGACAACGCCGCGCTGCGCGCCATCGAGGAGGCCGAGCACGTGCGTGGGACCAGCATCCTGGACCGCGGGTCGGGCCAGCCCGCCGCCAACTGAGCCGGGAGCGCGGTGGACAGGTCCAGGCTCGAGGCGTTCAGCGACGGCGTCTTCGCGGTCGCCATCACCCTGCTCGCCCTCAACCTGACCGTGACCGGGCCCGGCGGAGCCAGGCTGACGGTTCAACTAGGCAGCCACTGGCCGGCCTTCGTCGCGTACCTGATCAGCTTCTTCATGATCGGCATCATCTGGGTGAACCATCATGTGCTGGTCAAGACGGTCAAGACGGTGGACAGGACGCTGCTGTTCCTCAACCTGGTGCTGCTGCTGTTCGTCGTGCTGATCCCGTTCGCCACCGCCATGGTGGCGGAGTACCTGTCCGCGCCGGAGCGGCTGACCCACGGCGGGCAGGACACGCGGGTGGCGATGGCCGTGTACAGCGCGGTGTTTCTCGGGATGTCGGCCGGGTTCGGCACGATATTTGAGTGGACGCTGCACGGCGAGCGCGTATTCCAGCCGGTGCCGAGGGAAAGACACTGGGCCGCGCGGGCTCGGTTCGTGGGCGGCGGGCTGGTCTACGTGGTGGCGATCATCGTCGCGCTGGTCAATGCGATCGCCGCGTTCGTGCTGATCGCGCTCGTCGCCGTGTACTACATCGTGGAGCGCACGCCCGCCGCCGGGACCGGAACAGAATCGGCAGATAAATAGTTGCTATCAAGCAAGTGATTTGGAGTAGGCTGGGGCAACGTGCGGAAAGTCGTCGATTCTAGGCTGGCAGACAGGGCATCCGGAGCGTCGGGAGTAGCGCCTCCCGGACAGGACGGCGGCCGTCCGGACAGGTACAGATGGGTCGCCCTGTCCAACACGACGCTCAGCATGACGATGGCGACGATCGACGCGTCGATCGTGATCGTGTCCATGCCTGCCATCTTCCGCGGCATCCACCTGAACCCGCTCACCCCCGGCAACGTGACCTACCTGCTGTGGATGATCATCGGCTACCTGCTGGTCCAGTCCGTGCTCGTGGTCACGCTGGGCCGGCTCGGCGACATGTTCGGCCGGGTGCGCATCTACAACCTCGGCTTCGTGGTCTTCACGCTCGCGTCGATCGCGCTGTCACTCGATCCGCTGACCGGCACCCACGGCGCCATGTGGCTGATCGGCTGGCGGTTCGTGCAGGCCTTCGGCGGCGCCATGCTGATGGCGAACTCGGCCGCGATCTTGACCGACGCATTCCCCGCCAACAAGCGCGGCATGGCGCTTGGCGTCAACCAGATAGCCGGCATCTCCGGGCAGTTCATCGGGCTGCTGCTCGGCGGGCTGCTCGCCGCGGTTGACTGGCGCCTGGTGTTCTGGGTGAACGTGCCGTTCGGACTGTTCGGCACCATCTGGGCCTATAAGAGCCTGCGCGAGGTCGCGACCCCTGCCGGGCGCGCCAGGATCGACTGGATCGGGAACGTCATGTTCGCGGCGGGCCTGGGCTCGCTGCTCGTCGCCATCACCTACGGGATCCGGCCCTACGGCGGGCACGCCACCGGGTGGACCAACCCCTGGATCATCAGCGGGCTGATCGGCGGTGTGGTGATCCTCATCGCGTTCTGCGTCGTGGAGACGAAGATCGCCGAGCCGATGTTCCAGATCGCCCTGTTCAAGATCAGGGCGTTCGCGGCCGGAAACACGGCCAGCCTGCTCGGCTCGATCGCCCGCGGCGGGCTGCAGTTCATGCTGGTCATCTGGCTGGCGGGCATCTGGCTCCCGCTGCATGGCTACGACTTCTCCGTCACGCCGCTGTGGGCAGGGATCTACATGCTGCCGCTCACCGCGGGGTTCTTGGTCGCGGGACCCATCTCGGGCACGCTGTCCGACCGGTACGGCCCGCGGCCGTTCGCCACCGCCGGCCTGCTGCTTGCCACCTGCTGCTTCACCGGGCTCATGCTGCTCCCTGTTGACTTCTCCTTCTGGCTGTTCGCGCTGCTGATCTTCGGTAACGGGATCGGCTCAGGGCTGTTCGCCTCGCCCAACACCTCCGCGATCATGAGCGCCGTGCCCGCCAGTCACCGCGGATCGGCCTCCGGCATGCGGTCCACCTTCCAGAACTCCGGCATGTCGCTGTCCATAGGCATCTTCTTCTCGCTGATGATCGCCGGGCTGGCCTCGACGCTGCCGAAGACGCTCACCGCGGGCCTCACCGCGCAGGGGGTGCCTGCCTCGGTGGCCACGCAGGTTGGCCACCTGCCGCCGGTCAGCACGATGTTCGCCGCGCTGCTCGGCTACAACCCGATACGGAACCTGCTGGCGCCCAGCGGGGTGCTGTCCCGGCTGCCCGCGCACAACGTCGCGGTGCTCACCGGCAGGCAGTTCTTCCCGAACCTGATCTCCGCGCCGTTCCATCACGGCTTGGTCATCGTCTTCACCGCCGCCGCGATCATGTCGTTCCTGGGCGCGCTGGTGTCGCTGCTGCGCGGCAAGCAGTTCTACTTCGACGAGAACCCGATGACCGGACTCGCCGCGGATCCCGCTCTCAGTGTTCCGTCCGCTCCTTCCGCGCGGGGCATCGGCGCGAACGGCGCTGGCGCGAACGGCGCTGGCTCCAACGGGCACGCGCGCGTCGCGGATAACGGCGATTCCTCCGCCACGGTGCCGGGGTCCCGGGTCGGCGACGGGTAGAATGTCCCCGTGCCTCGCTACGAGTACCGGTGCCGCGCCTGCGGCGACACGTTCGAGCTGAACCGCCCGATGGCGGAGTCTTCGGCCCCCTGCGT
>JBOHCG010000482.1:0-6177 GCA_050698735.1 Streptosporangiaceae bacterium | reverse complement strand
GTGGGCGTGGACTACGCGCTGTTCGTCGTCAGCCGGCACCGCAACGGGCTGCTCGCCGGGCAGACACCCGAGGACGCTGCCGTCACCGCGCTGAACACCTCGGGCCGCGCCGTGCTGCTGGCCGGGCTGACCGTGTGCGTCGCGCTGCTGGGGCTGTTCGCCCTCCAGCAGTCCACGCTGGACGGCGTGGGGGTGGCGGTCACGGTCGTGGTCGGCCTGACCATGCTGGCCTCGCTGACCCTGCTGCCGGCCATGCTGGGCTTCCTCGGCCTGAAGGTGCTGCGGCGAGCCGAACGGCGCAGGCTCGCACAGCAGGGGCGTCAGGTCGAGCAGGCGGGAGGGTTCTGGCTGCGCTGGGCCGAAGGGCTGGGCCGCAGGCCGCTGATCCCCGCCGTCGCCGCGCTGGCGGTGATCGCCGTTCTCGCCATCCCGTTCTTCAGCATGCGCGTCGGGGCGCTTGACGCCAGCACCGACCCGTCGTCGTCGACCACCTACCAGGCCTACGAGTTGCTGGCGAAGGGGTTCGGCCCCGGGTTCAACGGGCCCCTGGACGTGGTCGGTCAGGTCGCCGGCCCGGCCGACCGGGCCCGCTTCGCGGCGTTCCTCGCCTCGGCTCGCAGCGAGCCGGGCGTGGCCGCGGTCACTGCGCCGCGGCTCAGCCCGAACGGCAAGGCCGAGGTCGCCGAGGTGTTCCCGGCCACCGGGCCGCAGGACGCCGCGACGACCACCGTGCTTGACCGGTTGCGGGCCGCCGTTCCCCGGGCGGAGGCGGGCAGCACGCTGGCGATCCACATCGGCGGCACCACGGCAGAAAGCCAGGACTACTCCCAGGTGCTCAACGCCAAGCTGCCCCAGTTCGTGGCGGTGGTGGTCGGGCTGGCCTTCCTGCTGCTCGCACTCGTCTTCCGCAGCCTGCTCATCCCGCTGGTCGCGGCGGTCATGAACCTGCTGTCGTTCGGCGTGGCGCTGGGCGTGATGACCACCGCGTTCCAGTTCGGCTGGGGCAAGTCGCTGCTCGGGTTCGGCACGGCGGGGCCGATCACGTCGTGGATCCCGCCGATAATGTTCGCCGTCCTCTTCGGCCTGTCCACCGACTACGAGGTCTTCCTCATCAGCCGCATGCACGAAGAATGGACGCTGACAGGCGACAGCAAGCGCGCGGTGATCCGGGGCCAGGCCGAGACCGGCCGGGTCATCACCGCCGCCTCGCTGATCATGATCCTGGTGTTCGCGGCGTTCATCCTGACCGGCCAGCTGGCCATCATGCAGATAGGCCTCGGTTTCGCCGCCGCCATCTTCGTCGACGCCTACGTCATCCGCACGGTCCTCGTGCCCGCGGTGATGCACATGCTCGGGCGGGCCAACTGGTGGCTGCCCGCGTGGCTGGACCGGGCCCTGCCCCGGCTGCACGTGGAGCCTGCCGAGCTGATCTCGGCCGGACCGCTCCGCCAGCCGACTGGCGTCGGACCAGCCGCTTAGACCGACCGTAAGCAGACCCATCAGCCATACATACCGACAGTCGGTATGTAAAAGATAGGAGACCCTCTCGTGGACGTCAACACGTTCCTCTCCCACCGCCGGTCCCTGGCCACCCCGTCCGGCGAGATCGCCTGCACCGAGTTCGGCTCGGGGCCGGCCGCGCTGTTCGTACACGGCCTCGGCGCCGGGCCACCGCGGCGGCCGGGGCCGCGGGCACGTCGTCCGGGACGAACCCGAGCCACGGCAGCGTGCACAGCTGGACGGCCACGCCGAGCACGTTCTCCCGGCCCCGGAACTTCCGGACGAACGCCTCGTCCGCCGCCGTGAGCGTGAAGTACCGGATCAGCTCCGCCCGCGCGGGCTCCGGGAACCCCCGCAGCTGCGCCAGCTCATCCGCTGAGAACACTTCCCTGGTCGCCAATGGCGTCCCTTCCCCGCAGAGCAGACCCCGACAGGGAACACCTATCCGACATGGATGATCACGTACAGCTAAATGGGGAAACTTCGATCTCGTTACCTGGCCGTGACCCTAACCGTTGTTTTTACGCAGGATGGTCCCGGCGGGCCAGGGTGCCCGGACCAGAGCTCATCAGCGTCAGCGAGCCGACGTCGTCCGTGTTGGCCAGCCCCGTGTTGGCCAGCCCCGTGTTGGCCAGCCCCGCGTTGGCCAACACCGCCTCACGCGCGATCAGGCCGCCGTATGAATGACCGAGCACGTGCCGCGCGCCGGCCGCGCGGATGACGGCCAGGATGTCGGCGCCGACCGCCGAGACCGAGTACCCATCCGGGTCGTCGGTCCCCGGCGTCTCGTACTGCCCGCGCATGTCGATCGCGAACACCCGCCGGCCGCCCGCGGCAAGCTGGCCGAGGATCGCGAGGAAGTCCTCCTTGCTGCCGGTGTAGCCGGGTATCAGCAGCGCCGCGTCCCGTTCGCAGGCCCCGGGTACCGGAACTGCTTCGAGCGCCGCGAACGAGCCGCGGGCGGTGTGGATCGTGGTCCGCTCGACTCCATCGGGCAGGTCGAGGCAGGTCGGTGTGCTCACAGCGGCGAACATTACCCGGCGATCTTGAACGAAACCTCCGCGGAGCCTGCCAAGCCGGGCGGCGAAACCTGCCCAAACGGTGCCCGGCAGGAACCCGCCCGCCATCGCCTCATGCGCGCCCGGCAGGAACCCGCCCGGGTCAGGAGGCCTTGCGCCTGGTGGCCTCGTCCCTGCCATCCTCCGGCTTGGCGGTCTCCGGCGCCGGCCGGCGGCCGAATTCCGCTGCCGCCTGCTGGTCGGTGCCGAGTTCGCGTCCGGCCCTGGTCCGGCGGCGTCGCCGGGCGCGGGGCTGCTGCCCGGCCTCCCCTGCCACCTTCCCGGCCTCCCCGGCCGCCTGCCCGTCCAGCCGGGCACCCTCGCGCCGGGAACGGCTGCGCCGGGCGCGCCCGCCGGATCCGGTGGCCGCTGCGTCCCTTCCGGCACGCCTGGCCCGCGGCGACCTGATGCGGCCGGTCTCGCCGATGTCCTCGACGGCCTCGGCCTCCAGGCCTGCCCGCTCACGCATCGCGCGCGGGAGCGTTCCGGTCGCCTCGCGCGGAATGTCCAGCTCGGCGTAGAGGTGCTCGGAGGTTGAGTACGTTTCCGCGGGCTCGGGCTGGCCCAGCGCGAGCGTGTCGTTGATGAGCTTCCAGCGCGGCATGTCCCGCCAGTCGACGAAGGTGATCGCCACGCCCGCTCGCCCGGCCCGCCCGGTCCTGCCGATGCGATGCACGTACATCTTGTCGTCATCCGGGCATTCATAGTTCACCACGTGGGTGACGTCGTCCACATCGAGTCCGCGCGCGGCGACCTCGGTCGCGGTGAGCACGTCCACCTTCCCGGTGCGGAACGCTCTCAGCGCGCGTTCGCGCTGACCCTGGCCCAGGTCGCCGTGCACGGTGGCCACCGCGAAGCCGCGGGTTGACAGCGCGCTCGCGACCTGATCCGCGGTCCGCTTGGTCTGACAGAACACCATGGTCAGGCCACGGTCCCTGGCCTGCAGCACGCGGGCGAGTACCTCGACCTTGTCCATCTGGTGGGCGCGGAACACATACTGCCGCGTCAGCGGTGCGGGCGCGGGCTCGTCGTGGCCCTCGGCCCGGATGTGGGTCGGGCGCCGCATATGCCGTCGCGCGAGCGTGACCACGTCACCGGGCATCGTCGCCGAGAACAGCATCGTCTGCCTGTCGGCGGGAGTGAGCCTGACGATCCGCTCGACGTCGGGCAGGAAGCCGAGGTCCAGCATCTTGTCCGCCTCGTCAAGCACGAGCGCCTGTACCGCGCTCAGGTCGAGGTGACGGCGCTCGGCCAGGTCGAGCAGGCGTCCCGGCGTGCCGACGACGATGTCGACACCCTTTGCCAGCGCGTCGACCTGCGGCTCGTAGGCCCGCCCGCCGTAAACGGTGAGCACCCGGGTCGGCAGGTTGACCGCGGCGGTGCGCAGGTCGTCCGCGACCTGGATCGCCAGTTCCCTGGCTGGCACTACGACCAGTGCCCGCGGCGAGCGCGCCGGGCCGTCCTGCGCGCGCTGCAGCAGCGGGATGCCGAACGCTAGCGTCTTGCCAGTCCCGGTCCTGGCCTGCCCGATGATGTCCTGGCCGCGCAGGGCCAGCGGCAGGGTGAGGGCCTGGATGGGAAACGTGGTGAAGATGCCCGCCGCTTCCAGGCCCGAACAGATGGCATCGCTGATGCCGAAATCGCGAAACGGCACGCCCTCGGCGCCGCCGTTGCCAGTCGTAGTTGTCAGGGGTTTCCGTCCTTCATCATGGCCCTCTCCGCCCTCTTCCGGAGACCGGGCCCGTCGTGTCTTAAGTAAGCTGCCCACCGCGAACCGGCCGACACCTAGCGGACAAGCTCTTGCTCAGCATCCGCCGGTGACCACGGTTCATCCCGTAGACCCCCAGGTGCGCGGAGCCTCAGGCCCAGCACGCAAGTGCAGCTGACTGCTTTAACACGACCCTTGGTTATGTCATTCCATAGTCAGTCATTACCGAGTGTACCAGCAGCGGATCCGGTCGCTCGGGCGGCCGCGCCGGAGGTTCAGCCGAATCCGACCCGGCGGGCCTCGGGCGCACCGAATTCCACGTAGGCGATCTTGTCGGCGGGCACCAGGACCCTGCCGCCCTTGCTGACCGAGATCGCGAAGACGGAGTGTTCCCTCGCGCCGGAGGCCAGGGCGTTGGAAAGGTCCCGCTCAATTTCGTCCGCCGAAGTGTCGGTCTCCACGATGAGCTCCCGCTGAACCGACTGGATCCCGATCTTGACTTCCATGATTCTGTGTCCCCTTAATGCTCGCTGCGGGGCCAGCCGCTGATTCCGCGCCAGGCCAGCCTGGCTACCAACTGCTCCGCCGCCTCACGCGGGATATGGTCCCTGTTGCGCAGCCAGTACCTGGCCGTGACCTGGGCCATGCCGACCAGCCCGACGCTGAGCAGGTGTGCCTCCTCGACCGAGAGCCCGGCATCTTCCCTGACCATCTGGCTGATCATGGCGGCGCACTCCCGCTGGACCCGGTCCAGCCTGGCCCGGACGGCCGACTCATTCGACAGGTCCGACTCGAACACCAGCCGATAGGCCTGGCCCCCGCCGCCGACGAACTCGAAGTAAGCGCCGAAGGTGGCCGCCACCCGCTGCCTGTTGTCGGCGGTCGAACGGAGCGCGTCGCGCACGGTCTGCACCAGGGTGTCCACGCTCTCGTCAAGCAGGGCCAGGTACAGCTCGAGCTTGCCGGGGAAATGCTGGTAGAGCACGGGCTTGCTGACGCCGGCGCGTTCGGCGATCTCGTCCATGGCCGCGGCGTGATATCCCTGCGAAACGAACACCTCGAGGGCCGCGTCCAGCAGCTGCCGCCGCCGTTCGTGCCGTGGCAGCCGGTTGCTGCGTGGCCGTGCGTCGTCGGAAGTTGCCGTCAAAGTCTGGTCTCCGGGTGTTCGCGCACGGCTATCTCACCGCGCTCGCCACCATCCTAAGCCCGCGGTCAGCGGTAATCGTCGTCATCGAAGCCAATCGAGCGCTCCTGTTCGGCCGCGTCCGCCTCGTCAACGTCGAAGCGAACCTCACGCCGCGTCCTGGTCGTGCTCTCGTCTGGGACAATCTCCTGCCGCTGCTCGATGGCGTCGTCTTCGGGCGTCTCGATGTCCATCTCGCTCAATCGCCTGACCTCCTGATCAGCAATTCCGGGACCGCTCCAAGCTCCGGTCGGCAGTGTCCCAGACCGCAGGGTCCCGGACCGCAGGGTCCCAGATCGCAGGGTCCCGGACCGCAGGGTCCCAGATCGCAGGGTCCCGGCTAGCTCGCGGAGTGCCGTCTCCATAGCTTCCCCGTATGTGGGGAAGGCATGCACCACGTCGGCCAGTATCGTCACCGGGACCTTAGCCCTGATCGCGAGGGTAACCTCCGCCATCCAGGAAGCGGCATCCGGCCCCACCGCGACCGCGCCGACCAGTTCCCCCGACGCGGCGTCCGCATAGAGTTCGAGCTGGCCGAGCTCCTCCTGGCTGAGCCGCGCCCGGGCGGTGTCACCCAGCCGCGCCCGCGCGGTCACCAGGTCCGGTCGGCCCTGCGCCGCCGTGTCGGCCGGCACCGTGTCGGCCGGCACCGTGTCGGCCGGCACCGTGTCGGCCAGCACTGTGTCGGCCGGCACCGGGGCGCTCCCCGTGGTCGCGCCGGCCGGCGC
>JBOHCG010000481.1:0-6195 GCA_050698735.1 Streptosporangiaceae bacterium | reverse complement strand
AGGTGACACGGCCCCGTGACGGCGAGGACGGCGCTAGCCCCATAGATCGCGGCGGCCGGGCCGCGCGGCTGCAGAGCAGATTCGGCGGCGGCTGAGTCCCACGCGTCAGCGCGGGCATGCCATCGTCATGGCCTGGGACGCGTACCTGAACAGCTTCCACGCCGGACGGCCGGGAATCACCGAGGCCATCCTGCGGCGCAGCCGGCACGCCGGCCTCGATAACGCCGGCGATCCGTACCGCTGGCTGGCCGACGCGGTCCCCGGGCAAGGAAGCCGCCGAGCGCATCGGCATCTGCCGGTCGAACATGTTCAAGCTCATCCGGCAGGCCGATCGCGGCGCCGATCATGGAGTCCCCGGAGACCCGGAGCGCGATGAGGCTCCCCTCCCCGGTCAGCATCCTCGGGACTGAGATGATGTCCTCGGCCAGCTCCGCCAACTGGTCGGCGATGACCGGGATCCCCGCCGCGATCCGCCCCACCAGCGGGACCTCCGCTATACGCCCGTCTCCGGGGACTGCCGTTCCCGGGCCGGCATCGTTCTGGCCGGACAGCCGGAGCACCGCGGTCCGCGGGCGTAAAAGATGTAGCAACGGAACGGCCAGTCACGGTAGCGAGCCCTTCCGGGGCGGCTTAGCGTGACTGGCCGTTCGAGAACTACCGGGCGTCGATGAGTGCTTGCCTAGCTACTTTTAGCTAGTTACCGGCGGGTCGCCCTTATCGTGCGGTCATGCCGGTGGAATTCCTGACAGGTAAAGGCGGCTGCGTACGGTCGCTACGCGGGCGCGCCGCCGCAGAGCGAGCTAGACCGTATGTTCTACCTTGACAACGTCGACCGCTGCTCGCCGGCGGGAGGTGGGAGCGCGCTAAGGGCCCGGCGCTCACCGACGCTGTGGACAGAGCTCAGGTGAGCGTTATCGGGCGATGGTGGCACATTTGCCGGTTACGGGCGGAAACGATAGGCCGGTGAAATCAGCCCATCGGGCTGTCCTGTGCCATCCGGTGCGAACAGGACCGGGACAGGCTCGGTGCTACCGTGACGCCGTGGCCACACATGAGGCGCCGGTGTATGACCGAATCGGCGGGCATTACCGCCGGGGCCGGCGGGAGGACTCGAGGATAGCGGCCCGGATCTGGGCCGCCCTGGAGGACGAGTCGCCGGTGGCGAACGTAGGCGCTGGCAGCGGTTCGTATGAGCCCCGGGACCGGCCGGTGGTGGCGGTCGAGCCGTCCGCGGTCATGCTCTCGCAGCGGCCGGCGGGCGGCGCGCCGGCGGTGCGTGCGGTGGCCGAGGCGCTGCCCTTCCGTGACGGCGCGTTCGGCGCTGCGATGGGCGTGCTCACCGTGCACCATTGGCGTGACCGGGCCCGGGGCCTGGCGGAAATGCGCCGGGTAGCCCGCGGGCCGGTGGTGCTGTTCATGCGAGACCCGCACGCGGGCCCCTCCTCCTGGTGGCTGCATCACTACTTCCCGGCAACCGCGCGGCTGGAGGCCAGCCGGAATACCCCGCTCAGCCTGGTGTCGCGGATGCTCGGCGGGCGGCTGGACGTGATCCCGGTACCCATCCCGGCCGACTGCACCGACGGGTTCAACGCGGCTTATTGGCGGCGCCCTCGGGCATACCTGGACCCGGAGGTCTGGCAGCCTATGTCCGCGCTGGCGCTGATACCGGACACCGCCCGCGAGCTCGGCATGCGCCGCCTGCAAGCCGACCTCGACAGCGGCGAATGGCACCGGCGCTGGGGCCACCTGCTCGCCCTGGACGAACTCGACCTCGGCTACCGGGTAGTCGCCGCCCGGCCGTAACGGAGTCCTTGGGTTGGTCCGCTCGAAGACCGGTAAATCAGAGACCGGAGAAGCTGCAGGGGAATCCGTGTCAGGCGTCCGCGGTGCCACACCGTCGCTGGGTGGAGACTGCGGCAAGCCGAGCAGCGATCGGGCGATCCGCTCGCCAATGACCGTGGTCGGCATGTTCGTATTGCCGGAGGTGACGCTCGGCATGAGCGACGCGTCTGCGATATACAGGCCTTCGATTCCGTGCACCCGGCCCTCGGAGTCGACGACCGAATCCGGATCGGTTGCCGGCCCCATCTTGCAGCTCCCGGCCGGGTGGTAATAGTGCACCGCAGCGTGATCGAGGAAGCACTCGATCGCCTGTCTCCCCGACACGTCCGGGCCCGGGCGCATCTCCCGGCCCAGCAGCCTTCGCAGCTCAGGCGTCTCCGCTACCTGGCGCACGCGCTCGACGCCCTCGGCGAGCCGTGTGCGGTCATACCCGCCGGAGTCACTGAGATAGCGGTGATCGATCACCAGCTGGTCGTCGAGACCGGGACCGGTCAGGTGCACGCGCCCGCGCGAGAGCGGCGTCAGGCATGCAGCGCCCAGGAACCAGAACCACTGCGAGGCGTCCTTGCTGTAGCCGCCGACCGGGTAGATATGCAGGTCGAACCCCTGTCGGCAGCCGGCCGAGGGGAACTTCGCGATCACTTGCTCGTGGGGTTGCCAGCCTGTTTCCGCCTGATGGCGCTCCATGCCCCCGATCAGCTCGCCGCTTCCTTCATAGTGGACCTCCACGCACGGCTGGTCGTGCAGGTTGCGTCCGACGCCGGGGAGGTCCAGCGCGGGCTTGACCCCGGCGGCGGCCAGCTCGCCGGCGGGTCCGATACCGGACCGGAGCAGGATCGCGGGGCTGCCGTAGGCGCCGGCGGAGAGCACGACCCGCGACGCGCCGATTTCCGCCAGCCGCAGACCATCCCGCACGGCCACGCCGACAGCCTGCCCGTCGGAAGCGCGTCGCGATGCTCACGCAGACCCTCCTTCGCAATTGAAACCACTTGATCGCTCATCGGCGTCTCATCTCGCGCTGGCGGCGTGCGGCGCGGATCTCGGTGTCGGCGACCTTATCGGCGAGCAGAGTGTAGACCTGGGTGGTCTCGGTAGAGGCATGGCCCAGGCGGCGGCGCACCACCTCGATGGACACGCCGCTGTTGATCAGCTCGCTGGCGTGCGCGTGGCGGAGCTGGTGGATGCCGATGTCCGCGCCGGCGGCGGCGGGTGCCCGGGCAGCACATCCCGGACGACCTGTTGAGGCCGCATGCCCGCGGTTGCCTGATAACCGGTAAACGAAGCGGGCTGGCGCCACGGCGCTCGCGCAGGTGGCATGCCGCTATGGTAGCCGCTACACGCGAAGGACACGGTGACCGTGCTCCTCGCCCAGGTCGCCGATGCCGGGGCCTTGAAGATCCGCAGGCCCAGCAGCCCGGGCATGGCGGCCAGCGCGAAGTCATGCCGGTTCGCGGACTCGCGCGCGGCGGTCAGCGGGGCCTCGAACTGCAGGTGGGTGAATCCGAGCATCGGCGACTCCGGCGGCACAGACGGGGCGCGGACATGCCCGGCCGGGGAATGCTCCAGCACCCCGTCGATCACACGCAGGTCCGGTAGAACCCGGCGGCCTTGTTGCGGGCTAGCCTGGGAAGTAATGGTCCAGACGGATGTGATCTTGACGCCCGACCAGCAGGTGCGGGTGTTCCCCAGCGGGCTGGAACGACTGCTGGCCGTCGACCTTGCTGTCCTATGAGCGAGAGCTTTGCGGGCGCCGCGGCAGGTATCGGGGGACCGCGCACGACGCGACCTGGTCGGCGGCCGGCTGCGCGGCGGTTTCGGGCTAAAGGAGCTCGGGGAGTTCCGGCTGCGCGATCTGGCCGAGCCGGAGCTCATCTACCAGCTGACACATGCCGACCTCCCGGCGGACTTCCCGCCGATCATCACGCTGGCGCGCAACGCCAGCAATCTGCCGTTGCCGGTGAGCTCGTTCATCGGCCGCGCCCGGGAGCTGGAGCAGACCGCGGCGGCGCTTGGCCAGGCGCGGGTGGTGACCCTGACCGGACCGGGCGGGGTGGGCAAGACCCGGCTGGCGTTGCAGGCCGCCGCCCAGGCGGCGGGGCGGTTTGCAGACGGGGCGTGGCTGTGTGAGCTGGCACCAATCCGCGTCGCCGCAGGGGTTGATGACGCGGTCGCGGCGCTGTTCTCGGTGGTCGCCCGGGTTGGCCAGGGCACCCGCGAGACACTGGCGGAGTTCTTGCGCAACAAGGAACTGCTGCTGGTGCTCGACAACTGCGAGCACTTGCTCGAGGGGGCGGCGGCGCTGGCTGGGGTCCTGCAGCGGTCATGTCCCCGGCTGGTGATCCTGGCGACCAGCCGCGAGGCCCTGGGGATCTACGGAGAGCGGCTAGTCCCGGTGCCGCCGCTGGGAGTGCCCGGCGCCAGCGCCGATCTGGCGGCGATAACGGATGCGGAGGCGGTGCGGCTGTTCGCCGACCGCGCGGCCGCAGTCAAGCCCGGTTTCCAGGTGACGGCGCAGAACGCGGCGGCGGTCGCCGCCGTGGTCCGGCGACTGGATGGCATCGCGCTGGCGATCGAGCTGGCGGCGGCGCGGGTGCCCGCGATGACGGCGGCCGAGCTCGCCCAGCGGCTGGAGCGGAGTTTCACGGTGTTGGTGGCTGGCCGGCGTGGAGCAGTGGCACGTCACCAGACGCTGCGCGCCACCATCGACTGGTCCTTCAACTTGCTCACCGAGCCCGAACAGGCCCTGCTCGGCCGGCTGGCCGTATTCGCGGGCGGCTGCACCCTGGAGGCCGGGGAGGCGGTCTGCGGCGGGGAGGGCATCGATACTGGAGCGGTGTTCGAGCTGCTGGCCAGCCTGGTGACGCGGTCGCTGGTGGTCGCCGAGGACAAGAGGTTGGGGACCCGCTACCGGCTGCTGGAGACGATCCGCCAGTACGGCGAGCAGCACCTCGGCCAAGCCGGGCAGGCCGACCGGTGGCGTGCCCGCCATGCCGGCTACTACGCAGACCTTCTCGGACGGGTCCGGGAACATGCCCGCGACCCTAACCGGGAGATGTTCTGGACGGCCCGGCTCAACGTCGAGCAGGACAACCTGCTTGCGGCCTGGTCGTGGGCAATCCGCACCGGCAACGTCGGCACCGTGTTCCAGATCCTGGCAGGCTTCGCGCCGGTTGAGGTCTGGAGCACTTACCCGCTGCTGCCGGCCGACGAAACGGCCCTGGAACTGCCCGGCGCGGCCGATCACCCGGGCTATCCGCTCGCCCTGGCGGTCAGCGCAGTATTCGCGTCCAACCGCGCGGACATGACCGGGGCACAGGAGCTGCGCCGCCGGGCGGCCGAAGCCAACGCGCGCCATCCCAGCCCGGACTGGCGGGTCGAGGAGACCATCTGCGCCGCCCGCTCCAGCATCGCAATCACTGTCGGCGCGTTCGCCGACGCCGCCCGCCTTGCCGAACAGGCCGCCCGTCTCGCGCAGGCCGGCGGCGACCTCGCCGACGCCTCCGTCCACCTCACCATGGCGGTGGCCGCTCACCTGGTTGTCGGTGACGCGGCTAGGGCGGCCCTGCTGGCCAACGAGGCAGTCATGCTGGCCCGCCAGGCCAGCGCCCCGGCCCTCATCACGAGCAGCCTGCTCGCCGTCGGCGCGACCGTGGCCGGCACCGAACCCAGCCGGGCCCGCGCCTGCCTGAACGAAAGCCGCGAGCTCGGCACCACGCTCGGCTATCACAGCGCTCGCGACCTCGTTTGGGCCACCGCGATCGCGTTTCTCCTCAACGATAGGGTCGGCACGATCGAGCTCGGCAGCCATGCCGTCGCCAGCCTCCAGTGCGGCGGCGACCGTATCCGGGTCAGCTTCGCCCTGTACATGATCGCGGGCGCGCTCGCCGCCACCCGCCCTGATGCTGCCGCGATCATCCAGGGCGCCGCCGCAACCTGCATACCCGAGTCGCCGATGTTCGCCCAGCTGGTCAGCTCGGCCGTGACCGAAGCTCTGGGCGAGGAGCGCGCCAGGGAACTCCGCGCCCGCGGCGCGGACATGCGCTGGGATCAAGCCCTTGCCTACACCCTCACCCAGGCCACCCGGGCCCTCAGCGAAGCCGGATCCGCGATCTAACCGTAAGCGAGCCGCCTTAGGACGTGGCGGCCGGTGCCTGTCCGCGGGAATGGCTCAGCCGACGAGGGCGTGCTGCATGGCCCACAGGGCGGCGGCGGCTCGGGTCGATACGCCGATCTTGGTGTAGACGCGCTGGATGTGGTGGTCGGCGGTCTTGGGTGAGATGTAGAGCCGGCTGGCGATCTCCCTCGTCGTCAGTCCCCTCGCCGCGTGGCGCAGCACCTCGGCCTCGCGGCCGG
>JBOHCG010000480.1:0-6207 GCA_050698735.1 Streptosporangiaceae bacterium | reverse complement strand
AGGTGAGGACGGCGGCGAGCAGGCCGCCGACCGCCCACCCGGCGAGGACGGCCACGTCACGGCCGGGGATGAAGGGGACACCGGGCCCGTGGTGTACGGCGTTGAACGCCGCGTTGATCATGGGCTGAGCTGGCAGGTAGGTCATGAGGGTGGTCAGCCAGTGCGGCTCGCTGATCGAGAACAGCACGCCGGACATGATCACCAGCGGGAAGTAGATAAGGGTGAGGGTGGGAAAGGCGGCCTCCACGCTGGGAATGAGGGTGGTAACCGCGGTGGCGGCCGACGCCCAGGCCAGGGCGGCGAGGACGAAGACGATCAGGACCGCCGCGACGCCGCGGCCGGTGAGCTGGATCGACGGGCCGGCGTCGAAGTGGGTGCCCCACAGCCAGACGGCGACGGTCACGGCGACAGCTCCGGCGACGACCGCGGCCAGCGTGGTGGCGAGGATAGCACCGGCGAAATAGCACCACCGGGGCAGCGGGGAGGCCCGCCAGCGCTTGAGCAGGCCGGATTCGCGGGCGGCGACCAGCCGGACGCCGTAGCTGGCCCAGGCCGTGATGGTCAGGCCGAACGCGGCGTAGCCCGCTACGTTCGGAGGGGTGCCCTTGCCCTTGGACGCGATGAGCAAGATGACGGGAAGCCCGATACCAATGACGATCGTGCGGGCGTTGGAGAGCAGCTGGCGAATCTGGTACGACACTTGAGCGGCCAGAAGCCTCGCCGAGTTGGGCAGCCGGGCGGCGCCCGCACCGCGGGGCGGCGCGGTCCGCGCCTCGCGCGCTGGGGTGGTGTCAATCATGTCTGAGTCCCTTCCCGCAGGGTGTGGCTGTCGATGACGGTGAGGTAGGCCTCCTCGAGACTGGGCGGCCCGACTTCAAGTCCGGCCAGGCTCATGCGGTGGGCGTCGGCAAAGCTGGCCAGCTCGCGTAGCACGCCGGTAATGTCGGTGGTGCGGATGAGCAGGGTGCGGCCGTCTGGCTCCAGGTGCGGCACGAGCCGGGAAGGCAGGGCACACGCGGTGCTCGGGTCCTCCAGCACGTAGCGGATGGTAGCCGGGCCCGCCTGCGCCCGCAGCCCGGCGGGCGTGGTGTCGGCCGCGATCCGTCCGTCAGTCAGCACCAGGATTCGCTCGGCCAGGTAATCGGCCTCGTCGATGTAGTGGGTGGTGAGCACGATCGTGGTTCCCGCGGTGGCCAGGTTCTCGATCGCGGTCCAGGTCCGCCGGCGTGCCTCAGGGTCGAGCCCGGTCGTGGGCTCATCGAGGAACAGGACCTCAGGCCTGCCGATGATCCCGATGGCCAGGTCCACCCGGCGGCGCTGGCCACCGGACAGGACGCCGACCTTCGTCCTGGCGTCTGCTGCCAGGTCGGCCATCTCGATCGCCTCGCTCACTGGCCACGGGTCGGCGTAGAGCCCGGCAAACAGGGCAAGGGTGTCGCGCACGGTGAGGCCAGGGTCCAGGCTGGTCGACTGGAGCACTAGGCCGATGCTGGCCCGCCAGGCGCGGTCACCACGGTGCGGGTCGGTGCCGAGGACGCGCATGCTGCCGCTGGTCGGCGCGCTGAAGCCCTCGAGCATCTCCAGGGTAGTCGTCTTGCCGGCGCCGTTTGGCCCGAGCACAGCCAGCAGCTGGCCATCGGGGACTTCGAAGCTGACATCGCTGACAGCCTCGAAGCCCCCGAACCGCTTGGTCACGTGCTCGGCGGTGATGGCGGTCACCGCTTCGCCGTGCGGAAGCGGAAGACGCCCCACAAGAGGGCGGCAAGGCCGCCGAGCAGGGCGAACTTCCCCCCGATGACGGCGCCATAGCCCAGGAACCCGACGCCGGCGACGATGCCGATCAGGCCCCTGCGGTAACTTCTGAAAAAGGACGACATGACAGGCCTCCTACCTGACTGGGCCGGCTCTGTTGACCCGGTCCTGATGTCTTCAAGCGTCCGCTTTCTGGCTGCCGGGCGAATCTGCGCGTGGGCAGATCTTCACCGGCGGTGCCGGGTGCCACCACGGGTGGAGGCAGTCCACCCGCGGTTATAGAGCCGGGTCCTGCTGTCCAGCCCAGGGCCGATGCGTCAGGGTGCGGAGATGTCTATCGTTCTTGGCATGAGCGAAGCCCGCGCTCCCGCGCCTCGGCCGGCCGGACTCACCGTGCCCGACCCGGCCGGGCTGTACCGTGCGCGTGCGCAGCACCAGACGGTCAGGCGCTGGCTGCCGGCGCTCGGCCCGGTCCTGATCGCGGTCATCGTGGCGGCCACGGCCAGCGGCCATCCCGGTCTCGGCATCCATGGCCGCGGCCTGGCGGTATCGATCGCTGTGGCCGGGATCGCCGCAGGCCTGGTAGGAGGCGTCTTCCGCGTCACGCGCTCCGCCAGCCGGGCAGGCATCGTCTTCTTCAGCGCCATCTTGCTCGCCGGTTCCGTCGCGTTGATGTGGGCGCAGCCGGCGGGCCCCGGAGCGGAGACTGCCCTGCTGGCTGTCATATCCATAGCGCGGCTGCTGCCGTCTCGGGTCGCGTTCGCGGTCTCCGCCGCAGCGGTCGCCGTGCTGGCCACTATCGTGGCGATCACCAGTCACGGGCATGGGCCGGGCGTCGGTGTGCTGGCCGCCCTGGCCGGACTCATCGGAATGTTCGTCCTAGCCGGGCGGCTCGGACAGGCCAACGAGCAGGCCGAGCGGCTGCTGGCCGAGCTGGAGGCAAGCAGAGCAGCCGAGGCGGAGGCCGCGGGACTGGCTGAGCGTCAGCGAGTGGCCCGCGAGATGCACGACGTGCTGGCGCACTCGCTGTCCGGTCTGCTGCTCAAGCTGGAAGGCGCGCGGATGCTCGCGGCCCGGGAGCCGGGCGACCCCCGCATCGGCGCGACGGTGGTGGAGGCCCACCGGCTGGCCATGTCCGGCCTTGAGGAAGCACACCAGGCGATCGGAGCACTTCGCGGCGACCAGATGCCGGGTCCGGACCGGCTGCCAGAGCTGGCCGCGCGGTTCGGGCAGGAGCGGGGCATTCCTTGCCAGCTGACCGTTTCCGGGGCCGAGCAGCGGCTCGGCACGGATACCCACCTGGCGGTGTACCGGGTTGCGCAAGAGGCACTGACCAACATTGCCAGGCACGCCCGGCCGGACCACGTCGAGGTGCGCCTTACCTATCTGCCGGATGTTACCTGTCTTGCCATCGAGGACTTCGCCGCGTGCGACGCGGAAGCCGCTGCGCCGCCAGCTTTCACCGAGGGAGGCGGCTACGGCCTGACCGGCATGCGCGAACGGGCCGAGATCCTCGGCGGCACGCTGCGCGCCGGGCCGACCCGAACCGGGTTTCTCGTCGAACTTGAGGTGCCAGCATGATCCGACCCATCCGGGTCCTGATCGCGGACGACCAGCGGGTCGTCCGCGAAGGGCTGGTCATGATACTCACGCTGCTCGACGAAGTCGAGATCGTCGGCACCGCCTGCGACGGCGCGGAGGCCATCGCCATGGCCGGCGACCTGCACCCGGACATCGTGCTGATGGACCTGAAGATGCCTCGTTGCGACGGCGTGCAGGCCACCCGGACGCTGCGCGAGCAGCTGCCGGATATGAAGGTGGTGGTGCTCACCACCTACGCCGACGATATGTCGGTGATGGAGGCGCTGCGGGCCGGCGCCCACGGCTACCTGACCAAGAACGCGAGCGGCGACCAGATCCGGCAGGGCCTGCAGCAAGTGTTCGCCGACGGCGCGGTCATCGACCCCGCGGTGCAGCGGCACCTGCTCGACGCGATCGGAGCCGCACCGCCACCGGCCACTACATCGCCATCAGCCGGCAAGAAGGATGGCGGCCTCCCGGACGGACTCACCCCACGCGAGGCCGAAGTGCTTACCCTCATCGCCAGCGGGCAGTCGAACGCCGAGATCGCCCGGCAACTTGTCGTCACCGAGGGCACCGTCAAGAGCCACATCAATCACCTACTCGCCAAGATCGGCGCGCGAGACCGTGCCCAGGCCGTCACCTACGCCTACCGGAACGGCCTCGCGAACCCTGCGCCCGGGCCATAATCGTGCCGTCCCCCTGGCCACTGCCGTTGTCCGCCGCTCAGGGCCCTGCCCAGCACATCGGCGGTGCGGGCGGTCGCCGCAAGTATCGAGGCTCCCGCCCGGGCCAGGAGCGAATCGAGGCTCCCGCCCGGGCTAGGAGCGAACGGTAAGGCTGGGACTACCGGGTTTGGCTCAGGCGTAGATCGACTTGAGCTGCTGGTAGGAGCTGATCGCGCCGGGGCCGAGCTCACGGCCGATGCCGCTGGCCTTGACCCCGCCGAACGGCGCGGCGGGGTCGGGCAGGTACTTGTTGATCCCGATCGTGCCGGTCCGGACCCGCCGCGCGACGTCCTTGCCGCGCTCGGCGTCGGTGGTCCACACCGAGCCGCCGAGCCCGTAGTCGGTGTCGTTGGCGATTCGGATGGCGTCGTCCACGTCGCCGTAGGGGATGACGGAAAGCACCGGCCCGAAGATCTCCTCCTGCGCGATGGTGGAGGAGTTGTCGACGTCGGCGAACACGGTGGGCTCGACGAACCAGCCGCGGTCCAGGTCGCGGGGCCGCCCGCCGCCGACGATCAGCCGGGCGCCGTCGCTGGCGCCCTTGGCGATATAGCCCTCGACGCGATCGCGGTGCGTCTGCGACGCCATCGGCCCGATCTGGGTGGCGGGGTCGAGCGCGTCACCGACCGCCATCGACGAGGCGAAGGCGGCCAGGGTGTCGACGACCTCGTCGTAGCGCGAACGCGGGGCCACCACCCGGGTGCCCAGGTAGCAGGTCTGGCCGTTGTTGATCAGGGTGGCCGCGAACAGGTCGTTGCCGATCTTGGCCAGGTCGAGGTCGGCGTCTTCGAGCACGATCGCGGCCGACTTTCCGCCCAGTTCGAGCGTCACCGGGCGCAGCAGCCGGCCGCAGGTTTCGGCGACCCGACGTCCGGCGGCGGTCGAGCCGGTGAAGGCCACCTTGTCGACGTCCCGGTGCGCGACCAGGTACGCGCCGAGCTCACGGCCACCGGGGACGATGTTGATCACGCCGGCCGGGATCTCGGCCGCGGCGATGGCCTCGGCGAGCAGGAACGCGTCGAGCACCGTCTCCGCTGACGGCTTCATCACCACGGTGCACCCGGCGGCCAGTGCCGCCCCGTACTTGAACGCGGCCAGCGTCTGCGGGTAGTTCCACGGCACGATGGCCCCGACCACGCCGATCGGCTCGCGGCGCACGATGTTGGTGCCGCCGAGGAAGCCCGGCTGCTCCTCCTCGAACGAGGCGCCGTCCAGCAGGCCGGCCAGGTAGCGGAGCACGATGACCGGGAACCCGCCCTCGAGCATGGTCGCGATCGAGATCGGCATGCCGTTCTGGGCGCTGACCCGCTGCGCCATCTCCCCGGCCCGCGCCTCGAGCTCGACGGCGAGCCGTTCCATGGCCGCGGCGCGGGCCGACGGCTCCCACTGCGACCAGCCGTCCGGGTCCTCGAACGCGCGGCGCGCCGCGGCGACGGCGGCGTCCACGTCGGCTTCGGCCGCCTCCGGGACCGAGCCGATATTCTCCTCGGTGCTCGCCGAGGTCACCTCGATTCTGGCTGAGCTGCTGGGGCGCACCCACTCGCCGCCGATGAACAGGGAATCGTAGCTGGCCAGCACGGCGAACCTCTTTCCTGACAGATGACCTGTGACAGCACACCGGAACTGCAGGCTCAGCGACATGCGTAACGGACTTGTTCCGCGGAAGTCCCGGCCAACCCGGTAGTCCCAATGAGACAACCGAGTGGGACGCTGACGCAAGAGGACGGCGCAACAATCCCCTACGCGGGAATTGGCGGACGGGACCAAGGACGGCGGGCGGACCAGTGCCACTCCGCGTCGGCCTGACCGTCCGCGGCGGTCACGGCTCGGACGTGGCCTGCCCCGACGTGGCCTGCCCGGACGTGGCTTGCTCGGTGTCGCGGGACGCCCGGGGCCGATCCTCGGCGGTAGGGTCCTCGGCAGACGTGCCTTCCGGAGGACTCCCGGGTTCCGCGCCATCGGCCGGTCCGTCATCACCCGGCGGTCCGGCGCCGGCGCCGGCGTCGGCCTCGGCGGCGACGGGGTCGACGGGAAGAGGCCGGCGCTGGCTGCGGTAGAACCAGATCGCGCCGATCACCGCCAGCACGGAGGCGATGTACATGTTCAGGCGCAGGCCGAAGATGTACACCGAGGAGTCGACGCGCAG
>JBOHCG010000479.1:0-6222 GCA_050698735.1 Streptosporangiaceae bacterium | reverse complement strand
GATGTCCGGGCACCATGCGGTAGCTGAAGTACCCCTCGCCGGTTGGAGTGCGCGGGCTTGACGGTCGAGCCCAAACGGAGCGACGCTGTGCGCAAGAAAGCGCAACTCTTCGAGCTTGGGAGTAACTTATGGCGCTAGTGTTTGTCGGCATCGATCCTGAGACTGGCGGGGACAACTGCCCGGCTGTCTTCGTCGACGAGGAAACAGGCGACTTCCTGCTCCAGGGCTGGACAGTCACCGACCCGGGCACGCTCGCGGAAGTGGACAGGTCCAGCCCGATCGCGGACAACGAGTCGGTGGTGAGGCTCCCAGCCCGGATGCGGGCGATTCTCCAGGAGGCGGTTGATGGCCGCAGTGCCACCCTTCAGCGAGCTGATCGCGGCGACGACCAGGACCGCTGTGCATCTGGAAACTCGGGACGCATACACGCCTGACGACCCCTTGTACCTGGGCTGGCTCGACGGCAAGCCCGTTCCGGAACCGGCGCTCCCGGACTGGTATCAGCTTGTGCATACTCAGGTCGCCAGGGGGATCAGGTTCCGGCGTGCCCGGATCGTATCTGAGCCGCTGTCATCGTTCGTGCGGTTCGAGTACGGGATGACGTCAGGGATGAACATCGCGGCCGGGGAGGACGTTCGCTGGCTGCCGCGGAGACTGACCCCCGGTTTGTGCGTGCCCCTGTGCGATTTCTGGGTGTTCGATGACCGGCTCGTCCGGTTCGGGTATTTCGCAGGTGACGGCACGTTCCTGGAGCATGAGCTGTCAGACGTTCCGGAAGTGGTGAGCACGTGCGCCGAGGCGTTCGAGACCGTCTGGCTGCGCGCTATCCCTCATGCGGACTACCGGCCAGTCTGACAGTAGCCACATCAGGCAATGGCCATCTCTCCGTCGTCGTCCGTCCAGCGGGCTAGGCAGGACCTTGCCGACAGGCTGCGCGATCTGCGCCTTGACGCTGGGCTGACTGCCCGCGCCCTGTCTGGTGCGGCGGCCTGGCATGAGGCAAAGACCAGCCGGATTGAATCCGCCAAGCAGGCGCCGAGCGAGAGCGACCTTCGCATCTGGTGTCGGGTGTGCGGGGTACCGGATCATGCCGTCGACTTGATCGCTGCATCCCGCGCGGCGGATTCCATGTACACCGAGTGGCGGCGCATGCACCGGACCGGGCTGCGCCGCGAGCAGGTCGCCCGCCGTTCGCTGTACGAGCGGACGCAACTGTTCAAGGTCTACGTTTCGACGGTAATGCCGGGCCTGATTCAGACACCTGCCTACGCGAACGCGCTGATGTCCGCCATCACCGCATTTCAGGGCACGCCGGACGATGTTGAAGCAGCCGTCCGGGCACGGATGGAACGTAACCGCGTACTGCGCGGCGTGAACCACCAGTTCGTGATGCTGCTCGAAGAGTCCGTCCTGCGATACCGGATCGGCGATGCGGAGGTCATGGCCGGACAGCTCGGCCACGTCCTGAACCTCGTCGCGCTGCCCAACGTCCGGCTTGGCATCATCCCATTCTCTGCGAGCCAGCGGGACATGTGGACGCTCGAGGCGTTCACTGCGTTCGATGACGCCCGCGTTCATGTCGAGCTTCTATCCGCTCAGGTGACCGTGACAGCACCCGGAGAAGTGGTGATCTACCTGCGGGCATTTGAGCGACTGACCGCGCTTGCCGTCTACGGTGCCAAGGCCCGCGCCCTCATCAGCGACGCGATCAGCGCCTTGGGCTAATTCTCTCGCAAGTCAGCGCAAGTCCTCTTCCCTGCTCACGGCACTCTGCGGCAGCCTGCTGCTACGACGTTTGGTCACCAGCTAGGCCAGGGGGGCAGCGGGTAACCGAGGACCAGCAGTATGACAGCCTCCCGAACTGGACGCCACGTACCGACCCGAGGACTTTTCATGCCAGGACTTCACGCTCAACTGACGACCACAGAGCTGACCAGCGCTCTTGACGCCACCGAGACGTTGCTCAAGCTAGAGCCGTACATCGACCGGATGACCTACACCAAGATCAGCACCTTGCACGCAGATCTGAGCACCGAGCAGGAAGACCGGCAGCGTCTCGCGGGCGCGAACGGCCGATGATCCACCAGTGCCCGTGCGGCTTCGCGACCGACGACCAACTATGGTTCGACTCGCATCAGTCCCGGCATCTTCTCCGCGGTGACGGCCAGGTTGTCCGGCGTGATCACGATCTGAGCGGGCTGACGGTCGGCGAGCTACAGCGTGCCAGGCGAGAGCTTGAAGCCAGCCTCGCGCTGGCTAGGCCGGGATCGGTAGTAAGTAACCCGATCATGGCGCAGATCCGCGCGATAGACGCAGCGCTGGCCGGGCCGACCGGCTTACCAGGCTCCCCGTTGCCCTGAGTCCCGGCGGGTTCAGCACGGCGGGTCGAGGACGATGCCCCGGTGTCGCTAGGTGCCGGGGCATCGTCATGATGCTTGGCGATTACGTGAGGTCGGTGTGCTCCCTGTGCCGGTTCCGCACGGCGGCCTGCTGACAGGCCCCCGCAACACCGGTCCTGAGTTGGTGTCCCGTTAACCGGAACGTCCCATGCAGCACTGACCCCGTTCCCATATGGCGGGGACGGGGTCAGTGTCCGGAGCGGCGAGGCAGGCAGGCTCGCCGGTCAGTCAGCCTTGCGCGGCATCATGCACGCCATGGCTAGCGCGGCTGGCCAGGCGATCGGGATGCAGTTCAAGATCAGCACCCGCTTGATGTTCCGGGCGTGCCTGACCACAGCGATCGCGGTGGGGCAGGCGTACAGTGCGGCGAGGCTGGCTATGTACTCGACCCAGGACACCGCGCCGTTCGCGGTCACGGCCGGCCCTCCTCGGTGAGCGGATCGCCGAGCCGTTCCCGCTGCTCGGCATCGACCTCCGCCCACGACGGGTGGCCGCGATCCACGATCACCGGCCGGTCCTCGTCATGCGGGAGGAGGAGGTACTCGCCGAGTACCCGTCCCGTGGCGCGGTCCCGCGCGGCGGTGAGCCGGGCGACCTTGGCGAGGTAACCCTCGCCTGGCGGGTCGTCACCGGCCAGATAGTCGGCGAGTTCATCGATCCGCTGCGCGATCACCTCGCCGAGCACGGCGAAGAACGCGCCAGGATCTCCGATCTGCCGATAGACATCTGGGAGGCAGCCTTGCCAAGGGCGACGTACGAGTTCGCCGTAGTAGTTCAGCCCGCTGTGGCTACTGCTGGCCGCATCCGATCGCGGCAGGTCTGGGTTCCCGGTCACAGCGACCGCCCCCTGCGCACCGTCGGCGCAGTGGTCCTGCGCACGGCCGGGGTGGCATCCACGCGCGGTGCCGGCACGCTGGGCTTGGGCACCGCCGGCGCGGGCCGGCGGATCTCGGTGGAGTCCCGGAAGCACAGCGGGTAGTACAGGTTCCGGGATGCCGTGTTACGCGGGGCGGGGCGCCCGTCCTGGAGCACGGCGACGTCGCGGTCCTCGACGCACACCTGCCACTCGTCCGGGCCGCACTGTTCCATGATGCTTCCGGGCAGCCACGGCCACGCCGCCCGGTCACCGTGTTCTTCCTGCCGGGTGCGGGGGTAGCGGACCTCGACTCGGCTGTCGTCGGGAAACCGGCCGTCATTGTCATTGTCGTCGTATGTCATCTGGTTTCTCCTTGCCTATACCGCGTCTGCCGGACGGCCGGCGAGGTGAGCCTGGACCTGCTGGGCCTTGCCCTGGCCGATGCGCATCGCGCGCTGGATCTCCCGCAGCGACGGGACATTGCCGGCCCCGGCAGCGGGAAACGCCCGCCCGGCCGCGTCCAGCAGGCCGCCGGTCGTGGAGTGGCGGCGGCGGGCCAGCTCATCGGGTGCGTCCGCTGCTGCATCCGCAGATACGGGCCGCGCGGCTGGGTGCATCCCGGTGTTGCGCCGCTGCCGGACCTGCAGTGGGTCATCGGCGCCTACGCGCTCACGCTCGCGGCGCTGCTGCTGACCGCCGGCGCGCTCGCCGACCGGTTCGGCCGGCGCATCACGTTCTCAGCGGGGTGATCACCAGCGGCCTGTCGTGGCGCTGGATCTTCCCGGTGAACGTGATCCTGCTCATCGCGTCGTACCAGGACATCCGAGCAAACATGGAGCGAACATTTCGCCATAAAGGTCTAGACCACTATGGAGGAATGTTCCGGACTGCGGCGCGCAATGGTCTAGCTTTCCGTCGGGAACACTGCCTCAGTTCGGCTCGGATCACGGACACGTTCCGTGATCTTTGCTGGTGTCCGCCACGAGCTTATGCGGGAGCGCGGGCGCCGGATCGTGGCTCGCCGCGGATGAGGGGCGCGCGCCCCTGCTGTGCCCACGGTACCCCGGAAGGGGAGCGGTGACCTGGCTGCAGGAAAGGCCCATCGGGCCGCTGGTGCCATGCCTTTCGCGTCCTTGACATGTGCCCACGATGAACTGATGGATCCCATGGCGCTCCTCGGCGGCCCGCAGGCGGATGGCGCCGGGTAGCGGCGTTGCAGGTCAAAGCCATGGCACAGTTTTGGCACCCCACAACCCAAAATCGGGCTTGAGATAACGAATGCGGCTACGTGCGGACGAGGGTCGGCGGGCTCGTCACACAGTGTCAGCGCATCGGCTCGGATGCCGGGCTCCGTTCTCGGCTACCAGGGGGTGAGCAGTTCCTGGTCCAGGATTGTCACGGCGGCTGAGTTTGCCTCGGTGGCGACCTTGACGGCGTCGTCAACGTCTTCGGCTGCAGGGCCGGGAGCACTGCTGCTCGGGTATTCGAAGGTATTCCGTGTCCGGCGGATTCTGCCGAACGAACGGAAGGTGCGCACGGCCGTGCCGAACTGGGCGGTGACCGCCTCCTGGACGGCGATGTGCCCGCCTTTGCTTGTGGCTCGTAGCCCCTGGGCTTCGAGCAGGCTGACGGCGCTCTTGCGGAAGGCGTCGTAAGCCAACTGGTAGGCACCGGACATGTCACCGGCCGCCTTGGCGGCCGACGCAGTATGGAGATGGCGGCCCGCGTCCGCCAGCAGGTTGCGGGCGATCGTGATGTCTGGCGTGACCTGTTCGATCTCGCCGTCATCGATCAGCTGCTGGATGCGTTCACGGCCGGGCTCCCATGTCATCGCGTGGTCTTCTCCCCGTAGACCGGTACCAGCGGGCGCCTGCTGATCTCGGCGTGGAAGCCGTCATCTCCCGCCCGCCACCACTGTGCCGAGCGGATGGTCACATTGACTTCCCGGTCAAGGCGCCCGCTTGCGCGCTGTGCCGCTTCATCGAGGGAATCGCGGTCAGGAGCCCCGATGACCAGGACGTCTATGTCTGCTGGGGGACGGCCCTGCTGGCCTGCATAACGTGCCGCCCAGGAACCGAAGATGTACGCATCCTCGATTCCCGCCACGCCGGCGAGTTCTTCGGCAAGGACCTGCCGGGGGCCGAATGAGCGCAGCAGCAGTTCCGTCAGCGGGCCCGTCAGGGGCGACCGCGCAGCGGTAACCAGGCGAGCGTTCCCGACCCGCCGGGAAGTGATGACGCTCGCCCTTTCCGCACGCGCGACCTCACGCTGGGCTGATGAGACCGTGGAATGGATGCGCGAGGCAAGCTCGCTCAGCGTCCACTCCTTCCCTGGATTGAGGAGGACTAGTGTCAGCAGGTCGGCCTGTAGCCGTGACCGCAGCAGCGGCAGGAGTGGTGGCGGCTCACCTCTTTGCATATCACGATAAGTACTTCGCATGATATGCAAAGTCAAGCAGGTGGCTGCTGGTGTCGGCGCCGACCTCGCCGCCGGTAACCTCTGCCAGCCGGTCCGGCCAGGAAGCCCGGCTGCGGCATACACGGCAACGCCGGATCTAGCCGATCAGGCCCCGATGACCGGCCCCAAAGAGTGCATGAGCTGATGAGCCCGGCTGGTGTCAGACGCCCGCGTCATGTCAGCGGCAAGGCACGCGGCAGCAGCGGCCAGTGGTAGTGACGCTTGCGTCTGGTGGAGCGGGTCCCGGATGGTTCGCGGCGCTGCCCGGTGGCGCGGGCCTGCGAGAAGTACATGGAGGGTGCGCATCAGGGGTAGATGGCAGGTGCACGGGCTTGCTGTCCTGGGCATGCCGGGCGTACGGGGAGTCCGGCCCGGTAGTGCTCGCGGGTTGTTTGCGGCGGAGGGAACCCGGCCGGAGGTGCTTCTGCCTGCGGTTTTTCCAGCTTGTACGGGCCTGTACGTGGCTGTCCGTGGAATTGGCGGCACGGGAGCCCGCGCGCACGTACATAT
>JBOHCG010000478.1:0-6237 GCA_050698735.1 Streptosporangiaceae bacterium | reverse complement strand
CGCCGCCTCATCGATCAGGTTGAGCGTGCCGAGCTCGTCGTCGTCGCCCCAGCGGCCGCGATTCGAGCAGCGGTCGAATATCTCCTGCAGCTCGGCATCGGACAGGGCGCTCACAGGTACGGCCGCTGCCGCTGCCTGGCCTTCTCGTAGGCGGCCCGGGCCTCCCGGGTGCTGTCAAGGCCGGCCACCTCCGCCACCGGCACGTCCCACCAGGCGTCGCTGGACGGCGCGGGCAGCAGCGGGTCGGTCTCGATGTGCACGAGCGTGGTCCGGTCCGACGCCCGCGCCTTGACAAGGGCCTGCCGGAACTCCTCGATCGACTTCGCGCGCAGCACGTCCACGCCGAGGCTGGCGGCGTTGGCCGCCAGGTCGACGGGCAGGTAGCCGCCGTCGAGCCGGCCGTCGCGGCCGCGGAACATGTAGCTGGTGCCGAACCGCTGCGAGCCGACCGATTCCGACAGGTTGCCGATCGAGGCGAACCCGTGGTTGTCCACGCAGACCACCACGAGCTTGATCCCTTCCTGCACGGCGGTGACCAGTTCGCTGGCCATCATCAGGTAGGAGCCGTCGCCGACCATGACGAAGACCTCGCGCTCTGGAGCGCCCAGCCTGGCCCCGAGCCCGCCCGCGATCTCGTAGCCCATGCACGAGTACCCGTACTCCACGTGGTACCCGCCCGGGTCCCGGGTGCGCCACAGCTTGTGCAGGTCGCCGGGCATGGAGCCGGCCGCGCACAGCACGACGTCGGTATCCTCGGACACCTCGTTGACTACCCCGATGACCTCCGCCTGGGCCGGCTGCGGCTGGTGCCTGGTGTCGTAGGCGGCCTGTACCGTCGCCTGCCAGCCTGCGGCGAGTTCCGCGGCCCGGTCGCGGTGGGCGGGCTCGGCCGACCACCCGGCCAGGGCATCGGCCAGCGCGTCGAGCGCGGCCGCCGCCTGGCCGACCGTCAGCCGTATCGTGCTCAATCCAGTCTCCACTCCGAGACCCGGGGATCGACCTGCTGGTCCTTCCACTGCTCCCGGACCCAGGAGTGGGCGGGATCGTCGCAGGCGAGCCACTCCCTGCGGCCGGGCCCTGCCATCACGTTCAGGTAGTACAGGTCATAGCCGGGCGCCGCCATCGAGGGCCCGTGCCAGCCGTGCGGGACGATCACCACGTCGCCGCTGCGGACCTCGGCGAGCACGTCCGCCGGGCGCTCCGGCGTGCCGTAGACCCGCTGGTACGCCAGGCCCGGGGTAGCGGTACCCGCAGGCCCGTCCGCCACCTCGAAGTAGTAGATCTCCTCAAGCACGGATTCGCCTGGCCGCTGCGAGTCATGCCTGTGCGGCGGGTAGGACGACCAGTTGCCCGCGGGAGTGAAAACCTCGCAGGCGATCAGCCGGTCGGCCTCAAGCACGTCCGGGGTGCCGAAGTTGTTGACCCGCCGCGAGCAGGACCCGGCCCCGCGCAGCTCGACCCGGACCTCGTCCGCCTTCACGTGCCGGAACCGGAGTCCCTCCGCCTCGGACCTGGCGCAGGCCAGCGCGAACCGGCCGCCAGCGCCCGAGCCGATCCGGTACGCGGTATCGCGTGGCACATAGGCGCAGTCGGTGACAGAAGAGAACACGCTCGCGCGGCCGGCCAGGTCCGCGCCGCCGGCGTCGGTGTCCACCGTGCACGAGCCGGCCAGCGGCAGCACGATCATCTCGTAGCCCTCGGTGTCGCCGAGCTCGGTGTCTCCCGCGGCAAGGTCAAGCACCCGCAGGCCGCTATACCCCCAACGGGCCAGTTCGGGCGTGACGCGCACGATCTCCCGCCCGTCGGCCGTGCTCCCCGCCGGGAAATGCCAGTTCAAAGCCTCATCATGGATCGTCATGGACGAAACCGTAACATCGTGAACCAGGGGCGCACGCGGCGTCTACCGCCCCGACGCTCATGAAGCGTCCGTCGGGGCCGAGCTCGCGTAGCGCCCTGTGCACATACCGGCCGAACAGGTCGGCGCCGGTCCGGGTGATGACCGCCGACCTGCGGCCGTGCCTGGCCGCCGCGACCGCGACGTTGGTCGCGCTGCCGCCGAGGAACTTCCCGAACGTCTCGACGTCCTCGAGCCCGACGCCGGCCTGCAGCGGATACAGGTCCACGCCGACGCGGCCGATGGTGAGCACGTCGTAGCTCACCGGCGTACCTCCGCCATGCGCATGAGGCTCCTCCGCGATGCCGCGATCTGCGTGATCACAGCTTGGCCGCGGCCGGGTCGCTATATCAAAGATGATGTCCTAATGACAGGACATCCTCCATGAAAGGCATCTGGCTGGATCGGCCGCGGGTAACCGGCGAAGGGAACCGTGGTAGGAAGGTCGCCATGTCCGATGCTCCATGGTTCAGCGTCGCCGGGGACGGCGCGGCGATCACCGCGCACACGGCGTCAGAGCGGCCCGACCTGTGGGCCCGCGCCGTGCGCCTGCCCACCGTGTGGCCCGAGTACAACCTGCACGGTGCGGCGGTGAATCACTGGTGGCCGCAGCTTGACGAGGAGTTCCCTGATTTCCAGTTCCTGCTGTACGACCAGGCTGGCGACACGGTGCTCGCCGTCGGCATTACCGGCCCGCTGGCCTGGGACGGTCGCGATGAGAGCCTGCCGGACGGGATCGACACGGTGCTCGAGGTGATCTTCGGCCAGCGCCGGCAAGGCCGACCTGAGCAGCCGAACACGTTGTGCGCGCTCGCCGCCGAGATCCAGCCGGGCGGCCGGAGCCGCGGCCTAGCCGCCGAGATGCTGGCCGCGATGCGGGCTAACGCGGTGCGGAACGGGCTGACCCGGCTGATCGCGCCGGTCCGGCCGTCGTGGAAGGCCCGCTACCCGCTGGCGCCGATCGAGAGGTACGTCCAATGGCGCCGGGAAGACGGGCGGCTGCTCGACCCGTGGCTGCGGACGCACGAGCGCCTCGGCGCCCGGGTGGGTACGCCGCTGCCGCGCTCGCTTCGCATCGAGGGCACGGTCGCGGACTGGGAGTCCTGGGTCGGCATGCCGCTTCCCGAGTCCGGTGACTACGTGTTCCCCGAGGGCCTGGCCACCGTGCACATCGACCGCGACGCCGACCTCGGCTCTTACTGGGAACCCAACGTCTGGATGATCCACCCGGAGGCCGGCGCCCGGGCCGCCGGCCAGCCAGCAGCGCCAGCCAGCAGCGCCAGCCAGCAGCGCCGGTCAGCCGGGCTGCTCCGCCTGCAGCCGCCGGACCACCTCTAGGGCCTCGGTGATGTGCTGGTCGATGTTGGTCATCGAGTTGAAGACATGCCGGACCGTGCCCTGCCTGTCGATGACGTAGGTGACCCGGCCGGGCAGCACGCCAAGCAAGGCCGGCACGCCGTAGCTCTTGCTGACCTGACCGCCGCGGTCGCTGAGCAGCGTGAACGGCAGCTTGTACCGCCCGGCGAAGGCCGCGTGCCTGTCCACGGGGTCCGAGCTGACCCCGATCACCTCCGCGCCCGCTTCGGTGAACACCTCATGGCTGTCCCGGAAGGCGCACGCCTCCGCCGTACAGCCCGGGGTGTTGTCCTTGGGATAGAAGTACAGGACCACCACCCGTTCGCCTAGCCGGTCACCGAGCCGGACCTGCTCACCGGACTGTGCCGGGAGGGTGAAATCGGTGCCGTATCGCCCACGCCAATACCGCGTGCCATGCCATGCCTGCTTTCCGTGTCCGCCGGAGGTCGGAATCACTCAGCAGATTGTAGGCAAGCGCTGCGCGGCGAGGACGAGGCGGGGCAACAGCGGCAAGGCCCCTCCATGTATGAGATGGAGGGGCCTTGCCCGACCTTTGCCGCACCAAGGCCGACCGGTTTCCCGGTCTTTCCGGCGCCGCGGGCCGCCCGCAAGGGCCAGACACCCGCGATAAACCCCGGTTGCCCGGTTTTTCTCACGTCCCGGAGTTGCCCCCGGATGGTGCCCGTTTCTTGTGGTGAGTGCATTTCTACCGCCTTCGCGGGGTACCGCGCAAGGGGCCCGCGATAATTTATTCCGGTTTTTTCCGCCCACACGATATCCACAGAATGTGCACCATTATCCGCATCGGGCGAAGGTTATCCACCGGCTTATCCACCGGTTTATGCACAGCTCTTCCACAAGTTACCGGATGTAATTGGACAACGCCATAATTCGTTCGCTTCGGTGCTTCCGGACGATCCGGGGCGCCCGCCTGGAGATGGCCGGCGGCCGCGGTAGGCGGCCGAACTGGCGCGGGCGATCAGCTCGAGCGGGAGTTCCTGGCGCAGCGGGAGAACCCGCTCACCGCGCAGCAGCGCGCACAGCCGGCGCGCTCCCTCCGCGCCGCTGCGCGCCAGCGGCTGACGTACCGTGCTGAGGCCGAGGAAGGTCGCTGACTCGATGTCGTCGAAGCCGACGACGGATAGCCGCTGCGGTACCGGCACGCCGACCCGGTCGGCCGCCGCGAGCACCCCGATGGCCTGGGTGTCGGAGGCCGCGAAGATCGCCGACGGCGGGTCGGGCAGGTTCAGCAGCCGGGCCGCCAGCTCCGCCGCCGCTGCCGCGTCATCCGGGCCGCGCCGGATCAGGTCGGCCCGCGCCTGCAGGCCGGCCGCCGCGAGGGCCTGCCGGTAGCCGCGCAGCCGGTGCGCGGAGGAGGTGAAGCCCAGGCCGGCCGCAGGATCCTGAGTCAGTCCGCGCGCAGAGGCCGGATCCCAGTGGTGGGCGGGCGGCCGGTGGTCCGGTAGCGGCCGTTCAGGTTGATCGTGGGGTGCCCGAGCGGGGAGAGCCCGGCAATGTCGGCGGGGTCGAGCGGGTAGCCGTTCGCGGCGAGGTGGTCGAGGGCGGCCTGGGTGTAGACGGTCTGCCAGAGCACGATGATGTTGATCATGATGCCGAGGCTCAGATCTCCGGAATTAGGTGTGCGTCAGCTGTTGAATGCTGAGGAGCCTGCGGCGAGCTGGTAGGTGATGGGCCGGTGGTCGCCGGGCAGGCTGGGCGGGGTGGCGTTGATCTCGTCGAGGAGCATGGCCAGGGCGCGGGCGACGCGGGGTTCGTCGGGCTGCTGGAGTCCGACGGTGATCGCCCGGGAGTGGCAGGTGATGGTGCCGGCCAGGCCGCGGATGATGGTCTGGCGGGTGATGGCGCGGTATTCGTCGTCGTCGCGCAGGTAGGCGTTGAGCTGGCCCGATAGCCAGTGCTCGGCGTTGTGCGCGAGCAGTCGCAGCACCATCTGCAGGCCGCGCCGGCCGGTGCGCAGCAGCGCGGTCTTGGCGTCGGTGTCGATCAGGTTGGCGGGCAGCTTGGCGGGGATCTCATCGCGGGCCGCGGCGGCGGCCTGCAGTTTCGTGCGGGCGGCGGTGATCTTCTGCTCCGCGGCGGGGATCAGCCGGGTGTTCTTGGCGGCGGGGGTGATGGCCGGGTCGGCCAGCAGGCGCGCCAGGTCGCGTTCGGCCGTGGCCAGCGCCTTTTCCGCCTCGCGGACCGTGGCGGTGGCCTTCTTGCGGGCCGGGTTGCCGGTGATCTTGGTGTTGGTCTCGATGCCGGCGATGTAGTCGCAGATCTTGTCGATGCCGTAGTTCTCGCTGGCGTATTTGAGGAAGTTCTCCTCCCGCCACCTCGACTTCAGCCAGGCCAGGATCTCTGCCGGGCAGGAATCGAAGTCCGAGGTCAGGACCTGCAGCACCACCGTGCCGTGCTCGAACAGCGTGAGCTGCCGGGCCTGGCCGTAGTCCTTGATCTCCACGGTCTCCTCAGCCCAGGCGATTTCCCGTTTCCGCCCGGCGATGGTGATCGTGGTGATGACCGGCAGGCGGGACGGGACCGCCAGCGGGGCCCGCCGGCAGGTGACCCAGTGCACGCCCTGGTCGCGGCAGTGCCGGAACACCTGCGCATACGCCCCGCCCCGGTCGAACCCCACCATGATGCTGGTGCCGGGCGGCGCGGCCTTCGTCAGCTCGGCCAGCGCCTTGGGCAAGGTGACGGTCAGCCCGGACGGCTCCCCGGTCACGAAGGCGACCGCCCGCCCGTCGTGCGCGGTGACGTGGGTGTCGGCGCGGCCCTTCTCCGCCCGGCCCCGCTTGTTGTTCCACCCCTTGGCCACGGGCTTGGCGCCGGCGTAGGGGACGAAGTGGTCATCGACGTAGTACACCCCGGAGACCACCGGGTCGGCGGCCAGCATCGCGGCCGCGAACAGCCGCTGCAATGCGACCGGGTCGGTCCGGTCGGCGATCGCGGCCAGCCTGGGCCGGATGGTCCGCAGGCCCGGC
>JBOHCG010000477.1:0-6257 GCA_050698735.1 Streptosporangiaceae bacterium | reverse complement strand
CCGCGACCGGGTCCGCCAGGCCGCGGCCGAGGCGCGGCAGGCGCGGGAGCTGGCCGCGGCGGAGGCCACCGCGCGGCTGACGTTCCCCCGGGTCGAGGAGGCCGCCTACGCCGCGGCTGTGCAGGCCAAGGAAGTGTTCCGCTGCGCCGCCGACCCCCGCACTGACCGGCGCGGCCTGCAGGGCGCGCTGGATCAGCTGCACCTGCTGGTGGGCCAGCTCGAACAGCAGGCCCGCATCTACCACGAGGCCGTGGGCCAGGCCGCCCGCCTGGAGTCCCTGGCCATCCTGCCCGCCGGCGTCGCCACGTCCGGCCAGCTGCTGCACGGGCCCGCTGCCCTGCGGCCGGTACGTGCCGTCATCCAGCCGACTGCCCCGCCACCCGTTCCGGGCGGCATCCCGGGCCGCCGCAATCGCCGTAACGAAACGTGAGGCCGGCGGTGCCACACCGGAGAGGCGTGTGCGCCCGGGTCACCGGGCGATAGAGCAAGGTATACGATCAGGCCCCCTGATCGCACGCGGGGCCGCCGGGGAACCCGGACGGCCGGGGGTTACCAGGGGCAGTAGTTGCGTGCCGCGTACCCACGTTGGCGTCCCAGGGCTGGTCACGAAACCAGCGTGCCACCGTCCCGTGCCGAAACGTCCGTTTGGGCATCGCGTCAGGATGCGCCACAGCGGCCTGGCGCGGTGTGCTGGGCGGTGTGGGCCGACTCGGATCATCCAGCGGAAATCCAACGTTTAGCATCACGGTGAGATAACGGCGGGTCGGGCGCCTGCCCGCCTCAGCGCCGCGAAACGCGGTGATCCCGTCCCAGAACTACAGCTCCCGCCTGGCGATCTGGTCGGCGAGCTTCGCTAGCCTGACAGCTTCCGGGCCCGGGTAGGCAAGATCCAGGGCCGGCGCAACCGCGCGGCGCAGCCTGTCGGCGATCTCGGCCAGCTCGTGCTCGTCTGGCATCCGGCTGGCGGACAACTCGCGCACGCGGAGCGGGGTATTCCAGTCAGGCCAAGCTGCGGTGGCGACCTGCGCGGCGAGTTCCTGGCACCGGGCTGATACCGCGTCAAGCTCCTCTGCGGACAGCGGGTTGACGTGCCCCAGGTGCGCGGTGCTCGCCCCGGCGGCGGACAGTCGCTCGCTCTCGATCGCCGCCGCGGCCTGGCGGGCCAGCGGGGTCAGCCTGCGCAGCAGCTCGGCCAGGACGTCAAGCCAGCGCTGATGGCGCTCGGCCAGTGTCGGGTCGGTGCTGAGCGCGGCAGTTACTGCTTCGGCGGCGCCGGCTGCCCGCTGCCGTGCCAGGGCGACCGCTGGCGGGCCGCCGGCGGGAACCCGGTCAGCCAGCGCGCGCAGTTCCTCAGCGATAGTCATGGGGTTCCCCGGTCATCCGGGCCGGGGGCGGCACCAGCGCGCCGGGCAGCAGGCCGGCTAGGGCGGTCCGGACAGCGGCGCGGCTCACCCTGTGCGCCCGGGCGAGGGCGGCGATCGAGGCGCCCTGTTCCAGGTACGCCGACCGCGCCTCCTCGGCCGGGGTCCCGGACAGCGCGGGCGGGCGGCCGCGGTAGCGGCCTTCCGCCTCGGCCGCGGCGATGCCCTCGCCGGTCAGCTCGTTCTGCAGGTCGCGCTGGAACTGCCCGACGGCGATGAGAACGTTGACGATCAGGTCGGTGGTCGCGTCGTTCGCGGCGAGGTCGGCGAAGTTGGACAAGGGCCCGGACAGGACCCGCAGCGCCACGCCGCGGGCCTGGCACCAGCCGCGGACGGCCTGGATGTCGCTCAGGTCCCGGCAGAGCCGGAACAGCTCGGAGACGGTCAGGGTGTCGCCGGGGTGCGCGGCGGCGGCGGCCGTGCCGAACGCGGGCCGCTGCAGGGCGGGGATCTTGGAGGTGGTCGCGGGGTCCTCGTACAGCTTCACGCCAGCGGCCGGGCGGAAGCCCCCGGTCACGTCTTCGGCGCGGACCAGCAGCCCGGCCTCGGTCAGGATGTGCCGCTGCCGCAGCAATGACTGGGACGCGGTGGACGAGCGCGAGTAGACGTGCTGCACAGGGTCTCCTCCGTCAGCGCGGGAAGGGCGGCAGGCCCGTTCTACATGTCGGGAAAACCTGTCGTCAAATGGGTCGCCAGGACAAGCCGCCCAGCGAGGCGTTTCGTCCCCTGGTGCCCGGTTCCCGTGCGCACTGGAGCGCCTCCGGGCGCCCTGGCGGGAAACCTTCTAATCCCGACACCAAGATCGGCTGCCTGGCGGCCGGGGGGCACGTTCGGGAGCGGAGGGCCTTACTGGGCCGCGGTGCTGCGCAGCGGACGGTAGCCGTCGGCGCCGAGCTTGGCGAGCTCGCCGGCGACGTCGACAGAGTGGGTGCCGTAGAAGTGGATGTTCTCGTGGTGGGTCGGCCAGATGTGGGCCAGCACGGCGTCGTCGATGTCGCGGCCGGAGCGGCGCAGCTCGGTGACGGCCAGCCCGTTGTACTCGGTGGTCCAGGTCACGACGGCGTTGGTCGCGAGGGTCAGGCACCACATCTGCTCGGCCTGCCCCTCGTGGTGCGGGCGGCGGATCGCTCCTTCCCCGGCGTAGGCGAGCATCCGCTTGAGGGAGTGGACGTTCTCGCCCTTGTTGAGCTGCCTCCCGATCCGCCGCCGGTAGGTCTCGTCCACGAGGTAGCGGGCGGCGTAGACGGTGCGGCGCAGCGCGCCGTACTCCTTGATCGCGGAGGCGAGGGCGTTCTGCTGCCGTCTCGATGAGCACAGCTTGCCGACGACCAGGGCGCCGCTGGCGTGCCCGCCTTTGACCGAGGCGGCCACCCGCAGCAGGTCGTCCCACATGCCGGTGACCAGGTCCTCGTTCAGCCGACGGGTGAGCAGGTGCCCGGAGGCCGGGTAGCGGGCGGTGAAGCCGGCGCGTGGCCCGGTGCGATAGAGGGTGATCTTGCCCAGGTCCCGGATGCGCGGGGACAGCTGGAGGCCGACCAGGTCGAACAGCGCGAAGTTCGCGAGCGTCGCGCCGTGGGTGTCGGTGGCGTGCTCGGTGATGAGCAGGTCGGTCTGGTTGCCCAGGATGCCGTCGAGCACGTAGGGGCTCTCCGGCGACGTCGAGGTGATCACCTTCGTGTCGAACGTCGCGTGCTGGTCCGAGACGTGGGTGTAGGTGGACACGCCCTGCCCGCGGGCGAAGTAGCGCGACAGGTGGGCTGCGGTCAGCGACTTGCCCTTGACCGGGAACTTCTGCCCGTCGGAGGAGGAAAGGGTGCCGGTGCCGAACGACTGGGTCATCGGCAGCCGGTGGTGGTAGTTGACGATCGCGGCGTTGGCCGCCTCGAGTGTCTCGGCGTCGAAGTACCACTCGGCCGTCCACGCCAGCGTGTCGTAGGAGACGCCGCACGACTCGGCCATCGCCGACAGGCCCATGTTGGTGGCTTCGGCGATGATGACGTACAGCAGGTTGCGCCGCAGGTCCTGCGGGCGGCTGGCCTTGCCGCCGGCGTGGGTGAGGCGGTCGGTGAACCCGGTCCGGGCGTCGATCTCGACCAGCACTGATGCGATCGGCACGCGGGGCAGCATCGCGGCGAGCTCGTCGCGCAGCGCGCTGGCCTCGGCGGGGACGTCCTCGGCGGTCAGCGGCGGGATGATGAGCTCCCCATCAGGGCCGAGGCGGATCTCGCCCTTCCCGCCGCCCCGGGCGAGCTGGGCCTCCAGGTCCGACAGCGCCGCGTGCAGCTCGTCATTCGCCAGGGCCAGCGCGCCGGCCGCGGTGGCTGGCTTGCCCGCCAGGTGGCAGTACTCCAGCCGCTGCGGCTCCCACTGCCGCGGGGTGAGCAGGAACGAGGCCGGGTCGGCGTACCGGCGCGACCCCGGGACGTGGACATCGCCTGACCGCAACCCGTCGCGCAGGGCCATCAGCACGCACAGCTCCCAGTAGTGCCGGTAGGCGACGACGTTGCCGTCCTTCGACGCCTTCTCCAGGTACCCGGCCCACCGGACGGGCACGAAGCTGTCCGGTGCCCCGTCCGGGACCTTGCGGGCCCTGGACGCGTGCAGCCGGGCCAGGACGCCGACAGCCTGCAGCAGGTCGTCCATGCCGGGGCCGCCGGCGAAGCCGACGGCGGCCAGCACGTCGGGGACGAACTGGCGCAGGTAGGACATCGAGGCGTCCATCAGCGCCAGGTGCCCGTGGTCGCGGGGCAGCCGGTCGCGGCGGGCCTCGTGCGCCGCCCGCATCCGCTCACGGCCGACGTCCCGCCGCAGCCGCCCGCCGACCTGGCCGTCGGCCACGCCCGGGTCCAGGACGATCGCCAGGATGTCGTCCAGCAGCGCCTGCCGGTCCTCGCCGCCGCGGGCGCGCTCGGCGAGCACCTCGGTCAGCCGCTCCCGCGCGGCCGCCTCCCGGCCGGACAGCGCCAGGTCGAACAGCAGCAGCACCTCGTCCAGCACGTCCACGGCGGACTGCGCGGCCAGGGTCACCAGGATCGGGTACCTGCGGTCACCCTCACGGCGGGCCAGGTTCTGCGCCGTCAGCCGCCGACCCAGGCCCGCCAGGAACCGGCGCCGCTCGGCCGGCAGCACCGACAGGTCCAGCATGTGCGCGTCCATCCCGCGCAGGTACGCCAGCTTCTCCAGCTCGCCCTTCACCGCCGCCGGCGTCGGCGACACCGGCCCGGTCCCCAGCCAGGCCAGCCGGGTACGGCCCAGCAGCGGGTCGGGCACCAGCATCCCGTCCAGCTCATCGCGCAGGAACCCGGCCAGCATCGGCTCCACCCGCTGCCACGTCTCCTTGCGCGCCCGCTTCCGCGCGGCCGCGACGCGCTCCAGGACGAGCACCACGCCCGGGCGGACAAGGCGGGACGACGACAAGTACTCGCACGCCAGCCGGAACAGCAGCTTCGGCGAGTCGTGCTCCATCGCCCGCGCGAACAGGAACTCCTCCAGGTCCTTCCACCGCGGCCCGTCGACCTGACGCCAGCCGAGGTAGGCCGCCACGTCACGCAGGTGGTCAGAACGGGTCTGCTCACGGGTGCCGTAGCCCCGCAGCTCACCGACCGGGATGCCCAGCCTCTCCGACAGCCGGGCCACCGCGGCGGCCGGGGCGGCGGGCACGTCTTCCGGGACGAACCCCAGCCACGGCAGCGCGCACAGCTGCACCGCCGCGCCCAGCACGTTCCGCTTGTCGCGGAACCTCCGGACGAACTCCTCATCGGCTGGCGTGAGCATGAAGAACCTGATCAGCTCAGCGCGGCCGATCTCGGGGAAGCCCCGCAGCTGCGCAAGCTCATCCGCCGAGAACACGTCCCTGGTCGCCACCGGCGCACCTTCCCCCGAAGATCAAACTCCGACGGAGAACACCTATCCGACATAGAGGTTCACGCGCAGCAAAAACAGGCCAATCCAGCCCCACCCGACCCGCCGTTATCTCACCGTGATGCTAAACGTTGGATTTCCGCTGGATGATCCGAGTCGGCCGATACGCCCGCACGCCGCGGAACGCGAATGAATGGGTTACAACCCATCAGGTTGTATAAGTCTGGGAGTGCACCGGCAGGGGCCCGCGAGGTCCATTTCGCCGCTGACCAGCGGCACGGCTCTACACGCCCCGCGGTCAGCCCCTGCCAGCCTTGGCAGGATCCCCAACTGGAATACGGATTAGCTGGCGGGCAGGTATCCCAATTGGGTGCGCGACCTGGCACACAAGCCCAGGTGAGGGGCCGGAGGAGGCAGCGAGCCGGGGGTCAGGGCGGAGGCAGGATGATCCGTTCCGGATCGGTGTTCCCGGAACGCTCCGCACGCCGCGGAACGCGGAATGAACGGGTTACCACCCTCATAGGGGTATCAGTCTGGGAGTCCATCGGAGGGGCCTGGCCAGGTATATTTCGCCGCTGGCCAGCAGCACGTCCCCGCCAGCCGGCCAGGACCCCCCTACCTGTCTCAACAGGATGACGAATCGGTAGATGTAAACGCTGGGGACCGGAACCCCAAACGGACTCGGGGGTCCTGGCGCGGTCCACAGTCCGGCACACCGAGGCATTACGAATGATGATGGCGGGCGGCGAGGTCACGGTGCCGTTTGTAGGCGGCCTGCCGGGTGCCGGCGCCGATCGCGGCGGCCAGGTGGGTCCAGGTGCTGCCGCCGCGGCGGGCAGCGTCCAGGAGCGCGAGCTCGGCGCGTTCCAGCTCGGCGGCCTGGGCGCGGAGCACGGTCAGCCCGGCGCAGGCAGCCGGCCCGGCGGGGGCCGGGTCAGCGCGGACCGCGGCCAGCGCGGCGGCGGGGTCCAGCAC
>JBOHCG010000476.1:0-6258 GCA_050698735.1 Streptosporangiaceae bacterium | reverse complement strand
ACCCCTCGGCGAACTGCCTGCCGATGGTGCCGCAGTAGTCGTCCTGGAAGTTGCGCAGGCTGTTGTTGAAGCCGGCCGGGTCGATGTAGTTCTGCATGTACAGGCGCTTGAGGTTCTGCTGGATCGTTGAGTGCCGTACCTCGTCGATCATCTGGATCGCCTGGCCGTTGTGCAGCTCGGGGTTCGGCACGGTGCGGAACAGCAGCGGCATCGCCCGCGCGGCCGAGATTTCCGGCAGCGGGATGATCGACAGGAACAGCTTCTGCCATTCCAGCCAGCGCTCCTGCACCTGGCGGAACATGTTGCCGCGGATCGCGCCGTCCTCGGCGCCGTACACGCGGTGATCCTTTTCCTCCTGCATCGGGAAGTAGGACCGCAGCACCTGCTTGAGCGGGTCCTTCTTCGCCGCCTTGCGGAAGGTGTAGTCGGTCCCGTACTGAGCGACCGGCTCGTGGTACTTGGGCTCCCAGGCGAGTTCCTGGATCTTCTGGTGAGCCCTGGCCACACTCTGGCGACTCATCGTCACCCCTTTCTCGGCGGGTTTCCGGGGTCCAGGGGGCCCGCGCCCCCTCGGCGGTCCGCGGCCGGGGCCGCCACGCGGCGGCCCGGGGCGGCCGACGGCCCCGAAAGTCCTTGTGTGCTGCATCACATCCCGAAAGCCGAGGTCATGAGTTCTCAGCATGAGACAGTGCCTTCATTTTTCGAGGGTTATCCAGAGCTTCCCGTGACGGTTCCCGCCGATGCCAAGCAGCGGTCGCTCGCACGGGCGCAAGACCCGTCCTCGCGAGCCGCTCTCTGGATAACCCATCGGGGTCGAAGGCGGCGCGGATCGCCGCGAGGTCCTGACGTGTCTGTTCGGAGCGCTGACGGTTACCCTCGGCGGCCGGCGTGATGCCAAGCGCCCGCAGCAGATCGGCCGCCGGCCCCCCCGGATCGCCCGCCTCGCCGAGCACCGGGTGCAGTCCCTCGGCGGCGAGGTGGTGAAACACGAGATTAACGATGCTCCACGGGTTAAAGGTCTCCGGCGGGCCGGGCGGGGGAGCGGCATCCATGCGCCCGAGCAGACGTCGCCCCACGCAATTCCGCGGTCTCATCTTGAGACAGTGCCAGGCAACAAGGGGTTTACTTTGTAATAGGTGAATGACCCCAGATTTAGACGCGCAGGCTGAGCCTCCAGCCGCTCCGGGAGGCGATGTGGCACACGCACCAGGGCGGCCGCAGGTCGCCAGAGATCCGCTCGCAGACGCCAGAGACCGGTTCCTCGCCGCCGAGCCTGTCGACCAGGCCGTCGTCCGCAAACCGATCCTGGCCTCATGGTGGCGCTCCCGCCAGTGGCAGGTCGCCGCCGATCACATCGACCTGAGCTACCTTCGAGATCCCGACCTGGAGACGACGCTTGCCCGCAGCGCCGATCCGGTGCTGCGCAAGCTGCACCAGGAGCTTGACGGCCAGCCGATCAGCATCATCCTGACCGACGGCGCCGGGCTGGTCCTGACCCGGCTGACCGCGGACAACGACCTGGAACGCCACCTCGACGGCGTCATGCTCGCGCCCGGCTTCAGCTACGCCGAGGAGCGCGTCGGCACCAACGGCATCGGCACCGCCCTGGAGTCCGGCGGCCCGGCGCACGTCTTCGGCCACGAGCACTACGCCGAGCACCTTGAGAGCCTCGCCTGCGCCGGCGTCCCCATCCACGACCCTTTCTCCGGCAAGACCGTCGGCGTGATCGACCTGACCTGCTGGCGCAAGGACGCCGACCCGATGCTGGTCTCGCTGGTCAAGGCGACCGCCGACCAGATCACCCAGGCCCTGCTCGCGTCCGGCAGCAGCCGGAGCTACCACCTGCTGCAGGAGTACGTGCGCGCCTGCCGCCGGACCGGCGGCATCGTGCTGGCGCTCGGCAACGACGTGGTCATGCTGAACGACCACGCCCGCCGCGTGCTTGACCCGGGCGACCAGGCCGCGCTGATCGGTCACGCCACCGAGGCGCTGGCCAGGCGGCACCCTGGCGCGGTCGCCGTCGACCTGCCGAGCGGCGTGGTGGCCAGGCTGTTCTGCCGCCGGATCAGCGGCGAGGGCCCGTTCGCCGACGGCGTGGTGCACGTCAAGCTCACCTCGGCCCCGGTCGGCGCCGGCGACCTGAACCTGCCGAAGACCCCCATGTACCTGCCCGGCCTGGTCGGCAGCGGCGTGCTGTGGCTTCGCGCCTGCCGCGCGGCCGAGGCGCTGTACGACGCGTCGGACTGGATGACCATCGAAGGCGAGGGCGGCGTCGGCAAGCTTGCCCTGGTCCGCGCCGTGCACCAGCGGCAGAACCCGGCAGCGCCGTTCCACGTGCTCGACGCCGAGGACGCCAACCCGGAATGGCTCGCCCGGATGCGCCGCGAGCTGCTCGACGGCACCGGCATGCTGGTCTTCCGCCACGTCGACGCGCTGAACGCCCGCCAGATGAACGCGCTGGCCGGCGCCCTGCAGGAGGCAAGGGCCGCGCACCGCCAGGACCACCTGCGGGTGGTGGTCACCCTCAACCGCAAGCAGGCCCGCGCGGACCTGACCCGCCTGCTCAGGTTCTTCCAGGGCACCGTGGAGCTCCCCCCGCTCCGCCACCACATCGAGGACCTGCACGAGCTTGTCCCGTTCTTCCTCGCCCGCCTCAGCCAGCAGGGCCGCCTGACCTGCTCCCCGGAGGCCATGCAGCTCCTGCTCCGGCACAACTGGCCCGGCAACGCCGAACGGCTCTGGCAGGTCCTCAAGCAGATCGTGCAACGCCGCCGGGCGGGCTCGATCATGCCCAAGGACCTCCCGCCTGAATGCTGGACGGTCAGCCGCCGCCTGCTGTCCCCGCTGGAATCCATCGAGCGCGACGCGATCGTGGGGAGCCTGCAAGACCACGAGGGCAACAAGGTCAAGGCCGCCGAGGCCCTGGGCATGTCCCGCGCAACGATCTACCGCAAGATCCACGAGTACGGCATAGTCGCCTCCGGCAGCTAAAGGGCCCCTGGATCAAACTGAGAACACATCTGTCCTGTTACCGGCGTACGGATGCATTTAAGCCCGCAAGGGACGCTCAAGATACAGGAGCGAAGTGATGAGCACTCTTGATGCGACCGTCGGCGAGTCAAGTCAGCCCGCGACCGTTACGCAACTGCCCGCAGAGCCCGCCCCCGTGGTAGGACCGATGGCTGGCGACCCGGCCATCTTCGGCCTGGGCAGCTTCATCGTCGGCTCCGTGGCCCTCGGCCTCGCCTTGGTCGGCGTCGTCCCGGCCGGCGTCCTGGGCGCCCCGCTGGCGATCATCCTCTCGGCCACCGCCCTCGGCCTGCTGATGGCCACCATCTGGTGCGCCGCCCTAGGCCAGAGCGCGGTGGCGGCCGTCTTCGGCATCTTCGGCACCTTCTGGCTCAGCTACGCCGTCCTGGTCCTCGCCCTGGACCACAACTGGTTCGCCATCGCCCCGACCGCGATCCTGGACACCGTCAAGCTGTTCCTGGTCTGCTGGCTGGTCGCGATCGTGATGCTGACCCTGGCCACCCTCCGCCTCCCGTCCGCCTTCACCGCCCTGTTCGCCCTGGTAGACCTGGCCCTCCTGCTCCTGCTCCTCGGCTACGCCAACGCCTCCGCGGCAGGCGTCCCCTCCAGCGGCCTAATCAAGACCGCGGGCTACGTCATCCTGATCTTCGCCGCCCTAGGCGTCTACCTCTTCGTCGGCGCCGCCTCCGTAGGCACCGGCGGCAAGCCCCTAGCCCTAGGCAAGCCCCTCCTCCACTAACCCAGTCCCCAGGTACCGGGCGGCCGCCCAAGTGTCCGCCCGGTGCCAGGCATAAGACCTTCATTTATCCAGAACGGGCAGTGGTATCTCCTCCAGCGCCCGTGCCTCGCTTGCCCCAGGAACCCCAGCGCAACCTGGGCGGCGGCAGCGGCGGGGGAGTGGCGAACGCGGGCTCCCCATCCAGGTCCAGCGCGGGACCTAGCGGCAGGCCCTCGCCCCGGTCGGCGAGGGGCGCCGTTTCTCGCCGACGAACGGGTCACGCTGACCGGGTTCCTGGACTTCCAGCGGGCCACCCTGGCGATCAAGTGCGAGGGACTGACCGACGACCAGCTGCGCGAGCGAGCCGTCCCGCCGTCCGCCCTGTCCCTGCTCGGCCTGGTCATACGTCTCGCTGCGCTGGGTGCTGACCCACATGATCGAGGAGTACGCCCGCCACAACGGCCGCGCCGACTTCCTCCGCGAGCGCCTGGACGGCGCCACGGGAACGTAAGGACCCGGCGAACATCCCGTGCAGGACGGCGACCCCTTCCGCGGCGGCCGAACGTACCTCTAGCACCACGTCGGCACTGTCGGCTCGCACCGTCCAGCTCGCCCACCGGCAGCACTCGTTCTCCACCGCGACCAGCCGTCGCAGCTCCTCCTCCACTCCCTCCGAAGCCCGGAACGAAACCCGCAGCCCGTCGTCGGTCAAGGCCCGTCCGGTCATTGCCCGGGCCGCGAGCCGCACCCACCCGCTACCCTGCGCGGCCAGGTCCGCGGCCGTGAGCGTGCACGCGACTTCCTCTGGCGTGGTCATGCGTCCATCATTACAGCCGGACCGCGATGAGAATGCTTGCGCCCAGGCCCGCCAGCGCAATCACCTTGGCGACCTCGAAGGCCACGTAGTACACGTGCGCGCGCGACCCGGGCAGGTCGCCCCCGGCGCGCTTCTACGGTCAGATCTGTGCCGCCGTCCGCGCTTCGGGCCGCCAGCCGCGCCCGCGCTCGTCCGACCTGATGATCGCGGCGACCGCCGCGAGCAACGCGCTGCCCCTCTATACCGCCAACCCGGATGACTTCCGCGCCTGCGCGGGATGGGTCGAAATCGTCGCCGTCCGCGCCCAGCCGAACGACCTCTGACCGCTATTGCCCCGTCGCAGTGGGTAGGTCTGTTTCCGACGCAACCTGTGGCGCCCCGATTACGTCACAGGAGTGTCGGACAGGATCCAAGGCAGAAAGGAACGGGCCGGTGAAACTAAGGGTCATCCCGCTCGCCATCGCCGTAGCCGCCGCAGGCCTTCTCACAGCCTGCGCCTCGCCGCAGATCAAGGCCACCGACACGGCGGCCACCCAGCAGCACGCGCTGCCGGCCTATACGAACGTCGTCGTGATCAATTGCCTCAACCACGAGCAGGTCCGCCCGTCGAGCTTCACCCTGACCTGCGCCGACGGCTACGACTACCTGTCCGGCCTGCGCTGGGCAAGCTGGAACGGCAACGAGGCCTTCGCTACCGCGATCGAGCACCAGAACACCTGCCAGCCGTACTGCGCGGCAGGCAAGGAGATCTCCTACCCTGCCCTGGTCGCGCTGTGGCGCCCCGAGCCGCTGCCAGGCCACGTGGGCGTCAGCTACTTCACCAGGATGACCAGGATCTACACAAGCAACAGGCCGCCGCTGTACAACTGTCAGGGCACCCGCACCTGTTACCCGGTCACGGCCACCTTTGACCTCTGGCACTAGCCCCTTACGTCCGAACGGACAGTGGTTCCCGCCACGCAGCCCTCTTCCTCGCCCGGGTGGTTTCGCTTATCCCGATCGGGCAAGGACACCACCGCCACTGCGTTCTCGGCCCGGCGGGGGTCCCTTACTTGTCTTCTCCGGCGCCCGGTACGTTCGACAGGGGGAGCCGCCGCCCAGGACAGGAGCCCATGATGGCCACGCCAGAAGTAGCTTCAGAGATCGGCCTTGACACCGTCGCGGAGCTGGCCGCGCAGCTCAGGGTGGACTCGATCCGCTCGTCGACAAGCGCTGGGTCGGGTCACCCGACCTCCAGCATGTCGGCCGCCGACCTGCTGGCCGTGCTCGTCACGCGACACATGCGCTACGACTGGGACGACCCGCACTCGGCGGCGAACGATCACCTGATCTTCTCCAAGGGGCACGCCTCCCCGTTGCTGTACTCGGTGTTCAAGGCGGTCGGCGTGGTCTCCGAGGACGAGCTGATCAACGGCTACCGGCGGTTCGGGCAGCGGCTGGAGGGCCACCCCACCCCGATCCTGCCGTGGGTGGACGTCGCCACCGGCTCGCTCGGCCAGGGTCTCCCGGACGGGGTCGGTGTCGCGCTGGCCGGCAGGTACCTGGACCGGCGCCCCTACCGGGTCTGGGTGCTATGCGGCGACAGCGAGACGGCCGAGGGCTCGATCTGGGAGGCGCTGGACAAGGCCTCCCACTACAAGCTGGCGAACCTGATCCCCATCGTCGACGTCAACAGGCTCGGCCAGAGCGGCCC
>JBOHCG010000475.1:0-6261 GCA_050698735.1 Streptosporangiaceae bacterium | reverse complement strand
CGGGACCTCAATGCAGTCGCCGGCAGCGTAGACCCCCTCGGCCGAGGTAGCCATGCCGGGATCGACGATAATCCCGCCGGTGCTGCCGGTCTTGATGCCCGCCTCCCGGGCCAGCCGGGTGTTCGGCAGCTTCTTGGTGCCCATCACCACGATGTCCGCGGGCAGCTCCGCGGCCGAGGTCCGGACCGACTCGACCTTCCCTGGCCCGGTGAGCGCCTCGACGGCGGTGCCCGAGTCGCGCACGGTCACCTCCCGGCTCGCCAAGTCGACCGATTCGACGTGGGTCTCGTAACGGATGTCCAGCCCCTGCTCGGCATAGAACTCGCTGCTCTGCAGCACGAGGCGGTCGAAGTCCGGGATCTCCCGGCCATGAACGTAGGGAATGCCGCACGGACTGTAAGCGACGTCGGCCAGGTCGGTGAACACCATGACTTGGGCGTGCGGATCCTGCTGCTTGGCTGCGCCTGCCGCGCCCATGCCGCCGGCGCTCCCCCCGATGACGACGATTCGTGTCGGCACGTCCTTCCTCCCTGACCAGCCGCCTACCGCCCCTCACCGCGAACCGGGGTCTCTGCCGGCGACCAGACTCACGTTAGGCCAGGCGGTTTGCAGTTTTCCTGCGACTTCCGAGCCGGAAAACCGCGGAGCGGCTTCCAGAGCCGACTGGGCACATGAGTCTTTCCGCCCAGCGCACTCGAGGAAGGCAGACGCCGCATACAACTGAAGGGAAACTGCAACGTCCGAGCGCTAGCTTCGCATTGTGGCCCGCGAATCAGGCATCAGATACCAGCTGAGGCGCCAGCTATGCCAGGAAGAGGATGGCGTGAGTAATAAGATCCCGGCCAGGCGGCGGATCGTGGTCGGGGTCGACGGTTCTCCGGCGTCGGTGGCCGCGCTGGCCTGGGCGGCCCGGGAGGCAAGGCTGCTGCGGGCGGAGTTGCACGCGGTGTACGCCTGGGAGGATGCGAAGCGGTTCCGGGCGCCGTACGCATCACACTGCTGCCTGCCCAGCCGGGAGGAGAGCCGGGCGGCCGCGGTTTCGCTGCTGGCCGCGTCGGTGCGCGCGGCTTTCGGCCAGGCCCCGCCGACGTGGCTGCGGACGGACGTGGCCGAGGGCCGTCCGGAACGAGTGCTGCTCGACCGCGCCGCGGGCACCGAACTGCTCGTGCTCGGCAGCACCGGCCGGGCGGGAGACCTCCCGCATGCGGCGGGGCCCGTCCACCGCGCCTGCCTGCGCGCCGCGCCGTGTCCCGTCGCGATCGTGGGGCGCGTCACGAAACCGGCCATAGGCCGGCAAGGTCTGCGCTGGTCGGCTTGATGAGTCGCACACCGGGCCCGTCCACGTCATGACCGTCGCTAGGCCGGCAAGGTCTGCGCTGGTCGGCTTGATGACCGTTGCCATGACCGCGCCGGCGATGCTGCGCTCCGAGCTGTCCCGGCACGGGCTGCTTGAGTTCGTCAACGTCCACGCCATCGTGGTCAGCCCGCCCGGCGGGTCGCGCGAGGACCGCGCCAGCGTGAGCGAGTGAGCGGTCAGCGCAGCCGCCGCTCCACCGACTCCATATCCCGGCTCAGGCGGCCGGCGGGCTGCCAGGGACGCCAGTCCAGCTTGATGGTGACCGCCACCCGGGGCGCCGCCTCGGCGACCTTGTCGATGCAGGCCCGGATCACCGGCATGATCTCGTCCCACTCGCCCTCGACGTTGGTGAACATGGCGTTGGTCTCGCTGGGCAGGCCGCTGGCCCGGACGATGCGGACCGCCTCGGCGACCCGGTCGCCAACCGAGTCGCCGACGCCGAGCGGGGTGATGGAGAAGGCGGCGACGGCGGTCATCCGGTGCTCCCGAACTTGCTGATCTCCTCCGCCTCGGCCGCCGACTGCTGCCTGGGCACCTCGCCGCGGGCCTGCTTCGCGCTCTGCACCTGGTCCCGGATCTGGTCGACGATTTCCGGGTTGGCCAGGGTGGTGATGTCGCCGACGTCGGTGAAGTTGGACACCCCGGCGATGACCCGGCGCATGATCTTCCCGGACCGGGTCTTCGGCATGTCCGGGACAATCCAGACGTTCTTCGGCCGGGCGATCTTGCCGATCTCGGTTTCGGGGCCCGGGCTGATCCCCGGCTTGACGGGGCAGTACTTCCGGTAGTAGATGTCCAGGTACCGTTCCGGCTGGCCCCAGATCGTCTTCGCCGGCGGGTAGTAGCGTTCCTCCTCCCGCCAGTGAACCGCGATCTGCGCCTCCGAGACCTGCATCTCGCCAGCTTCGTCTGCACCCACCTTGACCAGCCTCCCAGTCCTATCGCCGACGGCCGTCCAGCCTGTGCCGCGGCGGTCCGGGCAGAGTCAAAAGTAGGTGCCGCGACTTGCGGGATTCCTGCAATGCTGATAGTTAGTAACCCGCCACCTAGTATTAGTAGCGGCGGGTGACCTGTATCCGCCACCGGTCCGGCCCGTCTTGCAGGCTGACGAACCCGTAGCCGCCCGGGCTGAGCTTGTCCATCTCCCTCCGGACCGGGCTGATGTCCGTGCCGGACCGGAATTCGACCTGCTCGCCGCGGCGCAGACGCATCAGCCGGGCCAGAGCCGCGGTGACGGCTCGGCCCGCAGGGAGCGCGTCCAGGTCGATCACCGGCCCCCCGCTGAGCGGGTACCACTCGTGCGGGTGGCCGCTGAGCAAGACGGTGGCCGGCACGCTTTCGGGTGAGCGCCCCGATGCCAGCAGTCCCTCCTCGGCGTTCACGTGACGCTGGAGCTGGGCGACGAAATCGCGGGTGGCCGCGGCGAGCTGTGCCCGCGACAAGGACTGCTCCCCGGCGGCCGCCCGTGCCAGGAGCTCAGCGCCCGAGCGCAGCCGCGCGTGGTCCCGGGCCAGCCGGTCGGCGACGGCGGGGGCGCCGGCCTGAAACAGCAGTGTCTCCTCGTCAGATGCCTGGCGCAGCACTCCGGCCCGGGCGCAGTCGGCCAGCGCGGCCAGTTCGGTGCCGGGCCAGCGGCCGTGTGCAGCGGCGGCCAGCAGATCCTCGGCACGCGCCGCGACCTGCCACAGCAGGAGCAGGTGCTGATCGGGCAGCGTGAGCGGCGGGCCGCCGGGCTGGTCAGTAGATCCCGGTGGTTGTGCGTACCCTGCTGCCGGGCTCACCGTAGTCATGGCAGCCCTCCTCACGACTATTTGTTACGACGATAATCGTAATAAATAGTGACCGCCAGGTCAACGTGCCCGTCCGGCCCGGTGGGCGATGAACTGTCACGACGGGCCTAGATTGGCTCATCGCGGTGCTATCAGCCCGGACGGCCGGTTCGGGGCGAGATGCTCAGCCGGGATCGAGCGCTATAGCATCCATGCCATGTTGGAGGCTTGCGTCGGGTAGGCGAATAGCGTCTCTTCCAGCGCGTCGGAGCGGACGCCTGCCCGGATGGCAAGAGCGAAGACGTTCACAAACTCGTCGGCCTCCGGGCCCAGGACATGAGCTCCGAGAATCCTGCGGCTGTCCTTCTCGACCAGCACCTTGTACATTGATGCCGGTTCGGCCACACGCCGCGCGGAGTACCAGCTGGAGGTGTCGGACTGGTTGACGGTGAAGTCCAGGCCCTTGGCATGGGCTTCCTGTTCGGTCATCCCGACGCCGCCCAGCGCGGGAATCGAATAAACGACACTGCCCGAGCCGAGGTAGTCGGCAGTGAGCTTGTTGCCGTCCAGGATGTTACGGGCCACGAGGCCGCCCTCGTACTGGGCGAAGGGCGTCTCGGGCAGGCCTCCGCTGTTGGCTGCGTCGCCCGCCGCATAGACCGCCGGGTTCGAGACGCTCTGCAGATGACCGTTAACGGTGATCCCACGGCGATCGAACTCCACGCCTGCGGCGGGAAGGTCGAGGTCATCTATCTCGGGTGCCCGGCCCGCGGCGTGGACGACCATGTCCGCCTCGACCATCTCAGACCCTGTGCCAGACGTCGCGGTGACCGTGAAGGCACCCGGTGCTCCCTCGATGCCGACGACCTTGGTCCCGGTCCGTACGTCGATGCCCGCATCCCGGGTCCGCTGCACCAGCTTGGCCACGAGATCCTGGTCGAAGCGCTCAAGCGGCCGGGCTCCTTGGTGCAGGATAGTGACCGCCGCCCCGGCCCTGGCCGCCACGTGACCGAACTCGAAGGCGATGTACCCGCCTCCGACGAAGACGATCCGCCCGGGCAGCTCCGGCAGGTCCAGAAACTGGTCGCTGCGGGTTAGGTGAGTCTCTCCAGGGATGCCCAGCTTGGCCGGCCACGCGCCTGCCGCTATGACCAGGTGGGTAGCGCCGAGCACATCGCCGCCGACCTCGATCGAACGCTGGCCGGCAAAGCGTGCGCGGCCGTGAAACGTTTCCACTCCCGCGTTGATGAAGCCATCCTCACGTTGTGCGGGGAAGGGGTCGGTGAACGTGGACTTGAAACGGATTAGCTCGGGCCAGTCGATGCGCAACTCCCCCACGACGCCCCGGCCGTCCATACGGTGTTTCCTGTCGATGATCTCAGCGGCTCCGACCAGTACCTTCTTGGGGTCACAACCTCGCAGCCCGCAGGTGCCGCCGAAGGGCCGGGAGTCGGCGATCGCCACCTCCAGGCCCGCGGCCCGACAGTGCAGCGCCGCCGCGGAACCGGCTTCGCCGGTTCCGATCACGACCACGTCAAACGACCTGTTCATAACCTCTCCTTCAGCAGATCCTGTGTGCTTTGACCGGCGATTCCGGAATCTCGGCCGGAGGCGTCAACGGCGTGGTGATGGCTGCCGCACCGGCCAGACTTACCGTCAAGGACCCCGGGCCGGGGGAAGGCGTTCCCGGGCGGCGGGATCTACGTGAGCGTGCGGTGGCCCAGCGTATGGAGGACGACGCCGTTCGCGTATCCGGGGTGAGCAATTGCTCCATGCCTTCAGTGGCTTCCGATCGCGGCCAGGACTGCCCTGGCGGTCAGGACGCGGGCAAGGTGGTCCCGGTAATCGGACCCGCCGGACAGGTCGCTCGGCGCGTGGGTGCCCTCCGCCGCATGCGATGCCGCTGCGGTGACGGCGTCTCGGGTTGCCTGCGCGCCGGCAAGTGCCGCCTCGGTGGCGGTTGCCCGCAGCGGGGTCGGCCCCATGTTGGTGAGCCCGACCCGGGTCTCGGTGATCGACGTGCCGCCGTCGAGCCTGACGAGCGCGGCGACGCCGACGATCGCCCACGCCTGCGCGACCCGGTTGAACTTCTCGTAGTGCGAGGACCAGCCGTCGCCGAGCTTGGGGACGCGCACGGCGGTGAGCAGTTCGCCGGGCGCGAGCGCGGTTGTCAGGTAGTCGGTGAAGAAGTCCGCGGCCGCCAGGCGGCGTTCGCCAGCCGGACCCGAGACGACGAGCTCGCAGCTCAGGGCGAGCGCGACGGCACCCAGGTCGCCGGCCGGATCGGCATGCGCCAGCGAACCGCCGAACGTGCCACGGTGGCGGACCTGCGGGTCGGCCACGGTGGCCGTGGCCTTGGCGATCAGTGGAGCGTAACGGCCGACCAGCTCGTCGTGCATCACGTCGTGGTGGGTGGTCATCGCGCCGATGACGATCGCGTCGCCGTCGTCGCGGACGCCGCGCAACTCGGGGATGCGGCCGATGTCGACCAGGGTCGACGGGAAGGCCATCCGCAGTCGCAGGACCGGCAGCAGCGACTGCCCGCCGGCCAGCACCTTGCCGTCCTCGCCGGCAGACCCCAGCGCCGCCACCGCGTCCGCGACCGAGCCCGGGCGCACGTAGTCGAATGCCGCGGGGATCATGATGCACCTCCGTCCGAGCCGTGCACCGCTCGCCAGACCCGTTCGGGGGTGGCGGGCATCCGGATGTCATTGACGCCGAACGGCCGCAGCGCATCGGTGATCGCGTTGATCACGACGGGTGTGCCGCCGATGGTGCCGGCCTCGCCGACGCCCTTGGCGCCCAGCGGGTTGTCGGTGGACGGCGTGACCGTCAGGTCGGTGATGAACGACGGCAGGTCGGCCGCCGACGGCGGAGTGTAGTCGACGAAGGTCCCGGTGGCCAGGTTGCCCGCGTCGTCGTACACGGCCTCCTCGTGCAGTGCCTGCCCGATGGCCTCCGCGACGCCGCCGTGGACCTGGCCCTCGATCAGCAGCGGGTTGATCGGGTTGCCGCAGTCATCGACGCAGACGTACTTGGGGATGGTGACGAATCCGGTCTCGGTGTCCACCTCGACGGCGCACAGGTGCGTGCCGTGCGGGAAGGAGAAGTTCACCGGGTCGAACGTGGCGTCGG
>JBOHCG010000474.1:0-6286 GCA_050698735.1 Streptosporangiaceae bacterium | reverse complement strand
CGGCCAGCGCCTGCGCGAGGGACGTCTTGCCGACACCGGGATCACCCTCGAGGAACAGCGGCCGCGCCATCCGGATGGCCAGGAACGCGGCAGTCGCGATGCCGGTCTCTGGCAGGTACCCCGCATGGTCCACGCGTCGGCTACCTCATCCGGGGAGGTGAAGGCGGTCGGCTGCATACCTGCTAGCCTCGTCCGTCCGGCCAGCTCATGCCTTGCCCCCATGTCAGGGAGATTGCGGTGCAGGACCTGCCGGCCGGCTCCGCCGGGCCTTGCTTACTCTCAACGCAGCAGCCTTTGTCGCTAAAGGGCGCCCTGCCCGCTGGCCAGATCACCGGCTGAACTGCTCCGCTGTCTCGCGGTCGTCGCGGTAGGCGTCGTAGGCCTTGGTGTATTCCATGACCCGGGCCACGTCGTCGATGAACGCCTCGTCGTACCCGGCCCGGCGCAGCAGGTGAAAGCCCATCTCCATGCCCGCGCTGATCCCGGCAGCGGTGATCACCCGGCCGGCGTCCACCACCCGGGCCCGGCTGATGTGGCAGGCCGGCGCCAGGCTGGCCAGCCGGTCGACCGGGATCATCCCGGGCGGCTGCGCCTCGCCGCGGTCGGGCTCCTTGCGGCTGGTGGCCGGCAGCCCGTCCAGCACCCCCGCCCGGGCCAGGATCCACGAGCCGGTGCACACGCTGGTCAGCAGCGTCCCGGCCGGAAGGCTGCCGATGAACTCGTGCAGCCGGGTGTTATAGGTCTCCGGGCGGGTCCCCGCACCGCCCGGGATCAGGAACGCGTTCATCGCCGGGCGGCTGGCCAGGTCATAGTTCGGCAGCACGGTGAACCCGGCCTGCGCCTGCACCGGCCGCAGCGTCTCCGCGACCAGGAACACATCAAGCGCCGGGTCGTACCGGCGGGCGACCGAGAACACGCCGTACGGCGCGGCGAAGTCCACCACCTCGGCGTCCTCGAACACGTAGATCCCGAGCCGGAACCCGTCGATCTTGCCACCGGTCATGAGTCTCCATCCTTCCGAGGTGAAACGACCACCTCACCTGGCCATTATCGTGTTCCACCTTGCGAGGAGCTTGCACTGCGCGCTAGCCCCAGGCTGATCCGTGCCTCCATGACCCCCGCATCCCGTGGCGTAGCGGTCATCGGTCCGAGCCGGCTAAGAAGTCGCGGCACGGCTATGTTCGACGCAAGGTATAGCACGGTGGAGGAGCGGATGCCCACCGCACGGGCGCGCATTACGATCTGCTGCAGGAGCAGGCTCGCGATTCCCTGTCGCCCCCAGCGGTCGGCTACGGCCACTGCCACCTCCGCCGCCGCCGAGGAGTGCTGAAGCCGGACGTAACGCGCGATCCCGGCGACGGCTCCGTCCGCTGTCACCGCCACGACGGCCTCGTGGCCTCGTGGCCTCGGTGCCTCGGTGGTCAACCTGGGCCAGCTGGGCGCGTGTCCGGTTGTCCAGCGTCGTGACACCGGAGAGGAAACGCGCATGCCGGGCCCTCGGCCCCAGTCCGTCGAACCACGCAGTGATCGTTGCGACATCCCCGGTGACCAGCGGCCGGATCAGAATGGTGGAGCCATCGCGCAGGATCACCCTGTTCTGGCCTGACCGGGCGGCGCCCACCGAACCGGCCATCGTGGCTGCGGCCTGGGTGATCTGAGTGATCATCCTGGACCCCCTCATGCTGCTGCCGGGCGCCGCGGCTGCACGGCCGCATCCCGGACGTGTTGCATGAAGTCGCTGCCGATCTGAGCAGCCATCAGGTGTTTATCGCCGGCTCTCCCCAGTTCGTAGATGCTTGCCTGGTGGCGGTCCGCGACGCAGGCGCCGATGAGGCGCGCCTGTACATCGAGCGCTACTTCCCTGCGGGCCGCGACGAGACCGCCGGTGGCTGAGCTTTGGGTCTGGTCTCATCCAGCCGGACCCGGGATCGGTTCCGCGTCAGCCGGCCACCAGCGCGCGGGCGGCGGCGGCGATCCGCGGCCCGGAGATGCCTGCGGCTTCCATCAGCTCCTGCGGCGTCCCCGACCCGGGGAGCCCACTTACTGGCGTCGGGCACGCTTCTGGGCCTGCTGGTCTTCGCCACCGCTGTGTGGACCGGCGGGCTGGTGGCGATCTTCGTCGTGGCCTGGGCACCACCACCAAGGGCGTCACCTGGCGGCCGGCGCAGGCGGTGGACTACCTGCGCCGGGCGAACGGCACCGTGCGCGGCGGGGTGGCTGACGGGCGGCCGTCGCTGGCCCACGACGTGCACCTGGCCGGCCACGGCTACGACTACCGCACCACCGTCGCCCCCTGGTTCCGCGGCCTGTTCAGCGGCTCCCCCGACGTCACCGCAATCGCGACCGCGCCGGTCGTCTACCAGGTACACGCCGCCTCCGCCTGGCTGATCTGGGCGGTCTGGCCGTTCAGCCGGCTCGTGCACGCCTGAAGCGTCCCGCTGTGGTACCTGTGGCACCCCCACGTCGTCTACCGCAGCCGCGCCGCCGCCCGCCCCGCCGAGAACGGCACCAGTGGCCGCCGGATACGATCACCGGCGCGTGCGCGACGGTGCGGCGGGCGATGTCATACCGGGACAGCCAGGCCGCCAGGGCCAGCAGCCCGGCACCGCTGCCGCCCCGCGCCGCCGGCAGCCGCAGGCTGAGAACGGACGCTGCGGAGCCACCGCCAGCCGTTCGGTAAACGGGCTCTCCCTGCAATGCAGGAGTGGAACATGACGATGGTGTAGGCCGATCCGCGGGAAATCGCCGTAGAGTGGCAGCGCGGCCTGACGGTGCGGGCGCGCTCCGATGGCGTGCCGCTGCATGCGCCGGCCGGATCGGTCTCATCTGGTTCGTTTCTACTAAGAGAACTGATGTAAAATGGCCGGTATGGATATGCAGGCTCTGCTGGCACCCGACGCGACCGCCCCGCTCGGCGAGAGCCGCGCCCGTGTGCTCGACCTGCTGCGCGCCGCGGGGAGACCGCTCGGAGTGCAGCATGTCGCCGAGCAGGCCGGGCTGCATCCCAACACCGCCCGCTTCCACCTGGATGCCCTCGTGGATGCTGGCCTGGCCACGAGAGAGCCTCAGCCTCGGGAGACTCCTGGCCGGCCGAGCATGGCCTACCGGGCCGCCGAGAGCGACGGGCCGACCGGGCAGCGCCGCTACCGGCTGCTCGCCGAGATGCTGACCAGCATGATCGCCGGGGTGATGCCCGAGCCGCGCGAGGCAGCCGCGGAAGCAGGCCGGGAATGGGGCCGCTACCTGACCGAGCAGCCGCCGCCGTACCAGCGACTGGATGCCGGGCAGGCGATCGAGAAACTCGACTCGGCCCTGGCGGAGATCGGGTTCGCCCCCGAGGCCGTCGCCGAGGGCGGCGGATACCGGCTCCACCTGCACCAGTGCCCGTTTCGCGAGGTGGCCGAGCGCCACCAGGATGTCGTGTGCGCCCTGCATCTCGGCCTCATGCAGGGCGTCCTTGAACAGCTCCGGGCACCGGTCAGCGCGGAGCGGCTGGTGCCGTTCGCCGAGCCGAGCGTCTGCATCGCGGAACTCACCACCGGGGCCGCACCTGCCTCTGGCACAGAGCGCCCCACGCGACGGCGGCGGCGATGACGACCGCGCTCCCGGTGCCTTACATCGGTCCACGATAAAAATCTTCGGCGTGCCCGAGCTCGTCCCGGACCCGTGACACGCAGGCGGCCCGCAGCGGGCACGCGGGAATGGCCGCGCGTCGCTACGGGAACGCTGTTCCTGCCGGAGATGTGTCGTCGCAGCGGCCCGCGCTGCGGCTCGGCCGGCGTGAACCGACCAGGGACTGGGGGTGCCGTGCGGCCATGAACGGGCGGACGACGGATTTCGGCGCCGGGCGCCAAGGGGGATGATGGCCCGTGGCCAAGGTACAGGTGCCCGATGATCTTGTGATCGGTGGAGGACAGCCAGTACGCGAGGATCTCACCCTTGCGCTGCGCGCGCGGTGTCACGCCCGCGGCCGGCGTCTGGCGAAGCGTTGTCACCGGATACCCCCTGACCCGCGCTCGGCCGATTGCGGACACACGATCCCCGACGTTAGTGACCGGGGCTTGCGGTTTCCTTGCGAGCTTCGGTCACCCCGGTGCGTCTGCCCGGAAAGCGGCGGACTGAATCCGCAAGCTCCGGTCACTACCGTTCCGGCGCGGATTCCTGGCGCAGGAAGGATTGAGGGACCGGCCGGTGAGAGGCTCGCTTTCCGCTGTTGCGGCGCACGCGACTGGAGCGGTGACGGCGCTGCCCGCCGCCGCTCGCCGAGCTCCTCGATGCTCCGGTCAGTGAAGTACACCGCCACCTCCGCATGTTTTGCACTAATGACATAGTATAAACATCAGGGAGGTCAGGGCGGCCCGGCCGGAGGCATAACAACTGGCCGTTCGTCCCGGCACGAAGGTCCCTGATCTCCGCTTCGCGGGATCGAGATGCTTGACCGGGGGCGGGCCATCGGGAACCAGGCCCGGCCGGAGGGCGATGGTGTTCGCGCGTGTGAAGGGAAGTGCCAGGTGTGGCTGCCGCCTACCAGCCCGGAGCATTCCCCGACCCCGAAGACCGCGGCCGGCGCGGCCAGCAGGATCACGGTAACAAGGAGGCGGACATGGAGATCAGCTCACTGGCAGTGGCGCTTGAACGAGAGCATCACCAGATCGACGACGGCGTCGCGGCGTTCGCCGCAGCGCCCGGCGACCGGCAGCCGCTGGCACGCGCGATCGGCGCGCTGCGCCGCCACATTTACCTGGAAGAGGAGTTCCTGTTCCCGCTGCTGCGCGAAGCCGAGCCGGGACTGGCGGCTCCGGTGTTCGTCATGCTGCGCGAGCACGCGCAGATATGGGCCACGCTCGACTCGCTGGAGCGCGAGCTCGACGCCGGTACCGGCACCGGGATCGCGCTGTGCCGGCAGCTCGCCGTCCGGCTGCTGCACCACAACCTGAAAGAAGAGAAGATCCTCTACCCGCGAGCCGACGACGCGCTGCCCCCGGCGGCGGCAGAGCGGCTGCGGGCGTTCCTCGGCTCCGGGGATCTGCCCGAGGGATGGGTGTGCCTGATGAAGGCGCGGTCCGCACCGCAGAGTCCTGGCCGTGCTGGCCGGTAACTGGGATACGGTCCGGCTGTTTCTGCACGTTCTGGCCGCGACCGTCTGGGTGGGCGGGCAGCTCACGCTGGCCGCGGTGGTCCCGGTGCTGCGCCGTCTCGCACCCGGATCCCCCGGACGGCCGCCCGCCGGTTCGGCCAGGTCGCCCCGGGGCGCGGGTTCGTGCTGGTCAATGACCATGACCCGCTGTCGTTGCGGTATCAGTTCGAGGCCCAGTACCCTGGCCGGTTCACCTGGGACTACGTCGAGGCCGGTCCGGGGATATGGCGGGTGCGGATCGGGCGCGCCGGTGCATAGCCCAGATGAAGCCGCTGATGCACGGTGAGTACAAGGCGCCGGGCGAAAACTCGTGGTCGCGGACGTCGAAGTGACGGACGGCCGCCTGGCTCCCAGTTCGGTGGCAGTCGCCGTGCGCCGCGCCGTCCTCGGGGCCAGCGACTGGCGCGACCACTGCTGGCAGCTGGTCCGCGGCGGCCCGCAGGATCCGGCGCTGCACATGGCGGTCGATGAGGTGCTCCTGCGCGAGGTCGCGGCCGGGCGCCGCCCGCCGACGCTGCAGATCTGGGAATGGTCGGCTCAACGACATCACCTCCAGCCGGGGCAAGATCGGCGGCGCCGCGCAGAAGCGGCTGGCGTCCGCCGTGCTGCACCACGTGACGATGGCCTACGACATCGACGCGGAAAAGATGCTGCGCGTGCTGCGCACCGGCCGGGAGTCGCTGTCCGGCACGGGCATCCCGAGCGCGGTCAAGCGGGTCGATCCGCTGCGGCGGCAGACCCGCCTGCCGAGGGAGCAGGTTATCGCCGCGATGACCGGCTGCTTCCGCCGACGGCACGGCCTCACCGGCGGCGCGCTGACGCCCGCGGAGCTGCGGGTGGCACGAGAACTGGCCCGGGCCAAGTTCACGTCCGCTGAGTGGACCGCCCGCCTGCCGTAGAACGCTCAGAGCGCGCTGCCCGCGCCACCCGGGAACACCGCACCGAACCGGCACCGTCAACAGCGGACGCGCTGTCGCCGTAGGGCCGACGTCCAGCACCCAGATGCGGATCAACTCTCCCGCCCGGACGCCCGGCGGCGCGTACAGGTGCTCCCCGGCACCGGCTCCGGCGGGACCGGGGCGGCGGGCCGGGACCCGCGGCGCAGCAGCAGGGACGGCGTCACGGACAGGTTCGCCGCCGCCGCGAGCC
>JBOHCG010000473.1:0-6297 GCA_050698735.1 Streptosporangiaceae bacterium | reverse complement strand
CCCCAAGGGGGTACGGGGGGGCGGGCAGCCCCCCCGTGAGCGGGGGGGTCCCGGGGGGTCGTCCCCCCGGGGCTAGCACGTCCGGGAGGTCGTCTAGGTGGACTAGGCCGGCGTGCAGCCAGGACTCGTAGGGGTGCTCGGCGGCCAGGGCCGCCTTGACCTCCTCGTCTTCGACGATGCGGCCGGAGGCGGTGTCCGCTAGGAAGACCCGGCCGGGCTGGAGGCGGCCCTTCCTGATCACGGTTGCCGGGTCGAGGTCGAGAACGCCGACCTCGCTGGCCAGCACGACGAGGCCGTCACTCGTCACCCAGTACCGGCCGGGGCGCAGGCCGTTGCGGTCGAGGACCGCGCCGATCACCGAGCCGTCGGTGAACGCGATCAGCGCCGGGCCATCCCACGGCTCCATCAGCGCGGCGTGGAACTGGTAGAACGCGCGGCGCTCCGGGGTCATCTCCTCGTGGTTCTCCCACGGCTCGGGGATCATCATGAGCACCGCGTGCGGCAGCGAGCGTCCGCCCATGTGCAGCAGCTCAAGGCACTCGTCGAAGCTGGCCGAGTCGCTGGCCGACTCCTCCAGGATTGGGAACAGCCGCTCGATGCCCTTGCCGTCCCGCGAGGCGGGGATCAGGTCGCTGGCCAGCATCGCCTCCCTGGCCCGCATCCAGTTGCGGTTTCCCCTGATCGTGTTGATCTCGCCGTTGTGAGCCACGTAGCGGTACGGGTGGGCGAGCGGCCAGGAGGGGAACGTGTTGGTGGAGAACCTGGAGTGCACGAGCGCAAGCGCGGAGCCGTAGCTGGGATCGGACAGGTCCGGGTAGAACGGACCGAGCTGCGTGGCGGACAGCATGCCCTTATACACGATGGTCCGCGCCGACAGGCTGGCGAAATACGCCCCCGCCTCGCGCTCTGCGCGCTTGCGCAGGCAGAACACCATCCGCTCGAGCTCGGCACCGGACTGGCCCTCCGCGCCGGTCGCGAACAGCTGGACCAGGTCGGGCATGACCGCCCGGGCGCCCGCCCCGCATGCGGATGCGTCGTGCGGGACGTCGCGCCAGCCGAGCACGGTCAGCCCCTCGGCTTCGGCGAGCCTTTCGACGGCGTGTGTTATCACCGCTCGTTCGGCAGAAAAAATAAAGGCCATGCCCGCCGCATACGTGCCAGCCGCGGGCAGTGCGAAACCACAGGCGGCGCGGAAAAACTCGTCGGGTATCTGGGTCAGGATGCCCGCGCCGTCCCCGGTGTCGGGGTCGCCGCCCTTGGCTCCCCTGTGATCGAGGTGGCACAGCACCCGCAGGGCGCGGTCCACCACGTCGTGACCGCCGCGGCCGCCGCGGCCGGACAGGTCCGCGACGAAGCCGACGCCGCACGCGTCGTGCTCAAACCGGGGATCGTAAAGGCCAGCAGCAGCCGCCATGGGCTCTCCTGTCGTCTCGATACGCCTGATCGGGTGCGTCCGGGACGACATTGGCCCTGTTACGTAGACATTACATCACCCGGGGAATCGTCTACCAGGGTTATCGGTGCTGGCTGGAGTGTCTTGGGGCGCGGCGGGGGCGGGCGCCTGGACCTCGACCTGGTTGCGTACAGGCCCGCGACGGCCAGCACGAAGACCACGATGTCGCCGAGCGCCCCGTACCTCAGGCCCAGCGCATGGGGCAGCGGGCCGATGCGGACCGACTCGACCCAGTAGCCGCCGGCCGCGTAGCCCGCCGCGCACAGCAGGAACGTCCGCTCGCCGGTCAGCGCCAGCCTGCGTGCCGCCACGATCACCCCGAAGCCCAGCACGGTATCCCACAGCGACTGATAGGCGAACGCGGGCTGGAACATGGCGTAGTTCTCGTAGCCGGGCACCCGGTGCACCGGCGAGATCTGCACCGCCCACCACCACGACGAGGGCTTGCCGTAGAACTGCTGCGCCCACCAGTTGCCAAGGCCGCCGATCGCCAGCCCGAACGCGACCCCCGGCGTCGCCGCGCCGGCCACGGGACCCAGCCGGACGCCGGCCCGGCGGCAGGCTACCCACGCCCCGGCGGCGCCGAGCGCCACCGCGCCAGGCACGCCGATCGCGGCCACCGCCACGGTCGCGGCGTGCCATAGCCGGTGGACGCTGGTGAAATCGTGCCTGGTCTCGATGAGGATGGCGTGCGCGAAGGCCCCGGCGAGGCCGAACGGGACGGCCCAGGCGGCCACGTCAAGGATGACGCCAGGCCTGCCGCCGGCCCGCCGGTACCTGCTGCTGGTCACCACCACCGCGACCACGATCCCGGCGACTATGCACAGCGCATAGGCCCGGACCGAGAACGGCCCCAGGCGCCACGACGCGGGGCCGGGGCTTGGGATCGACGCAAGCGGCACCTTCCGGACACTACCGCGTAAGCCTGCGAACTCCGGCGCAAAGCTCGGCGGTCAACTCGCTCACCGCTGGTATGCCCTGGTCGGCCGCGTGGGCGTCGGCCGCGTCCAGCAGCCTGCGCACGAAGGCCGAGCCCACGATCACGCCGTCCGCGAAGGCGGCCACCTGCGCGGCCTGGGCTCCGTCGCTGACTCCCAGGCCGACGGCGACCGGCAGGTCCGTGTGCTCGCGGATCCGCTTGACCAGGCCGGGCGCCTCCCCGCTGACCGCCGACCTGGCGCCGGTGATGCCCATCAGCGAGGCCGCGTAGACGAAGCCACGGCAGGCTTTCGTGACCGCGGCCAGCCGCTGGCTGGTAGAACTCGGCGCGGCGAGGAACACCCGGTCGAGGGCATACTCCTCGGAGGCCTCGAGCCAGGGACCGGCCTCCTCGGGAACGAGATCTGGCGTGATCAGGCCGCAGCCGCCAGCCGCCGCGAGGTCGCGAGCGAACGCGCGCACGCCGTACCTGTCCACCGGGTTCCAGTAGGTCATGACCAGGGCGGGCACGCCGGCGGCCGCGACCGCCTCGACGGTGCGCAGCGTGTCGGCGACCCGGATCCCGTTGGCCAGCGCCCGGTAGACGGCCTCGGCGATCACCGGGCCGTCCATCAGCGGGTCGGAGTACGGCAGGCCGATCTCGAAGATGTCGACGCCTGCCGCCGCCATGGCCCTGGCCGCCTCGATGGCGATCTCGACGGTGGGGAACCCGGCGGGCAGGTAGCCGACAAGAACGGCGCGGTCCTCCGCGTTCGCCTTGGCGAAGGCCAGCGCGGCGGTCATAGGCCGAACCACTTCGAGGCGGTGTCCACGTCCTTGTCGCCGCGGCCGGAGAGGTTCACCACGATCAGGGCGCCGGGGCCGAGTTCGCGGCCAACGTCGAGCGCGCCGGCCAGCGCGTGCGAGGACTCGATCGCCGGGATGATGCCCTCGGTGCGGCACAGCACGTCGAAGGCGTGCATGGCCTCGGCGTCCGTCACCGCGCGGTAGCTGGCCCGGCCCGTTTCCATCAGCCAGACGTGTTCTGGGCCGACGCCCGGATAGTCGAGCCCGGCCGAGATGGAATGGGTGCTCCGGGTCTGGCCCTCGTCGTCCTGCAGCACGTAAGTGCGCATGCCGTGCAGGATGCCCGGGGAGCCGCCGGTGAGGGTCGCCGCGTGGCGGCCGGTGTCGACGCCATCGCCGCCCGCCTCGCAGCCGATGAGGCGGACCTGCGGGTCGGGGATGAAAGCGTCGAACAGGCCGATGGCGTTGGATCCGCCGCCGACGCACGCGATCACCGCGTCGGGCAGCCGGCCCTGCTGGCTGAGGACCTGCTCGCGTGCCTCGCGGCCGATCACCCGCTGGAAATCCCTGACCATCATCGGGAACGGGTGCGGGCCGCCGACGGATCCGATGCAGTAGTGAGTGTGCCCGACCGCGGCAACCCAGTCGCGGAAGGCCTCGTTCATGGCGTCCTTCAGCGTGCGCGTTCCGGTGGCGACCGGGATGACCTGCGCCCCGAGCATGCGCATGCGGGACACGTTCAGCGCCTGCCTGTGGGTGTCCTCCTCGCCCATGTAGACGGCGCAGTCCAGGTCGAGCAGCGCGGCCGCGGTCGCGGTCGCGACGCCGTGCTGCCCGGCGCCGGTCTCCGCGATCACCCGCGTCTTGCCCATCCGCCGGGCCAGCAGCACCTGGCCGAGCACGTTGTTGATCTTGTGCGAACCGGTGTGGGTGAGGTCCTCGCGCTTGAGCAGCACGGTGACCCCTCCGGCCTGCCTGCCGAACCGCTTTGCCTCGGTGAGCAGGGTCGGGCGGCCGGCGTAGTCCTTCAGCAGGCCGCCGAGTTCGTCGCGGAAGGACGGGTCGCTGCTGGCCTGCTGGTAGGCGGCGGCGAGTTCGTCGAGCGCGACGGTGAGGGCCTCGGGGGCGAAGCGCCCGCCGTAGCCGATGCCGTTGGCGGTGAAGTGGCCGGAGCTGTCCGGGACGGTCATCCGCGCTCACCGCGCAGTGCGGGGTGCGAGCCGGCCGTGACCAGGTCGGCGACCGCGCTCTGCGGGTCCTTCTCGCTGACCAGGCTCTCGCCGACGAGCACGGCGTCCGCGCCGGACGCGGCGTAGGCGAGCAGGTCGCGCGGGCCGCGGACGCCGGACTCGGCGATCTTTATGATGCCCTCGGGAATCCGGCCCGCGAGCCGGCCGAAGATGCCCCTGTCCACCTTGAGCGTGGCCAGGTTGCGCGCGTTGACGCCGATGACGGTGGCGCCCGCGTCCAGCGCGCGGTCGAGTTCTGGCTCGGCGTGGACCTCGACGAGCGGCAGCAGGCCGATCGAGGCCGCGCGCTCTACCAGCGAGATCAGCGCGCTCTGCTCGAGCGCGGCGACGATGAGCAGCACCACGTCGGCGCCGTGCGCGCGCGCCTCCCAGAGCTGGTAGGAGCTGATCATGAAGTCCTTGCGCAGCAGCGGCACCTGGACGGCCCTGCGCACCGCGTCCAGGTCATCAAGCGACCCGCCGAAATGCCGCTGCTCGGTCAGCACGCTGATCATCTTTGCGCCACCGGCCTCGTATTCCGAGGCCAGCGCGGCCGGATTGGCAATGTCGGCCATCTTCCCCCGGGACGGACTTGCCCGCTTCACCTCGGCGATGACGCTGACGCCCTCCGCCTTCAGCGCCGCCATGGCGTCCCGCGGTGACGGCGCCCGCCGGGCCATCTCCTTCAGCTGGTCCAGAGAGACTCGCCTTTGCCGTTCGGCGAGATCGGCACGCACGCCGTCTAGGATCTCGTCGAGCACACTCACGCGGTTCGCTCGTCCCCTCAAGATCGGTACTGTTGCGCCACCGATGGTAGCCCGGTCCCCCGGGTGCCCACGAGCTGGCCCCCGGTAATTGGTCCAGCACGTAGCCGGCGCCGCGTACGGTCCTGATCACTCCTGTCGTTCCGATCTTCGCCCTGAGCTGGGCCACATACACGTCGGCGGCCCGGTCGCCGGCGCTCTGGCAGCCCGCCGTGGCGAGCAGTTGCCGGCGCGAGAGGACGCGGCCCGGGTGATCCATCATGGCGGCGAGGATGGCGAACTCGGTCACGGTCAGCGAGACCTGACGACCAGCCACGACCACGCTCTTAGGCAGTCCGGCTGCCGGCGGATCGGCTGCGCGCGCTCCTGTCGCGGGCGGCTCGGCCAGGACCTCGCGGGCCATGGCGACCAGCTGCCGGGGGCTGAACGGCCGGGTGAGCCACCGGCGGGCACCGGCGGTACCGGTGCGCTGGACCAGGCCGCGGGGCCTGGTGCCCGTCACGAGGAAGATGACCGGCGTGCGCAGCGCGCGCCTGATGCGCCTGGGATCCAGGCCGGGCATGGTGAGATCGAGCACAGCGGCCGCGTCCGAGCCTCCGGTCAGCTCGGCGATCACCTGCACGGGGTCGGCGACCAGGTGCACGCGCAGCCCGTCCCGGCGCAGGTAGCGGGCCGACATCTCGGCCACCTCGGGCTCGTGCTCGGCCAGCAGGACCGTCTCAGCCTCGGGTCCGGCCATCGATCTGCTGTGAGTTGGCGTGAGGATTGGTGTGAGGATCAGTCGGGTCAACGTCGCGGCTGAGCGACTCCCACATCGCCGCGGAATCGGGCGCCGGCGCCGCGGCACGGGCGGGTGCGGCCGCCGCGGCGTCCCCGGACCGTGGTCGCTCGAACCTGGCCGACATGACCGGCCAGCGCGGCCCTCGCCAGGCGGTGGCCAGGCCGGCCAGTACGATGGCGGCGGCGGCGCAGGCCGCTACCTCGCGCCAGGGCTGCCCCGACATCACGACATGGCCGCCAGAACCCGCGATGATGATCGCGTGCACCGGACCGCCGGGCGTGCTGCCGCCGGTCGTCGACCCGCCGAGCGCGTCCGCCACGGCGCTCGCCCGCGCCGCCGCGAGCA